>CACJUX010000109.1 GCA_902596655.1 uncultured SAR116 cluster alpha proteobacterium | reverse complement strand
CACCAGACCGTCGTGGAGAAACACGTCGATATGACCACCCGCGCTGAAAGGGATAAGGTTATCAGCCTGTGCGGAGACCATTTCGACACTCAATATTCCTTTTGCCTCGTATCGCATTGCCTTTATGAGAACTTTTTGTTTCGCTACCATTTCAATGCATCGCCTCTGAAAAAAAGTGTTACTGATTAAGATGGTTTACAAACGGGGCATTCAGAAATACGCCGGTTGGTAGACTTTACCGTATGTTTGTCGCTCGGTTTAGCTACTTTCAACTCCCCACGGAGGACCGAATCATAATTTCACGTTACACCCTGACCGCTCTGTTATTTGTTAGTGCACTTGGCGCTGTGCGTGGCAGCGTGCCTGCCATCTCAAAAATAGTGGTCCTAGGCGGAATTGATCCAATTTTATATGCAGGCTCCATTTCGCTTTTTGGAGGTTTGCTGCTCATTTTGGTCAGCCGCGTCCTTGGCTGGACCACACCCTTGACAGGGCAGGTCGTGCGGTTTTCGTTAATCGGCGGATTTGTCGGCATCACTGTTCCACATATAGTTTTCTTTAACGGTATCAAGAGCGTGGATGTTGGCATCGCCTCTGCAATGATCAGCGGGGTCCCTATCATCATTTATGTGCTTTCACTGATATTTAAACAGGAGACATTCGCAATCGGGCGCTTCATGGGTGTTTTATTTGGCCTCATGGGTGTCGCTTTGATTGCAGGTGCCGGAATAACAGAAGAGGCGCTGATCACTGCGTCTTTCGTTGGCATAGCTCTCATACTGTTATCCACCTTTTTCTATGCTTCAAATGTGGTCTACATATCGCTGTATCTGCCCGACAGCTTATCCCGCATGCAGGCTGCTGCATGGATGATGATTTTCGGGTCGCTGCCAATTTGGCTTTATATCCTGGTCGGTCATGATCTGTCTCTAATATCCAGCACCACACAAAACCCAGCCTTTATCTTTCTCATGCTACATTGTTTCATTTCGGGTCTGGCTTATTATCTCTCTTTTTACATCATCTCAAAATATGGACCTGTGATTTACTCAGCGGCGGCCTATCTGATGGTTGCGTTCGGCATATTCGTTGGGGTGATTGCATTTGGTGAACGTTATGAAACTTTTGATATGGTTGGCGTTGGATTGATCATTCTTGGTGTTGTTGCTGTTACCATGAAACGAAATCAGATCGGCACTGAACCGAGGCTTGATCCGCCGCAGACATAAAGCGTCTGTCCGGTGATAAAGCTGGCTTCTTCTGACATGAGAAATGCCACCATGTTAGCCACATCTTCAGGCTGGCCAAAACGGCCGAGGGGAATTTTGTCAAGCTTTTGTTGACGGATTGCGCTGCCGGGCGGATTGTTTTTGACAAACAACTCTGTCTCCACGGGGCCTGGCGCAATAGCGTTACAACAGATATTGTATTGCCCTAGTTCGAGAGCCCAGGTTTTTGCGAAACTTGCAACGGCCGCTTTTGATGCTGAGTAGGCCGTGCGTGTTGCGAAACCCAAAATTAATTCAGAGGAAATATTGACCACCCGTCCTTGTTTATTTTTAATTAGTGAGGGAACGACAGCTGCAGACAACTCAGCCACCGATGTAGTGTTCACATCCATTACTCCTGAATAAATCTGGTGGTCAAATTCCTTAATTAAATTTGGTGTCGCAACTCCAGCATTATTCACCAATCCAAAAACATCGTCCCGTTTGCTCAGATTTGCGAACACGGCGCGCCTGCCATCGGTATCTGTTAAATCGCAGGGCAGGTGCACGATATCTGTCGACGCAGGTTCAGTGCGGCTAAGTGAAATAACGCCATAGCCCTTGGACAACAATTTTTCACAGGTTGCAGCGCCAATTCCACGACTACCGCCGGTAACAATCACCATTTTTTTATCTGGCATCTAAACGCTCTTCCAACTGCCCCGTTATTCTCAGCACTCAAGATATATATTTTGTATCGTGTATGTGGTTAAGTATCGACAAAAATATTTCTCTTCACGCA
>CACJUX010000108.1 GCA_902596655.1 uncultured SAR116 cluster alpha proteobacterium | reverse complement strand
GCATTGATCGTCTCCCCCTGGACTATTTGCCCTTCGGCGTCGGTATAGTGCGCCGCACCTATCGCGGTCAGTAGTTGCTTTTCCGGGTTTGATGACAAAAGCTCAATGGATTTGGATGCGCGCATTGTTCCGTTTGGGCCGGTGACGAATGAATTTGAACCCTCTACCAAATAACGCTCAGCAACTATATAATATGTCAACTTGTCACCCTTTACTGTCGATGTGCCGTCTTCATATTCAACGGCACCGGTTGCAACAATCAGAGTGATTTTGCGGCTCTCACTGTCTGGGTCGTAGGAGGCAACCAACTCCTCAGCCTTGATTTGCTGTTTCGCCTGTTTTGCTACTGCATTGCCTGTCGCACTGTAGGTGCCCTTTTTCTGATCCCACTCCAGAAGTTCATCCGCCTCTACAATTAAAGGTGTTTCCTCTTGTGCGATGCTCTTCTCAGAGAGTGGAATGATAAAAATACTGGCGAGAAATAGGGTGAGGACCACCTGCAAATATCTGTTTGTTTTAACAGCTCCCTGTTGGGTAACATTTCTCATTTTTATCATTGCCTTAAAATGCCTCCGTGGGGTGGTAATGCGTTAGCGAAAGCCTAATCACTTGCTGCTGCATTGTGTAGCGTCATCTTTGATTTTCCGACGAAAACAATCAAATCACCCTCACCAAACACCCGCATTCCCTCGGCCAACACAAGCGCAGTGTCGGAAGTTAGACGAACATCTGCGGTGGATTGCAAATCTCCAGAGGATAAATTGGCATCAAGCATTTCGGTCTCCATCGTCATGCCGCGGCCTGAGTCAATTGCGATTACATTGCCGCGCAGCGCAACCCCGCTTCCAGTCTGGGAATAGGCGCCTGTCTGTGAGGTAATGTTCAGCGTATCGCCGTTATCCGAAAAGATTGTCGCGATTGGCTCGCTCAAATCAATATTTCCTTGACTGTCTGATTGCTCAACAGCGGCTGTGGCGATGATCTCAAACTTTTTTCCTGACTCGGTGTGGCCACGATAACGGGCGCCAGTCAAGGCAATATTGCCGTCGCTGCTTGATGAGATATCGGTAATTTCAACGCGAATTTCGTCGTTCGTATCAACCAGACCAAGCCAAGCAGCAATGCCAAGCGTCAAACACAATGCAAGGCCAAGAAACAATATGCTGGGGCGTAGTGATCGCGCTTCATCGTCTTCATCAGCTATACGCTTAGGCGTAAACCTCACCTTTTGAGTATTTATGTCTAGTTGTCGTTTTGTCATCACATCTTCCTAAGTGTTGACCTAGTGATGAAAGATATCGGTGTCGGCAACTCCATCGAGGTCCAATTGAGTGCGGGTAGCAAGAAAGGCAAAGCAGCTTTCGGCGAGGGTTTCGCGCTTTTCCCGTACCAGCATGGAGTCAAGTTTTGCTTTGATCCGATGTAAGTACAAAACATCGCCTGCGGCATAATCTGTTTGGTCTGTGGTCAGTTCATCCGCCCCCCAGTCTGAAGATTGGTGCTGCTTGGAAATATCGATTCCAAGAAGTTCGCGGCATAAATCTTTCAGGCCATGTCGATCTGTGTAAGTGCGGCACAATTTAGAAGCAATCTTTGTGCAATAGATGGGGCCTTGGATCCGCGCTATGTTTTGGTTCAACACAGCGATGTCAAATCTGGCAAAATGAAATATCTTGAAAATCTCGTGATTGGTCAAAAGGCGCACAAGATTAGGACATGGTTTTTTCGGCTGGCTGAGTTTGACGAGATGTGCGTCGCCATCACCTGCAGAAATCTGGACAACGCACAGCCGATCACGATGCGGGTTCAATCCCATGGTTTCGGTATCAATCGCGACCGAGTAACCAAAATCAAGGTCACCGGGAAGATCATCATTGTGGATGTGGACGGCCATCTTTGCCTTCATCTCTCAACGGTCTCATCAGGAAGAGCCGATATGGTTTTGGTGCCCAGGAGAAGACTCGAACTTCCACGACCTAATGGTCACTGGCACCTGAAGCCAGCGCGTCTACCAATTCCGCCA
>CACJUX010000107.1 GCA_902596655.1 uncultured SAR116 cluster alpha proteobacterium | reverse complement strand
ATAGCAGATGAACAGCCTGACAGCTTCAAATTCTCAGCGGAGAATGAGAAAGAGATTAAGCGCATCGTGGCCAAATATCCCAAGGGCCGACAGGCCAGCGCGGTGATGCCGCTGCTTCAACTTGCCCAGCGTCAGCATGACAATTGGATCCCAATGAAAGCCATTGAACTGATTGCAAAAAAGCTAGATATGGCTGAAATCAGGGTGCTTGAGGTCGCAACTTTCTACACGATGTTCAACCTCAAGCCAGTGGGTAGATATTTCCTGCAGGCCTGTACGACAACTCCCTGCTGGCTGCGCGGGTCCGACGAGATGATGCGCTGCATCAAGGACCGTTATGCTATTTCCTCGGGTGAGACCTCTGAATGCGGCCGCTTCTCGCTGCTTGAGGTGGAATGTCTTGGTGCTTGTGTCAACGCGCCCATTCTGCAGGTCAATGATGATTTCTATGAAGACCTCGACTATTCCACCACCGCTGCCCTGCTTGACTCGCTTGAGGCGGACGTCCGCACCACCGTATCGGAGATCGCTACACCGATCTTGCTGCCATCGGTGCTGATGTCGAAAATCCAGCTGGCATCTGAAAAACAATTGAGGTCCATTGGCAGAACCATAAAATTAATTTTCACGGATAATGAACCTGCAGGAGGTTGCAGAGGCAAGCTGGCGTTTTTTTACTATTGGTCAATTTTATTAATGACAGTCCATTTTCTTTGCAATAACGCAGTTTTCGGAGTGATTAAAGGCTTGCTATATTTGTTCCTTCATCCTTTACTAAATGAACAATCACACCTTGTGGGAGGAAAAAGTGGAAGAACCAAGAAACCCGATTAATAATATTTCTGCGGAGATATCTGACAAAGAAAATCAGATTAAAGCAGAAAAACTGCAAGCTGGCTTTCTGGCTGGCAATATCAGTCGTCGTGGCTTTATGACCGGTGCCGTGGCACTTGGTGCTACGTTAGCTGGTGCCTCGACAATTGTTGAGCAGGCGATGGCAGCTACTCCAAAAGCTGGTGGTCGTCTCAAAATTGGCATCACAGGTGGCTCTACCAGCGACACGCTCGACCCAGGCCAGATTTTGGATGCATTCAACATCAATGTGCTTATGGGCCAAACCCGAGGAAATATGACACGAATAAGGCCTGATGGACAAATTGAGGGAGATCTTTGCGAGAGCTTTGAAGCTTCGAATGGAGCAAAGACCTGGAAGTTTAACGTCCGCCAAGGCGTTGAATTTCATAATGGAAAATCTATGACGTCAGAGGACGTGGTGGACTCAATTCGCCACCACATGGGTGAAGACTCCACTTCTGCCGCTAAAGGTATTGTCGCAGGCATCAAATCCATTAAGGCCGACGGAAAGTACGGTGTAGTTATGGAGTTGAATGAGGGTAACGCTGATATCACCATGGCGTTGTCGGACTATCACCTAAACATTTGCCCATCAAATGGGGATGGCACAATTGACTGGCAATCAGGCGTTGGGGCTGGTGCCTATGTTTTGCAAGAATATGACCCTGGCGTTCGCGCCTTCACGACAAAAAATCCCAATTTTTACAATGCAGACACCGAAGCATGGTTTGATGAAGTTGAGACAATAGGCGTCATCGATCCCACAGCAAGAATGTCGGCACTCTCAACTGGTGCTATTGACTGTATAAACAACGTGCCGCCTAAAACGGCAGGTCGTCTTGGAAAGATGATGAATGTAAAGACCCTTATTTCAACGGGTAATAAACAAATCACTCTTCCAATGCATTGCGACAAAGAGCCTTTCACGGATCCAAATGTGAGAAATGCCATAAAACATATTGTTAATAGGCAAGATTGGTTGGACAAAGTCCTTTATGGCTATGGTGAACTCGGCAATGATAATCCGATAGGCCCAGCTAATATATATCGGGCAACAACTGATGAACTTCCACAGCGGCAATATGATCCAGAATTGGCTAAATCACTGTTGAAAAAGGCTGGCCATGACGGCCTGTCCATTAAGTTCCATGCAGCTGATACCGGTTTTGCTGGTGCTGTCGACGCTGGTTCGCTTATGGCCGAGTCTGCAAAGGCTGCTGGCATCAACATTGAGGTTGTTAGGGAGCCAAATGATGGTTATTGGTCGAACGTCT
>CACJUX010000106.1 GCA_902596655.1 uncultured SAR116 cluster alpha proteobacterium | reverse complement strand
GTACAGACAAGTGGGTGAAGCTGGATTGCCTTACCCTCGACCAGCACCGGCTCAAACGCCTGAATGCCAAGCCGGTGAAGCGTCGGTGCACGGTTCAACATTACCGGATGCTCGCGGATCACCTCTTCCAGAATATCCCAGACCTCGGGTCGTTCCTTCTCGACCATCCGTTTAGCCATCTTCACGGTGCTGGCCATCCCGTAGAGTTCAAGTTTCGAATATATGAAAGGCTTAAACAGCTCCAAAGCCATTTTCTTTGGCAGGCCACATTGGTGCAGCCTGAGTTCAGGCCCAACCACGATCACCGAACGGCCTGAATAATCGACACGTTTGCCGAGAAGGTTTTGGCGGAAACGACCTTGCTTGCCTTTCAGCATATCCGACAGCGACTTCAATGGGCGCTTATTAACACCGCTAATCACCCGGCCTCGACGGCCATTGTCAAATAGCGCATCGACAGATTCTTGCAGCATACGCTTTTCGTTGCGCACAATAATATCCGGTGCGCGTAGCTCAATAAGACGCTTAAGTCGATTGTTACGGTTGATGACGCGGCGATATAAATCGTTTAAATCGGATGTGGCAAACCGGCCGCCATCCAATGGCACCAGCGGGCGCAATTCGGGTGGAATGACCGGCACAACGTCAAGGATCATCCATTCAGGCCGACAGCCTGACTCGACCAGCTTCTTTCGCTTGGCCTCGGAACCTGTCTCCGCAAGTTCCTCACGGATTTTCACACGCTCTTGCTCAAGGTCCAAGTCAACTAGCACTTTCTTGATAGCTTCAGCACCGATGCTGGCCTCAAAAGCGTCATCGCCAAATTCATCCTGCGCGTCGTAGAATTCTTCTTCACTTAGGAGTTGGCCTTTTACAAGCGAGGTCATGCCAGGCTCGATGATGACAAAATTCTCAAAATACAAAACCCGCTCAAGATCCTTCAACGTCATGTCAACGAGCAGACCAATCCGGCTTGGAAGTGATTTCAGAAACCAAATATGCGCCACGGGCGCCGCCAATTCGATATGTCCCATACGTTCGCGGCGCACCTTTGAAAGGGTGACCTCAACACCGCATTTCTCGCAGATAATACCGCGATATTTCATCCGTTTATATTTACCACACAGACATTCATAGTCACGGACGGGCCCAAATATCCGTGCGCAAAAAAGACCATCCTTTTCTGGTTTAAACGTGCGGTAATTGATGGTTTCCGGCTTTTTTATCTCTCCAAATGACCATGAGCGGATGCGCTCCGGCGCAGCGATCGAGATGCGGATCTTGTCAAAGCTCTGCGGACCTTGTGACTGTCCGAATGGGTTCATCAAATCATTCATTTATTTGCCTCCCCAACGTATTTGTTGGTGTTGCATTAGGGTTTCTCGCAAAATGGCCACCCGCTTGTTGTAGTCAGGCAGCCAGCCCGTTTTTTAGTCCAATCAGCCAGCCGGATAATTCTGCAGGCCTAGTACTCAGCCTCATGGAGATCGACGTTCAACCCGAGTGAGCGCAGCTCCTTAACCAGAACATTGAATGACTCGGGGATGCCGGATTCAAAATCATCATCACCGCGGACGATAGCCTCATAGACCTTGGTCCGGCCTGAAACATCGTCTGACTTTACCGTCAGCATCTCCTGCAGCGTGTAGGCGGCACCATAAGCCTCGAGCGCCCAGACCTCCATCTCACCAAAGCGCTGTCCACCAAACTGCGCCTTACCACCCAGCGGCTGCTGCGTGACCAGTGAGTATGGACCGATCGAGCGGGCATGGATCTTGTCATCGACAAGATGGTGCAGCTTAAGCATATAGATGTAACCAACAGTCACCGGACGGTCAAAACCCTCGCCGGTGCGGCCGTCGGTTAGCCATTCCTGGCCTGTCTTACTGAGACCGGCCTTTTCCAGAAGGCCGACGACATCAGCCTCGCGCGCGCCATCAAAGACCGGTGTCCCCATAGGCACACCCCGCTCAAGAATGCTCGCCTGCTCCATCACCTGAGCATCACTCATATCCTTAATTTCGACTGTGAACTGCTCCTCCGGATAGATTTCTGACAAAAGCTTACGCAATGGCTTGGTATTGGCATTAGCACGAGCTGCCTCTGCAGCCGCTCCCACCTGTTTGCCAAGGCCGCGCGCAGCCCAGCCCAGATGTGTTTCCAAAATTTGTCCCACATTCAT
>CACJUX010000105.1 GCA_902596655.1 uncultured SAR116 cluster alpha proteobacterium | reverse complement strand
TCAAGCAGCATGTTATTTCATTTTTTTTCTCGTCAAAAAGATTAGCTAAGGTGTCGGCATGATAAGGCTTGAGGGAAGACGACACACATCCTATGTGCCCCATACCATTAGTAATCACATCATTAATTTTGTCTGAAATCATACTCTACCCTGAAATCTTGCAATTTATGTTTCTCGTCCAACACTAAAATGATCAGGTGAGAAAATAAAGAATTCTCAGTCTACGAGATGAATTCTAGAGCGTACAAGGTTAATCGTTTCATGCCGATAAGAGGGCTGAAATATGGCCTGATTTAGATGTGCCTGAGATTTTTGGGCGTTAGTGTATTGGTGTATTATTATCTTCGTAAAGCTCAATGCCCCTCTGTATAAAGGGTCTAGACTGTTTGCTCACCTCGCTTTTAGGTCTCTTCACCAATCTTATCATCACATTTGTACATAAACTTGTTCGGTTCACCAGGTAGGGTGGGAGAAATGTCTTCTATCATTTCATTAACACGAGCAATGCAGACATTCTCTGATAAATAAGGCCCACGAGTATCAGTGAACTTCATGCAGTCACCTTCTCTCACCAATGAACAAACCATCACAATTGCAAGAAACATTGCTCTCTCTATCCCATTAGAAAGTCAATTTGGGATTATCTTCATGTTCAGAATGTGGCTTTCTCATGGATTGATTTAGAATTTTTGTTATTGAAAGGTTTTCAGATCCAAAACTAAAGTAGATATGGATGACCTTAGTTTAGAACTATCTGATGTTGATGACCTAACAGAACACTTCAGTTTTACTGAGCGCTTGGCGCAATACTATAGTGATTTCCTCGCTACTGATTTCAAAAAAGGTAGCTTGCCAAAAAGACGCTTTCAAACACGCGGTAAGAAGGGGCGTCGATCGGGTATCACCCTCAAAAAATTCTCATCATTCATTGCTGTATTAAACAAGGCTTTCATGGGTCAAGAGTGACCGAGGAGTGACGGAAAACAACAGAAATTAATTGTTTGTAACAAAAGCTGCTTCTGATGATTTACAAAATGACGTCACTCCGTTGTTGGTTGTCACAAACACTCCCTAAGATGACGTTTCGCCGTCTATTGGGCTTCCTACTTCAGAAGAATGATGTTTGCTGGTCTTTTGATGTTGCTTCTTTTGCTTACAGCATTGTTTCATTAACAAGACAGCCCCAGCCCCTATGACCATCCCAGACAACAAATTTAGTTTTGCAGTTAAAAACATAGTATCCTCCTCTTAAAAACACCTACTTAGTTTAAGAGATATCCAATGATTTTCTATAAACAAGGTAATGCGACGAAGGGTGGCAGATTTAGAAATTACCCGCACCAGATGCGAATATAAAGGAAGCAGCTAATCAGCATGTTCCACATATGCATAGGGTAGTCATTTTTTTGAGCCCAAAGACACCACTTCATCAGAAACAACCGGCGTATCCATAATTTTCCTGTAAGGGTTTTCCATTGTCAGCGTAGTGATCAACATGATGAACACAAATACCAGAATGACCATTAGTACAATGCGGGTTTCTTTGGACATAGCTTATTCCTCGACCATTAGTCTCGTAATCGCTTAACTAGAAACAAAACAAAATTGACTGATCGCTTGCTGTAAGCCAACAACAGTTGCAAATATCATGCGCGTCGAACAAAAACTAGAGTAAGTCGCAGGTTTTGGTGCAGCTAGCATAGGAGCGAACAGTGTATATATTCTTTACTGATTAGGAATTTGACGGAAATAACGACAATGCAGTTGATGGCATTAAAGCCAATTGGGCTGAAATGAAAAAACATGGTGCTGTAATTAACCGTGTTACTGTTACCAAAGAAAATACTCTTAGAACCATGACACTCCGGAGCAGCCAAGAATTGCTGGATGCAAACGTTGACACAATTAGAGCCTTAGCGATGTCGGCGTCAGGCATGAAACCAACGGGTGTTATAAATGGTCCAATTGCGCTTTAACTATCTGAAAATCAATAATTCATTAGTTAAGTATTAACAGATACAGGGGTAACCATCACGGTGTCCCTTTTTTCGTATTTAGAGGCACCATTTCACTTAAACAAATCGACGGTGAATTTCATGCCAAAGACTGAGGTAAAGAAGACAGCAGGCAAGATGAGTCTTTACCTTGTCTCACCTGAACAAAAGCCAGGGATTTAGTGGCCGACACGCACAAAAGATACGCTTCCTGATGAGGGCCAAT
>CACJUX010000104.1 GCA_902596655.1 uncultured SAR116 cluster alpha proteobacterium | reverse complement strand
TTGCGGATTCCAGAAACATTGTGGAATCTGTCGCCTCTGACCTTTTCTGGGGGTGAACAGCAACGCGTGAATATCGCGCGTGGGTTCGCCTATGATTATCCGGCCCTGCTGCTTGATGAGCCAACAGCAAGCCTCGATGCAGCGAATCGGCAAACCGTTCTTGATATGATTGAAGCCGCAAAACAGCGTGGCTGTGCTATCATCGGGATTTTTCATGATCATGCAGCCCGTGAAGCGGTGTGTGACAGGGAAATTGACGTCAGTCAATTTGCTGCCGCATGACGGCTCCCAGCCCGGGCCAACTTGTCTGCGTCCTAGGCCCGTCAGGTGCTGGCAAGGATGCGCTGATGCGTGGTGTTGCAGCAGCGATGCCACAGGTGCATTTGGCTCGCCGGCTACTCCCCCGACCCGCCCACAAGGACTCAGAGGATTATGATAGCGTTACAGATACTGACTTTGCCGCGTTGCAACAGGCTGGGCATTTCCTGTTTCATTGGCAGGCGCATGGCTTCTCCTACGGCGTGCCGGCCAGTGTACTACCCCGTGTCGAGTTAGGCGACACCGTACTTTTCAATGGATCACGCGCTGCGTTGCCGGCGATGCGGCAGATCTATCCGGATTTGCGGGTTTTTGTAATTGATGTCTCACCAGATGTGCTTGCAGAACGACTTCATAAGCGAGGCCGCGAAACAGCATGCGAGATTACCAAACGGCTGGAGCGACAGGTCGATTTCACCGATGAAACGGCCGAGATTATCAACAATGATGGCGAGCTGGCCACCAGCGTTGCCAGCTTTATTACCTCTTTGCAGCGGCCAGAGGAAGGCGGCGAATGAGATGAAAGCGCCCGTCCTCTGCCTCTCCGACCAAGCCAACATCATCGACGTGGATAGGTGTCTGGGTGAGGTGCGATGTATGGTTTTGCAAAATAGATTTGAGACTCTGTAACTCGGTTACCTGCAATTTACCGCTCAGCGTCAGATGAAAACGAAATTCATCCATCACGTAAGGATACCCCCATTTGGTCAGCAACATTTCCTGCGCTGGGGTTAGACCGGCACTGCGCCGGCGCAGAAGCTCGGCATCGTTCAGCGGTGCGCGCAGTGTGTCCAGTTCCCGGACGAGGCTACTGGCAAGCTGTTGCAGTTCTGCACTTGGCTGCTGTGGTATGAAGGCAAGGAACGATCCAAGTCTGGTGATCTGCAAGGCGGGCATCTCAAAAGCTGGTTTCGAGCTTACAAGAGCTGTCGCTTCGGTAACGAGGTCGCTCTCACGCACTCCTTCAGCGAGACGAAACGGCGCCTTCAGTGTTCCGTGAAAGCCATATTTGCGGGGTCTTTCGGTAATGGCGGCAATAGGTACATCGGCAATCTGGGGATGAGCAACAACTCTGCCTTCGGTTAAGCTCCAGCCGAGCCAGGAATCGCCAAAATCTTCCAGACTGCTGCCTTTGGCTGGCAGAAAATACAACGCATAGCGGACAAATTCACGGCTCATTTTTAGACTCCCGTAACCCTGAGATAAAAAAGAAATAACAACGAAGAGTTAACAGGCAATAGATTAACGTTAGGTATGAAAGCCGGTCTAAAAAAATGAAACATAAAACCCTTACTATCTTCGCAATAGATCATAGAGAAGTTTCACTGTTATGACAGAAACAGTTTTTGCCAACGCCGAAATCATCACTGAGGACGCCGTTCTACATGGCACAATGAAAATTGTGGACGGAGTTATAGCCGCAATTGACAGTAGTGCGGGCGTGCCATCGGGTGCGATTGAATGCGAGGGTGATTACATCGCCCGGGTTTGATTAAGCTACTTACGGATAATCTAGAATGTCATCTCAGTCTGCTCTCGGATTATGAATTTTAGAAAAGCTTTGTGTTTGTGACATCTGTGTGGGTTAACGTTGCACCCCGTTAGCTTTTTGCCGTCTACAACGCGGCGATGGCGGACTTCAGCTCGTTGGCAAAGGGCGAGTCTGCTGGTAATCGTTGCAGCAGTCTCTGCCACAGGTCGCGCGCCTTTTTTGTGTTGCCTGCCAGTTTGGCGAAATGACCGCGTAGAAACAAAAGGTCAAGCCGCCCCGATGCCAGCGGTATGGCGCGCTCGATCAACCGTGACGCCTGCGTGATATATTGGCCGTCAAGGCCGCTTGTCATGATTGTCTGCAAACCTGCAATCTGCTGGTCCGCATCCTGTGGTGCTGCGTCGGCCGCGCTCACCATTGCCGATACTGCGTCTGCGGGTCGGCCTAACACCTCATATGCTCTGCC
>CACJUX010000103.1 GCA_902596655.1 uncultured SAR116 cluster alpha proteobacterium | reverse complement strand
GATGGCACATGTCTCATGAAGGTGTCCAAGATTCTCAAACAGGATTTCCTCAGCATCCCTTCTGGGTTCTGATTTGACTGTTGGAGTTGGTTTAAGTCCTTTGAAGGGTGGTTTCACACCCCAGCGAAGTTCTGACATCAGCATCATTCCTAATTGGTCTTTGGTTCTATTTATGAACCCTCAAAAGCGACCAATTAAGTTGCCTTCCCAAAACCACATTTTTGTTTGAGGATCGATATATGAAGTTAATCGATTTGATAAAAAAGATTGCTTTGGTTGTAGCAATCACCATGGGTGTTGCATCAACTGTGCAAGCGTCAACACCAGTTGCTGAAGAGAGCATTGATGACCAGTGGGTAGTGGGTTTCGTAACAGATAAAATGCTGCACGCTACCGTTAATGGTCAGGTAACACACGGTGACGGACTACACGTCAGACTAGTCAAGGGACACTGTGACAAAGGTAATCTTCTCACTTTCGTCTACACGTACATCGACAATCCAAAAATTGGTGAACTCAAGAACAAATACGTCGTATCAAATTTTATGGGCAATCAAGCAGTCTTGAAGGTTCTGTTCACCCCACCGTTCTTAATGGGACACAGGGCAACCATCGACATGGGATGGATAGGAATTGAAGACTTAAAAGGTATTCTTGAGAGTAAAAACCCAATAACGGTTCAGTATGTAGACTCAGATGAGACAAAAATTACTGACTACTTCGATATATTAGAAAACAGTTGTAGCAATAAAGATGTACGCAACGCTATCGAAAGGGCGGTGAGCATATGCAAGGAATTGTAAGATTTTGGAAATCAGGATTGGTTAATTGAATTCAATCAAAGACCGCATCATCAACAAACTTCAAAGAGAATATGTTGGCATCGAAAATCGAACCGACATCACTGATGATGAAAAGGTCACTCAACTAATTAATGTCACTGCATCAATTTGTGCCGGGGTTGCTTTTCAACCTATTCCATTTGCTGACATCTTTATTCTGACGCCCATACAAGCATACATGGGTACACGCATCGCTGCAGTCAGAGGAATAAGAGTTTCAAACAATGATGCACTTACTTCAATAAAGGAAATTTCAGGTGTTGTTGGTTTAGGACTTCTTGCCCAACAAGTTGCTATCGGTGCTTATAAGACGGGATTGCCTGGTCTTGGTGGTTTCATGACATTGCCGCTTGTTTTTGGTCTCACGTACGCCGTTGGACGTGTGATAGACGTCTACTTCGTCAGCAAGGCAAGGGGTGAATTGGTTAACCCAGAAACTCTCAAAGAAATCTGGAAAAACGCGAAGAAGGAAGGTCGCAAATCGACCAACAAAAAATCAGCGCGAGCGTACGGTGAAGAACTTGCCAAAGAAAACCCTGCAATAAGATTTGTCCGGACCAACTTCGATGAATTACTCATTATTGGTTCATTCCATTCCATTCAAAGTGGTCTTGCGATTACAGAGGTGGATGAAGCGGTACTTGCAGCATTCCAACGATATTCATCGGAAACCCAAGACTTAGATTCTGTGCAGGAGTATTTGGAAAACCTATCCGAGACTCAGATAACAGGGGTCGTTTCAAGCGTGAAAGGTATTCTTCATGAAATGGAGTTTGTGAAAATCGAGAACTCCGATGGAGACACCATCACAGCGGCGATGTTCCCTGAAACAAACCACAAAGGTTTTGATGTTGTGATGAACGACTCCAGCACTGGAGAGACTTGGGAAGTACAACTCAAGACAACTGACAACCAAGAATACGTTGAAGATTGGTTAAGCAAATATCCTGATGGAGAAATCCTCCTCTCAGAAGAAATAGCATCTGAAATGGGTTTAGAGAGTTCTGGTTATTCCAACGAAGAACTCACAGGGCGAGTTACGGACTTCGTTGACGAACTAGTATCAAGAGGGACGAATTCCTCTATCTGGGAATTGTTTCCAACCCTCTCACTTCTGTCAGTCTCGTTTGTACTTATGGAACTCTACAAACGTTACCAATCAGGTGAAATTTCAGAAGAAGAGTTCAAAACAATGTCCGCTAGGGCAACTGGTATTAAGGTAACCAAATTTGCATTTCTGATGGTTGTGATGAGCATCCCAGTGGTCAATGTTGCGGTTGGTGCTGCATTGATAGCGAAAGTCCTTTACTCGCTGACTTCATCAGCAGACCTGCCTCCAATCATGGATATCCCAAATGACCTTTCAGCGGGAGACTATGAAAAACCATTGAAACATCTAGGTGTGAGAAACAATTAATCCTGAACACCATCCACCGTTG
>CACJUX010000102.1 GCA_902596655.1 uncultured SAR116 cluster alpha proteobacterium | reverse complement strand
AGCGGAAATGGCGCATGGCGTCTATGGCTATTACGACAATCCGGCGAGCTATGCGGCAGCGCTTTCTGGCTGGATGGAACGGCGACATAACTGGCGCGTCGATCCGTCCTGGCTGTTGCAGACGCATGGCCTTGTAAATGCGCTAGCGCTGAGTATCAGCGCCTTTTCCAACCCGGGTGAGGGCGTCATCGTGTTTTCCCCCGTCTACCACTGGTTCGGCACCATTGTTGAAGCCAATGACCGGCGGCTTGTCGAATCCGAGCTGGTGAAGCGGGAGGGTGTCTACCACATGGACCTTGCGGCGCTGGAGGCGCAGCTGACTGGCGATGAACGGCTTGTACTGCTCTGCTCGCCCCACAATCCGGGGGGCCGCGTCTGGTCCGCGGCCGAGCTTGGCGCGCTTGCCGATTTCTGCGTCAAACATGATCTCGTGCTGATCAGTGACGAGGTGCATAACGATCTGATAATGCCCGGTCACAGCCATATTGTCGCACCGCTTGCGATGCCGCAGGCGGCTGATCGCCTTGTCACGCTGATCGCGACGACCAAGACCTTCAATCTGGCTGGTGGCATGACTGGTAGCATGGTGATTCCCGATCAGGCGCTGCGCAGGAAGCTGGCAAAAACGCATAAGGCGGCCGGCATGTCGGTCAACCGGTTCGGCATGGTGATGGCCGAGGCGGCCTATCTGCATGGCGCTGACTGGCTTGACGAGCTGCTTGTCTATCTTGATGGCAACCGCCAGCTGTTTAGTGATGAACTGTCACAAATTCCGGGTGTCAGCGTGATGCCGTTGCAGGCAACATATCTGTGCTGGGTGGATTTTGCCGGCACCGGAATGGCCGCGGCTGAATTCATCGGGCGCATTCAGGATGCCGGTGTTGCCGCCAGCCATGGCTCAACATTCGGTGCTGGTGGTGACAGTTTCATGCGTTTCAATATCGCAACGCCGCGTGCTCAGCTGGCCACGGCAATGCAGCGTCTGCGCACCGCCTTTGCCGATTTGATATAGGCACTGCCCGGGCCGGGCTATCAGGTGATGGAAACGGTGAATTCAGCAACGCCGTCAACACCACCGACCAGCGTATCCCCCCGTTTGACCGGACCGACACCAGCCGGGGTCCCGGTATAGATCAGATCACCTCGCTGCAGATGATAAAGGGTGGACAGATCGGCGATGATTTCAGGAACTGACCACACCATCAGCTCCAGATCAGATTCCTGTTTCATCTCGCCATTCTGCGACAGATCCGCGCGCTGGCAAAAGATGGCACCTCGGCAATCGGCCTGATCGGCGTGATTACGGCAGATTCCTCAACATCCTTGCCTGTGTCCCAGGGACGGCCCTGTTTCTTCGAATTGTTCTGCAGATCGCGGCGTGTCATATCGAGACCGGCGGCGCAACCGAAAATCAGGCTTTCTGCCTGATCAATGCTGACATCCAGGCCAGCCGTGCCAATGGCCAGCACCAGCTCCATTTCATAATGGTAATTCTGCGTGCGTTTGGCGTAGCTGATGTTGCCCTCGGCCATGCTCATCGAGGCGGCGGATTTGGTGAAATAGAACGGTGCCTCACGGTCAACCTCGACACCCATTTCCTTGGCATGTGCCTCGTAATTTCGGCCAACACAGAAAATCCGGTTGACCGGAAACAGCTTGTCGCTGCCAAAAATGGGAATGGCCTGAATGGCTGGTGGTGAAAAAACATAATTGGACATGACAGGCATCTCAAACGATGGAAAGGAAAATCAAATCACAAAAGCAGACATTCATGCTCTATAAAGCATGGTTTAGCACCCGCGTTCAAGCTGGAACCTGTCCATCACCGCGCGATGCTGCGTAAGTCACTTTTTCGGGGGACCCTGCGTCCGCCGATGCTGTCTCCTGTCTGCGGAGTCTTTTTCGATGCTATTGTTCGATCTGATGCCGGCATTGCTGTTCCTAATGCTCAATGTGTTCATTCCCGGGCCGAATGTTCTCAATACCATTGCCACGGCGATGGGGTCTGGTCTGCAGGCTGGCATGGCCTGCGCCTGCGCCTGTGGCGCCGGGCTCTTGCTATGGGCGCTTGCCGTGCTGTTTGGCGCGGCTGCAATGTTCGCTGCGCTGCCGATTGCCCAGGCGGCACTCACCGCGTTTGGCGGGCTGCTGCTGCAGTATTTTGCCTTTCGCTATCTGCGAAAATCGGTTGGACCCAAGGCCAAATTGACGGAAATCCACAACCAGCCTGTCGCGCGTGCCTTTGTCCACGCTTTCATGGTAATGATGACCAATCCAAAGGTGC
>CACJUX010000101.1 GCA_902596655.1 uncultured SAR116 cluster alpha proteobacterium | reverse complement strand
ATGGACGATGGAATACCGCCCGGATTTCAACGCGGTCGAATCTGGGATGGATGTCTTCATCAACTGGAAGAAGGATTTCATCGGAAAGGAAGCCACGTTGACGGCGCGCAATGAGGGCGTTTCTCAGACACTGTTGACGATGGTCATCGACACTAACGGGATTGACGTCGCCCATGACGAGGCGATTCTGAAAGATGGCACGCCGGTCGGCTACGTCAGTTCGGGAGGCTATGCGCACCATGTCGGCCAGTCGATGGCGATGGGCTATGTTGCCACCGAATTCGCGGCCCCCGGAACCACGCTCCAAGTGGAAATTCTAGGCAGATTCTACGATGCGGAAGTCCTGTCCGGACCAATTTACGACGCCAACGGCGTCTATATGCGTTCCTAATTTGGAATGAGGGACATGGGACGTCGACGGGATAATGAAGGAAATCTCAGATTGTGCATACGGAGATGAAAACAAATGAATGTTCATTATAGCGACAATCGCAAGATTGACCCAAGCCAGGGCACACGCCTTGGCGACGGGACGGAGAATGACGGCAACCGTGTCGAGATCGGGCCAACCGCACTTGCCCATGCCGAATGGCGCGAGGCAGGGCTGGCGTTGCCCAACTTGGCCGAAATGCGCAAGGCCCGCCACAAACGCCTAACCGATGCCATCGTGGCGCGCGGCTATGGGGGCCTTTTGATGTTCGATCCCCTGAACATCCGCTACGCGACCGACACCACGAACATGCAGCTGTGGAACACCCACAATCCGTTCCGGGCCTGCCTGCTTTGTGCCGATGGCTATATGGTGCTTTGGGACTACAAGAACGCGCCGTTCCTTGCGGAATTCAATCCGCTGGTGCGCGAAAGCCGTTCTGGTGCAGATATGTTTTATTTTGCCCGTGGTGACCGGATCGGCCCAGCGGCCGATGCCTTTGCTGCCGAGGTTGCGGACCTTCTTTCCCGTCACGCGCCGGGCCATCGACAGATCGCCATCGACAAGATTCAGCCGGCAGGTCTGGACGCGATCCGCCGCACGGGCCTGCAGTACCGCGATGGCGAGGAAGTCACCGAACGCACGCGGGGCATCAAGACAGAGCACGAGCTGCGCGCAATGCGCTGCGCCATCCATTCCTGTGAGCGCGCCATGGCCGTCATGGAGGACTTCGCGCGTACCGAAATCCCCAACGGCGGCGTGACCGAGGACGAGGTCTGGGCTGTGCTCCATGCCGAGAACATCAAGCGTGGCGGCGAGTGGATCGAAACGCGGCTGCTTACCTCCGGCCAGCGCACAAACCCATGGTTTCAGGAATGCGGGCCACGGGTAATCTCAGAGGGTGAAATTCTCGCCTTCGACACCGATCTGATCGGCCCCTATGGTATCTGTGCGGACCTTAGCCGCACGTGGTGGATCGGTGACGATCTGGCCCCGGCACATATGCGCGAAAGCTATGCCGAGGCTGTAGAGCACATTCGCTATAACACCGCACTCCTGCGGCCGGGCCTTCATATGGAAGACCTGACGCGGTCGCTGCATGTCCTTCAGGACAAGTATGATGCACTCAAATACTCTTCTCCGATGCATGGTGTTGGCATGTGCGACGAGTGGCCCCTGATCGCCTATCCAGACCGACTGGTGGACAATGCCTTTGACGCCGTTCTCGAACCCGGCCTAACGCTGTGCGTCGAGGCGCTGGTGGGAGAGGTTGGCGGCGATCACATGGTCAAGCTGGAAGATCAGGGCGTCCTTACGGAAGATGGCTTCGAAACGATGTCGGTCTATCCGTGGGACGAACGTCTGTTTCCAGGTGGCTAAGCCGACGCCCCCAAAACGTAGGGATTCGAAACATGCGATACATATCGACACGCGGACATGCGGCGGCGCTTTCGTTCAACGAGGCGCTGCTGGTGGGGCTGGCCAGTGACGGCGGGCTCTACGTGCCCGCGGCGTGGCCGAAACTGAGCTTCGGTGAGATTAGGTCGTTTCGAGGCAAGCCCTACGCAGAGGTGGCTTTTGCGGTGATGTCGCCCTTTGTGGGCGGAGAGATTGACGATGTCGATTTGCAGCAGATGATCGAAGAGGCCTACGCGACTTTCCATCATCCAGCAGTGACACCTTTGGTGCAAATGGGGCCGAACGACTGGTTGCTGGAATTGTATCATGGACCCACCCTCGCGTTCTATGCCCGGGAATATTTTTGTGAGGTGGGCGCAATGTGATGTAATTCCGCCAGAAATTTATAAGTCAAATTGACACCCCACTCCCCACAAGACTCACACAGCCTGTCTACACCACCTGCCAGTACCTGTGATTCACACTCTACCCAACACCTGCCAGTGACTCTGTA
>CACJUX010000100.1 GCA_902596655.1 uncultured SAR116 cluster alpha proteobacterium | reverse complement strand
TAGATGGCTTATTGAGCCGATGGTCTTAGCGAGAATGATACAAGCACTCAACGTTAGAGCAGATGATCACACAATGGTTGTGGGCTGTGCGACAGGATATGGCACCGCAATAATGGCCGGACTGGCAGTGTCTGTTATTTCAGTGGAGAGCAGGTTGAGCCTAGTAGAAAAGGCGCAAGAACTTCTGGTAGCTATCGGCGCTGACAATGCTGCTGTTGTGAAGTCAAAATTAGTAGATGGTTTCGAACAGGAGGGCCCTTATGATAGAATTTTAGTAGAGGGAGCCGTGGGCTTTATGCCAGAAAAATTATTAGAGCAGTTGACGCCTAAGGGAGTTTTGGTATCAGTATGGAGGCCAAATGGCTCTTCGGGCGGCGTTGCAAGCCTTTGGTCTAGATCTGGAGATTCCTTCGTGAGAACGTCATTGTTTGACGCGCAAATACCAATTTTCGATGAGTTCAAATCCAAACCAGAGTTTAATTTCTAAGAATTTTATAAGACAAATATTGGTTATTTTTAAAGCTAGTGGACGTAAATACTGAGTGAGGTATTTGATGGTGATAAAATTTGTGTTTATTGGCATTTCATGCCTCATTGGAACTAGTCTCTTCACGATTAGCGCATACGCTTACGATTTAGAGACGACCCTTCAACAGGCTTTGAAAAACAGTGACGTTATTGGTTCAACCCGACAAAGTTGGATTGCCGCTCGCGAAAATGTAGAAACAAAAAATGCGACAAAAGAGTGGTCGGCTGACGTCAGCCTGACTGGTAAACACTCACAAACCGAAACATCAAATAGTTCAAGTTTCTCGGGTAGCAATACGGGCACGATATCCGCAACTTTATCAAGAAATATTTATGATGGCGGGCAAGCAAAAGAAAATACTGCGGCGGAGATAATAACTCTGGAAATAGAAACCGCTAACTATTACAAGACTGAACAAGAAGTATTGCTGGGCGCGATAAGAAGTCACCTTGCAGTCATCAAATCGCAAAAAGAACTCAATTTGAAACAAAATAATTTTGAGCGGATGTTAGCTCATGTTGAGGCCGCTAAAATCAGAGCCTCCGCAGGTGCAGCAACTCCAACAAGATTAGCAGAAGCTGAATCTAGAGCGGCGAGGGCTAAGTCAAGCTTATTACTAGCTAAAAATGCTTTAGAAAACGCCTATGACGATTACAATTCACTAACTGGGTTGGATCCGTCAAAATTAAACTTACCTAAATTTAACTATCCTCTACCTTCTTCGCTCAGCGACGCGGAAATAATAGGTCAAAAAGAGCACCCTGAAATGCTCGCTGCTCAGTCAAAAGAAGAGTTGGCCAAAAAAAGTTTTGACACGTTGATTGCATCAGTAAGACCTAGCTTATCCTTCAATCTTTCTGCCAGCGACACTTTTGCGAATGGAACTGCTAATGATAAAACAGTGTTTTCCGCACAACTAAAATTCTCGTCGCCTTTGATGGTTACTCCCGCAACAAGAGCAAAATCACGTAATTTGTCCGCGAAATTGAATTCTTCAAAATTAGATGCAAAGGAAACTGCTCGCAGTGTGAAACTAAATATTCGAAAATCATTCCGCCTCCTCGAGACCGCTAAAGCGCACATCCGCGCGATTGATGCAGAGGTGGCGGCATCTCGGATGTTGGCTCAGGGAGTAAAAAATGAATTTGAGTTTGGTAAGAAAACAATTCTAGACCTACAAGATGCTGAACAGGATTTAAATGACGCAGAACTTCGTTATATATTGGCTCAACACGATTTACTTGTTAGCTCTTATGAGTTTCAGGCATCAATAGGCAGGTTGACCTCAGAGACCCTCGGGCTAAGCGATGTTTTAGGTCGCCTTGAAAAAGCACCCAAACCTGATGATTTTTTCCGGAGCGGGTTTGCCTTTTCAGCTGAATAGCTAACGTGTCGGCTTTTAACGCAGCCTAAACGTTAAACGCTGTCAATTTACGTCACCAATTACAATCCATTCGATAATGGCAGATGATCCATTGCACGATTTGGGGGAGTGTCGTAAAACCTCCTCGAAATAATAACAATGATCTCATCCGCATAGCTGGACAAGGGCATGGCAAATTCAACCTTACCGAAGACTTATGATCCCAAATTAATCGAGGCCGATTGGTATAAAAGCTGGGAGGAAGCCGGGCATTTCGCCGCCGATCCAGCCTCTTGGAAGACGCCCTACACCATAATGATGCCTCCGCCAAATGTAACTGGCAGCCTGCATATGGGGCATGCGCTGACCTTTACACTGCAAGACCTATTGATCCGTTATCACCGAATGGTAGGACGTGATGCGCTGTGGCAGCCTGGACAGGATCATGCCGGCATTGCCACGCAG
>CACJUX010000099.1 GCA_902596655.1 uncultured SAR116 cluster alpha proteobacterium | reverse complement strand
CATAAGCAACAAACAAGGCGTGATCACGCTCTTTCCACGGCCTGTCGATATTTTTGACGATGCCGGCCTCGCGTTGTTCCTTGGTTATGCGCTTTACCTGAACCGTACCAGTCTTGCCGGCCATACCGCCAAAATCAGAACTGAGGTTGTATTTGCGTGCTGTGCCAAGCCCGCTATGTGTCACCATTTTCATACCCTTGCGGACAATCCGCAACGCCGACTCAGGAATATCCAGCGGCGCAAATTCGGGTATAGTACTGCGTGCCATCAGGCTGGGTTCAACAGCAAACTCGCCATTGGCAATCCGCGCCGTCATTAGCACAAGCTGGATTGGCGTTGCCAGAACATAACCCTGACCGATGCCGGCAACCACCGTCTCACCCGGCGTCCAGACAACACCATGTGTTGCTAATTTCCAATCATGGCTGGGGATTATGCCCGGCTTTTCACCTGGAATGTCGATTCCTGTCTTAGCGCCAAGCCCAAGCCGCAGGGCCATTTTCTTGATCCGATGGATGCCCGTCTTCAGCGCAACTTCGTAAAAGAACACATCACAAGATTGTTCGAGCGCGCTCGAAACATTGACCGTTCCATGTCCGTGTTTCTGCCAGCAGTGAAAGGTTGCGTCACCAAGGTCCATATTCCCCTTGCAAAAGAAAGAGGTCCGTTCATTGATGATCCCAGCTTCAAGTGCGGCCAATGCAACCACCATTTTGAAGGTTGAACCCGGCGCGTACATGCCCGTGGTTACCCGGTTCAGCAACGGCGTGCGTGGATGATTGTTTAACCGCCGCCAGTCCCGCGTGAGCAGCTTTTCGGTAAAGATGTTCGGATCATACATCGGAGCGGACACAAGCGAGACGATTTCCCCAGTTCGCACATCCATGACCACCACCGCGCCAGACTCAGCCGGCGTGATATTGCCCTTTGGGTCACGCAGAACAAGATTGTCACCCGCTGCAATATGCGATTTTAGCTCAGCATTGGCAGCTATCGCACTCTGTGCTTCGGGCAAGGACAAATTGACCTTTTCAGATCGTCCGCGACGTAGCACCTCAGCCGCCTCCAGCTGGACACCGATATCAAGAGCCAGACGCACATCCTGTCCTGCAGCAGGCTCAAAATCACGCAGCACACGAATGGGACGACCACGGGCATTGACCTCGACGCGCTCGCTACCTGGCTTGCCACGCAGCTTGCCCTCCATAGCGTTTTCAACACCAATCTTACCCGTTGAAAGATTTGGCAGCTGCTGCAAAGCCGGGTTCAAATCGAGCTCGCGGCTGGTTAACGGCGATACATAGCCGGTAACATGTCCGGTCAGCGCGCCCTGCGGATATATCCGCCGCAAAAGCTTTTCAAAACTAACGCCAGGCAGATAGGCCGACCTGATTGCCAACCTTGCCAATTCACGCTGGGTCAGATCACCACGAACGACAATCGGGCGAAAGGATGGGCTTTTTGCCGCTGTAGCAATAACTTTTTCTCGCTCTTCCGGTTTTAACTCGATGATCGTGGACAGATCATCAAGAACCCGCGGCAGGTCTTTCGCATGCAGGGGTGTAACACGCAATTGATAGGATTCGGCATTACCGGCAAGCAGGCGCATCTTTCGGTCAAAAACGCGGCCGCGCTGTGGCGCAACAATTTTCACATCAAATTGATTGCGGTCAGAAAGTCGCCGGTACTGACTGTTCTGCGCCACTTGAAGCTGATATAGACGCAGGCCAAGGAATGAGGCGATGCCGAGCTGCATGCCACCAAGCAGAAGGCTACGCCGCGTCATAGCGCGTCTAAATTCCCTCTCCCGTGCCTTCCTGTTCATGACAGCATCCTGACCTTTGCAACAAGGCTCGCCAAAGAGAATAAAGTCAGATACCCAATCGGAAACAGGATAAGCGTCGAGCCAATCTGGAACAGGATCGGCGTCACCGCAGGAATGGCGAGATTCAGAAGCGAAAACATCATCAGCTGGAACACCATGACGCCTAAAACCACAATCGCAAAATCAAGCCATACCTGCATGAAATCACCCTGCAATAATTTCACCCTTCTCAAGCCAACATAATAAAAGGCAAGTAAATATGCTGTCGCTCGTCCGCCTAGAATATCGGAAAAAAGAATATCGCTAATCAACCCAATTAAAAACACCAGAAAAACCGACACGAATTTTTCATTATGCAGCATCATCCAATACAGGAAAACCAGTGAGAGCAATGGGGTTGCCCCATAGAAAAATGACCAGAGGCCAAGGCTGCCCTCAAAAAAAGCAAGAAACACGCCGATGACACCGACCAGAAACTGCACTGGCCAGTCAATAGCAAATTCGGCTCTGGCAAAATAGCGCCCTGTCTTGATCACTGGC
>CACJUX010000098.1 GCA_902596655.1 uncultured SAR116 cluster alpha proteobacterium | reverse complement strand
ATGAGGTAAGGCATAAGAACTTGATCAAAAGAAGCAAAAGTAATTTTGATGAGTGTTTTAGATTCATAGACCAAATTCCTATTTTTATTGGCGCACAATGTGGGTTTTGCGCTCTTCAACAATGGTCATTACTTTTTCTGTCCCATCTGTCCATCGGACCGAGACCGAATTTATGACTTCGTTTTTGCGCAATCCGTAATGTGCGATAGGCTCCATCTGGCAGAGGTATCCGCTTCCAGCATCGATGGTTTTTGCATGTGAGCGCAGATTCGTATTTAGGGTTACCGTAGCGCCACGCGCAGGTGCGTCATTTAGATTGATGGGTTGTATGCGAACAAACCTGCCAGCTGAGGCTATGTTTGCAGAGAACAAGCTTAATGGCTGAGGCGCACTCTCTCCATGTGCAATTAGAAGATCCAGAATGCCATTGCCATCAATGTCCGCGACCGCAGCCCCTGTGCCGAGTCCCTCACTCTCTAGAGCTGCGGATAATTCAACGCGCTCCAGCATTCCATTGTTTAGCAAGCGGAACATTCGGTTTGGTTGGCCTATATTGTTAAAAAAAATCTCGTCGTAACCATCATTATCGAAATCAGCACTGATTACGGTTCTAATTTTCGAGGGTTCTTTAAACTCGGAAGTAGCTAAATCATGAAAGTTATTTCTATTTGAGGCAAAAAGGCGGTGATAGCCATCCCAGTTGCCAATGATAAGTCCCAAACGACCGTTATACATGATGTCTGCAAGAGCAGTGCCCCGGCCGTTTTGCAAAGTGTCATCAATATTATATTCCAGTGTCCTATCTAAAAAATCGCCGTCAATATTTTGGTACAGAAAGTTGGGCCCCCTCTCGTTAGCGGCAAAAAGATCGTTGCGATCACCTAATATATGTCCCGAGACAACCGCCCTGCCGCCAGTTACCCTATCTATGCCGAGCTGGATCGCTAAATCTGTAACTATATTTTGTTTCACTTCATAAAGTCGGCTAGGTCCACCGTAATTCGAAACATAAATTGCGTAGCGTCCATCACCTTTTCGATCGACACAGGCTACAGAGCGCCCTGCCGTCAAATTCGCAACTGGCTGATTTTCTCGAATCTCAAATAAATCCACATCGTTCGTTTGAAAATCGAGGAGACGATCCGCTAGGACTTTATCGCCGCTATAACTGTCTGTATTGAGGAAGTAGACTTCTTCAAAACCATCGCCATCTACGTCGCAGGCGGCAACACCGATTGTCTTCCTCTCAGCATCCTCAAATAGTTTATCTATTTTACGATTTGATAGAGTTCCATTTTTATAGGTTAACGCGAGATTGGGATAACCAAACCCTGTGACTATAAACTCGTGCGAACCATCGTTATCTAGATCAGAAACTGATATACCGTAGCTAAGGCGAGGTGGGTTTTCCGAAATTCTGTGACTCTGATCGACAAAAAAATCTGCATGCGCTGTTATAATGCCGCAAAATAACCATGTCGGAAAAGAAACAAGCCTTAAAAAATGAAAAAGATAGTGAAGCATGGAAGGCCTCTGAAAAATTTGACTGAATGGATCCCTGATATTGTGAAAAATAGGAATTATTCAAGATGAGTCGGTTGGTAACTCGTGTCATTTCGTTTCTCTTTGTGGTGTTTATTGCTGCCTGTAGTTCAAAAAATGATGGATCATTACTTGTGCTTGAAGGAGACAGCGTTAGGACTTGTTCTGAACTGCACATCGAATGGGACATAGCAACTCAATTATCAAAAGAAAATGTTAATGCTAGGAAGAGGTGGATTTTACAACTGTTGCGTGAAAAAGATTGTCGATTACCAAACCAGCCAAATCCAAAATTTAAATTTCATCTTAGTATCAGTGGCTGAGCACGGCTAACCCTGAACCGTCCTGCGTCTGACACCTCGAGTGATGTCAGGCTGTCATGACCCATACATTCGATCAGATAGCGAATGCTTCGCTCTGAGGACTCAAAGAACAGACTGGTCTTACCTGTACCCTTCAGGCGGTGATAGAGCGCAAGCGCATCAGTTAAGCTGAGACTGTCAGAAGTCGCCGTCCTACTTTCTGGCAGAACTGTCAGCCCAAGCTCCTTCGAATAGATCATTTCCATACGAAGGCTGTCCCAGTATCGCTCCAGCCTGTCGGACAGGGCAGCAGCAGATTTGGCAGCTTTTGATTCTGATTTTGTAGGAAGAAAGACCTCGATCTTCCGCTTGAGAAAGCGGCACCGAAGATCTGAAGGAATAGTACGAGAGAAGTAGTATGTGCCGTTGCGATTGTAAAAGTATACCGGAGACCTTACCCACACCATGAAAACACAAGCTCCCGTTCCAGAACGTAAATCGTTTGGAAACAGTCACGTGAACCAAGGTCCACGAACCTTGAAGCTTTGGAAATGGCGCACCCAAAAGGA
>CACJUX010000097.1 GCA_902596655.1 uncultured SAR116 cluster alpha proteobacterium | reverse complement strand
GGAGATGCGAGTGGCTCAGCTCGACGCCAAGGGGTTCTATGATGATGCCAAGAAATACATCAAAGAACGCGGCGGGTGAAATCATTGCTCCCGTAGGTACAGACACCCACCAAACATTCATTTCACAAGGACCAAACTCTATTAGCGTGACCTATGGGCCACCTGGATTTGCAAGCACAACAAACTATAATGGCACATGGGTTAACGAAGGTGATTATGTGCTATTTAACGTTCACTCTACTCAGCCTGAAAGCCCTTTAAATTGGTCTCAAATGTTGTTGATGGATCAAAATAGCCACGTCACTTTAAGACCCACATCCAATGGAACCAGGGTGTTTCAATATTCCTGCCTTAAAAACAATGCAGCGTTACCCAGCAACCCTGAGAACAACGATCCAAAAAACTTGCTCAAGAAACTTAGTGACAAATGGCTAGACCTTAATTTTGAGGGCCGCGAAGGCGATTTTTGTAAACTAATGGGATCAAAACTTGTGTCGGCCGACGCTAGTTTTTTCCAATTTGTATTTACTACCTTTGAGCAACCTCATGATTCAGTTGTTTACTTAGACGCAAAATTAATTAAGGAAGACAAGGTAGAACAGGCTCATACAGTTATTTTACCTCAAAAGCTCTTTGACTTATCCAGTTGGCAAACCTACCAGGATTGGCCTGGAAAGATGCTCAATGGCGTTGAAGCAATCCAATTTCTAATGGCACATATGAAAGTCCAGAGAGACACTTCGAATATGATCATAGAGGGAACCCAGCCTCTAAAAACAGATTACATGAGAATTGTATTCAACGAATCTGCTCCAATAGAGGTTGTTTATGATCCAGATGAAACAGGGCCAGAACCACAGATCGTGCCGTTTACAAATTGCATAGTCGACCAATTGGAACGGATCCTTGAACGACGTAATAAAATGCTAGGCAGAACACAGTGAGCTTACCCATTTCAAACAATCAGAAATGTGCTTTTTTAATATTTAGAGCTGATTATCTAGAATGAAAAAATTAACGATAGCGAGCTCAAGCTACTGAGCCTAACTCTCTCATCTACTGATCATAACTACGCGATGCAGTATCATTCAAAAATCTTTTGCCACGACCCGACGCAAAACAGCTTTGCCATAATAGGGTCGCAATTATGTTACGAAATGATCATTAGACTAGTCGAATATCTGGAAAGATAGTCAATGATTTACAAATGCCTATTTCCCTTAATACTGGCTCTTATCTGGCCAATTAATGCTGTTGCGCTAGACACTTTTCTAGAGCAGTCAGATAGCTACTTTGCGGGACAGTCCTATGAAAAAGCAGATTTTTACCTAGCACTTCATATTAGCAATGAAATTGAAAAGCCTGCGACTGAGGTTCCAAAGCTTTTTCAACACATAGAACAGCGCGGCATCAAACCAACTTCATTCATCAGCGCCAAATATTCTCGAGATTTTCTCACAGACTTTTTTAGCGCGTCATTGTTTCAATGGAAGTCATCGAGCGTTGATGAACAGAATAGCGTTATATTGACGGAATTTGGTATAGACCCATCCAGTGGTCATTATGCAGTCATATGGGGCACTCCAAGACTAGAGAAATGGTCAATAATTGGGACTCAGAATAGTTCCAGCTACTTGCTAGGATATGCTCGTGCTGTTGTAGTTGTTGGGCAATATAATGAGCAGAAAAACCCGGTCCCTTGCAATTCCTTTGAGCTATCTGGCCCTCTTTCAAAAGTTTACAGCCCCGAATTCTATGACTTTAATCAGGATGGATTTCCAGAATTGTTGATAAAATTTAACACTACAGTTGCAGACGGGTTCATTCAAAGCATGGAAATTTTCGATTCTTCTAATGGCTCTGATTTTTGTAACAGCGAACTTATAAAAACTTTCGATGCACGAAACGGTTTCATTTTGAACGACGGTGGAAATTTTAGCATCGGTGTCGAGATGCCACTGGAGAGCGAGTCATTGCTCACCGCATCGCAGCACGAAGTTACCCGAATGTCCTTTGATGGCCAGGAGGTTAAAATTTTAGAGGAGACCAAAGTACCGAATGTCTTTCATGGGACTGATGAAAAATATTGGCGATGAAATCAGTAAAAAGCGAGGTAACTTGATATCCAAATTCCAATTTACAAAAAAATGCGAGCAACAACATGCCTGTGGTGGATGAACTGATTTGAGGCAAAACTAAACTACAAAATGACAACCAAATCACTCACTATACCTTTGTACCAAAGCAACCTGAAAAGCGTTGCTGAGCGCTAAGGAAAGCATCTATCACTACTGGTTGCATCTGGTTGCACGGAACCAGCGAGGTTGCACACCTCAGTGCAACCTGACAAGCACCTCTAAATAGCGCCTTCGCAAGCGCAAATTGGGGAGCTTGAGGGGGTCATTATGGGGGGCCGAAATCACTGCAAAGTGGTATCTATATGGTATCTATTTTCT
>CACJUX010000096.1 GCA_902596655.1 uncultured SAR116 cluster alpha proteobacterium | reverse complement strand
ATTAAAACCAGGTAAATGGATTCCACCAATCTACGTCATCGTCGCCATCAGTTTGATTGTTCTCCACCTGTTCAGTTTCAGTACTTTCTCCAATTTTAGCCCAATCAGGCATAATTGAGTTGTAACTTGCGCAACTCGCCAAAGAAAAAGTTGCTGCGCTAATAAGCATCAATTTAACTATTTTTTTCATTCCAAAATTCCCTCAGACTTATTTTTATAACTCATATTCCCTTTAAAAAACCAATCAGTCAATCTAATCATCATTATCCAAGCCGAGAAGCTAACTCAATGTCTATAGCCTCAGATGTATAGGAAGTGTCCTTCTGGCCCTCAATCTTCGTCATCCACTTAGGTAGCACGTACACGCTATATCCATTGCCATAAGCGTGGCCAATGCACATTGTTGTCTTCGCAATAGAGACTGGAATGAGACGCAGCGATATAATCGTTCTTGAGTGACATCACATAGACTTCAATCGTCAGACTACGCTGCTACACATAACCAAGAACGGAAGTATACGGGAGGTGCCTTTGTTCCACAGGCTCTTGATTTCCTCAGAAGCCAGAGAGACAGGAACGACACCCTACTCCATTTCCGGTCAATGCCAATGCGTTCCGTTTAGCGCGGGATAGACTCAGGGCACGTGCTGGATTAAGTGACCTCAGGTTCCATGATTTTCGTCACGAAGCTATCAGCAGGTTCTTTGAGATGGGGCTAGCTGCGCCTGAGGTTGCTGTGATATCGGGCCAACGGAACCCAAGGATGCTCTTTCGTTACATGCATCTCAGAGCAGAGGGTCTAGTGCCTAAGCTCAACCAGTGGATCCAATAGCTTGGGCAGTCTTACCTCCACCCCCTTCCTAAGGGGTCCCATTCCAAAAAAGGATTAAAGGGTCGATTTGTTATTTTTGCTCTGAACTTTTTCAGTCGATTTGCATTGATGCAAATTTGAGTGTGTAGCCGTAAAACAGCGGGAGCAGACACACCGACATCGCGGCACCCAAAGCAGAAACGTTCATTGATGCAAAGGTTGGGGAACCAACGATTAGAACAAGGCCAATTAGAAAACCGATCCAAGCTCCTCTTAAACATCCGTCACCAAATTTCCTAAGTATACTATCGTCACCCTTTGCCCCGATCATATACCCAACCCAATTGTAGCTACTAACAATAAAGATGGCAAATCAAGGAATTTTTCCTCTCCTCCTCCAAATATAATAGCGTCAAGAACCGCGCCTAAAACAATAACAAGGCCAATAATTCTAGTTGGTTTTTCAAACATAGTCTCGATCTCCAGGATCCAAAAGAAAGTGAAATCGAAATTTTCACTAAACAAGTTCATCGAGAAAACCTAGTCTCGTCTGAGACTTCGGTTGATAAAAAAATGACCCACAACACCTGCAATTGAAAGAATTATGAAGACCGACAACACCGAAATACTTTCATCACTTTGCTCGAACTTTCGTCGGCTGTCGTTTACGTACATCAAGACCACAAGGGTTGACCACAGCAGTGCGACCCAAATTCGTCGTTTTTTTTCTTTCATTTCGCCACGCTATCACCAGTAATCTTAAATGCAAGCAATACCGACATAGCTTTTGTTGTAGCCGTTAGAAATAAAAGTTAACTGAATGCCAGCAACACTTCAGCGTCGATTAATTGGTCTCGGCTGAAAATCGTCTATGCCTGAAAATGTTTTTATCCATCGTCCTCGCTAGCACCATCATAGTATGGTGTTACGTTCATCGTACAATGAGCACAATGTCCATGCCCATTAACACAAATGATTGACTCTGGCTGTCCGCAGTATGGACAGCGCGGTTGCAGCATCGGCTGCTTGGTGCCTCGAGGCTCAAAAAACCACCACAATTCATTGGTAATCCTGTTGGTCTAGTTAAAAGGCTCACATTTGGTTACTGTGACTACTTTCTGGGCTCTGGAGAAAATAGCTAAGGATTTACAAATGCGTGTTTTACTTATTGCTAATTTATCAGGAACACTAGTCCGCCCTGCATTGGCAATTACGAGTGACGAATGTGCGAGGCTGAAAAGTTGGACGCAGCAATATCTTAACAACGCAAATGAAGCACAGGAATAGGCTCGCATACTTGATATATACAATTATGATGAACACATGAAAGTTTATGAAGACAACATTGACCTCGCCTTTAAAATTCCAATATCCACATAGCTTTTTGCACAAACAGGGTCCCTTCAAATGTGATGAGATTTTAAACGGTTCACGTTCCTGTCTTCAGACTGAGAGTATCCTTCGTATGCTCTTCTTATTTTTGGCGAAGCGATTGGCTTAGTCAAATGCTCACTCCGCTGTAATTCAAAGTTGATGTGGCGACAATGAGCCTATTTAAGCGATGGATACTAGCGAGGATTTAATTCTCAACTAACAGATTGGTTTTGTCTGACATTGCCATGAAAAAAATGCCTTAAGTGTCCGTTTGTTTGAACTTTTCAAATCATTGATAGAATGTGAAAATTTCAGGTGAAAAGTGAGTCGAGTTTGCCGCGCCAAAGAGACTTCTAGCGGTATTGTTGCTATGTATCAGAGCCTGAAAAAGAAGGGCCGCCCAAGCGGCCCATAGTCAAGGGAGAAATCAATGAACGTCAGTTTCCCGACGCTAAAATGCGTACTCCCT
>CACJUX010000095.1 GCA_902596655.1 uncultured SAR116 cluster alpha proteobacterium | reverse complement strand
TGTTCATAGATGGTCAGAGCATCAGGAAGCTAATCTGTTTGTTGATGAGGTCTACGACACCTTCCTGAATCGTCAGGAACCAGAGAATGTTAGCATCAAAAAGAAGCATCTGAAGTTCGTGCTGTTGGACCTTTATATCGCATGGTTGAATGACCCAGAACTCAACATCGCTGTTCATATGACACCATCCGCATACAGCGATGGCACTGTCTCAAGCAGTGGTAAGACCAGATACAATGAACTCAACATAAAAGTCAGCACAATAGATATCGTTCATCGTCTTCATGAGGCTGAACTAATTGGCCTAAAAGATGGATGGCAACATAGAGGAGGCAGAGGATTCCTAACACGCATCTGGCCTACAGAGAAGCTAACCAAGTTATTTGAAAATGCTGCCTTTGGCTATTTTGATATTGGCTATGCAGACAACAGAGAGACCATCATCCTACGTGATGAGGACAAGGTTGATGCACCGTATGATGACACTCGTCAGGTCAAACAAATGCGCTTGCTTTTGGAGAAATATAACAAGCTGCTTGAGAGGACGTTCATAGACATTCAGTCAGTGAATAAACCAGCACGTATAAAGCTACCTGAAAGAAAAAAGCGGAGGCGAAGAAACAAGCCTGTGTTTGTGAACATCACTCACCACGACAAGTTTGTTCGGCGTATCTTCAACAACAAACGTTTCTCTGATGGTGGCAGGTTCTATGGTGGCTGGTGGCAGCGCATAGACGGTAAGCATCGCAAAGACATTCGTATGAATGACATGACAACAGTGGAGATTGATTACTCTTCTTTGCACGTAATCTTGGCCTATGCAGAGGCTGGATTAGATTACTGGCAGAATACAGACAAAGACCCCTATGACCTGCCTGTCAGAGGTGTTAACAATCCAGAGCATTGCCGGAAGATAGCCAAGCTGTTCTTCCTTCTGTCATTTAATGCATCAACTGAGCAGTCGCTATTCAAGGCCTTCAGGTCTGAACTCAATTACACAGATTATCCATACAGTTTCCCGGATGATGTTCTCTCAGAGTTGCTGGCTAGCATCAAGGAACATCATCCTGATGTTGTTCATCTTATATGTAGTGGGGCTGGGTTGAGACTTATGAATATAGACAGTCGTATCTGTGAATATGTCATCGCTGATTTTATCCAAACACACACACCCATCCTCACAGTGCATGACAGTTTCATTGTGCCATTTGGTGAAGAGGACAGACTCAACCAATTGATGAAAGAGGCCTTCAAGCAGGTAACCCAAAAAGTTGGTATCAAGGTCAAGTTCAACGAAAACCTAACCAAGCAGCAGCTTTATGTTCATGGCTCACAGGACAGGAATTGGTTCCTGAGTATGATTGATACATTGCGCAAAGGTGACCCAACTGATGGCTACAAAATAAGGTTAGAGAGGCACAGGGAACACTTTGGTGGCGATGGAGCCAAAGCCTGATGCTAAAGATAATCCTACTATCAGCACTGGCAATTGGCGTCACAATGCTTGTTATACGCAAAGTGCCAAGACTCCGTGTCTATGCACAACGGCTATTGCAAAATCCAATTGTGAGGACAATCCTTTTCAGAGGATTGTGGCGATTGGTGCAATTGTTGATATTTCGGAGATAAACATCATGACGAGATTGTTAATCACACTATTTGTTGGATTGGTATTTGTCGTTTGCTTTGATGTCAAACCAATATTGAGTGCAACGGTCTTCAAAGATGGTAAAATTTCTTCTATCAAAAAGGCCAAGCCATCTTATGGCTTAGTCGTGAACGGCCGTTTATCCAGCGAAATTCATTTTGCAGGGAAAAGGCCCACCTCCACGGTTATTTTATCGCATGGAAGTGGTGGGGTATGGAAGCATCAGTTGAATTGGGCGGATAGCTTAAATGGGCAGGGATATAATGTCGTTATACTGGACCATTTTACTCAAAAGGGAGTCAAACCCCATACTGGTAAAGTAGATATTAAAACTATTCCTGAAGAGAGAGTGAAAGATATCTTGGCACTGTCTAAATGGATAAATAGCCAAGAATGGCATGATGGGAAAATAGGTGTGATTGGATTTAGTCAGGGCGGTTCTGGAGTTAATCTGCTAGCAAATACAAGAATGCTCAAGAATCTAAAATTGGCAGCTGATTATGACTTGGGTGTGTTTGGCGCTTTAGTATCCTATTATCCGGGATGTGGTATTCCACTTGGTGGCACACCTGACCTTCCATATGTGCCAATCCAGCTTCATCTGGGAGAGTTAGATGGTCTTGCAGAGGTGATGTGGTGCGAAACAGGTTTTAGGAAGAATGAAAACTTAGAGATATTTATCTACCCAGAGGCACACCATTCATTTGATGTGGAAGTCAAGGACTGGAAGAAGGTCGGTTTCATTCCTGCGACAGGCAGAATGTGGGAAGCAAAACTAAACCCTGAAGCTAATGAATTAAGCCGTAAACGTGTTTTTAGACATTTGGAAACCTATCTCAAATCCGAATAGATATCACGGCATACAGCTTGTCTACACCACCTACAGGTACCTGTTTCACACTCTACCCAACACCTCTCAGTAACTCTGTAATCGCCATTAACAGCATGTCTGTGTTGCACTGTAAGTGACCACACTTGCTACTCACTTAATTGCCACAACAGACAACTAAATTGGTTACCTACTCCCCGCAC
>CACJUX010000094.1 GCA_902596655.1 uncultured SAR116 cluster alpha proteobacterium | reverse complement strand
GATCAATTCATCGATCCGCGCGTCATCCGCAGCCATTTCGATGCCAAACTCAGCAAAGCGGGCCAGTATATTTGACTTGCCTGCCTGATCAGAAACCAGATATTGACGCGTGTTGCCAACCTTTTCCGGCGGAACATGCTCATAGGTCCGAGGATCCTTCTGCGCTGCTGAAGCATGCAGGCCTCCCTTATGGGCGAAAGCGGCCTCACCAACATAGGGAGCGTGGGCGTCGGGCGCCCTATTCAGTCGTTCATCCAGCATCCGTGACAGCATCATTAGCCGCGGTAGATTATCTTCACTGATTGATGTGCTATACCCCGATTTCAGCATCAGATTGGGAATCAGTGTAATCAGGTCGGCATTGCCGCATCGCTCGCCAATGCCGTTGATGGTGCCTTGAATCTGGCGTGCGCCTGCAGCAACCGCAGCCATCGAATTGGCCACAGCGACACCTGCATCATTATGGCAATGAATGCCAAGATTGGCCCCAGGAAGATGAGCGCGTACAGCAGCAACAATTTCGAACACTTCATCTGGCAGCGCGCCGCCATTGGTGTCACATAGAACAACCCATGCCGCGCCACCATCAAACGCCGCCTTCGCACAGGACAGCGCATAGTCCGCGTTGTTCTTGAACCCGTCAAAAAAATGCTCACAATCAAACATCGACTCACGGCCCCGCTGTTTGGCTGCCGCAACAGACTGTCCGATCATCTCCAGATTTTCCGCCAGCGTTGTCTTGATCGCTGTCTCAACATGAAAATCCCAGGTTTTACCAACAAGACAGGTTGCCGGAACCTCAGCATCAATTACCGCATTCAGGCCGGGGTCATTGGCCGTGCTGCGGCCCCCGCGCCGGGTCATGCCAAAAGCAACCAACTTCGCATTTTTCAGGGCAGGAGGTGAGGCAAAGAAAGCGTCATCCGTCGGGTTCGCGCCAGGCCAGCCACCCTCGACATAGTCCATGCCGATCTCGTCAAGCGCGGTTGCAATCGCCAGTTTGTCAGCATGTGTGAAATCAATACCGCGCGTCTGGCCGCCATCACGCAGGGTCGTATCAAACAAACAGATCTTTTCACCACTCATTCTCAAGCTCTCCCCAACGGGCCGTCAAACCACCCGCCACAGGAATTGGTTAGCAAAATTGATGCCGTCTGGCTAGGCGCGTCGCCAGATCGTCCCATCGGGCCCATCCTCGAGGAGAATTCCATCTGCCGCCAATTCATCACGGATGGCATCGGCAGTGGCAAAATCGCGATCAGCGCGGGCCTTGTTGCGGGCGGCTATTTTGTGGTCAATTTCCTCGTTAATCAGCTCCAGATTGGCTCTCATGGAACTACTCTGTCGCATGTCCGCGGCACCCGTAATCACACCCTTTGCCCAATCATCCCCCGTGACCAAGAAGCCCGAGCAGACCCGCATTCGTCTTCAACGCGGTCGCTGCATCTCCATCGCCTTTGTTCGCCGCTCCCGCCAGCTCATGCAGACGGGCCACTGCCGCTGGTGTGTTCAGATCATCGCACAGCGCCGCAACAAAACTGCTATCGAACGCATCAGCATCAGATGAGGCATCACCAACCGCCCGGTATAGCCGGTCAAGGACATTGCGTGCTTCCACCAATGCACTGTCAGGCAGTGCCACCGGCGCGCGGTAATGCGCCGCCAGAAGGCCCGCACGGACGGTCTCACCGCGATGCGTCCTGATAGCGTCACAGGCCATCACAAGATTGCCAAGCGATTTTGACATTTTCTCGTCACCCATCGTGACAAAACCGTTATGCAACCAATATTTAGCCATGATTTCAGTATCATGCGTACAGCATGACTGGGCGATCTCATTCTCGTGATGCGGAAACACCAGATCAATGCCACCAGCATGAATGTCAAAAGTCTCACCCAGATAATGACGCGCCATGGCCGAGCATTCGATATGCCAGCCAGGACGCCCCCTGACCGTCGCAAAGGGATTGTCCCATCCGGGTTGATCACCATCGCTCGGCTTCCACAGAACAAAATCACCCGGATCGCGTTTATAGGGCGCGACCTCGACCCTTGCACCGGCGATCATGTCTTCCATCGAACGTCCAGACAATTTACCATAGGCCGGCATCGTCGCCACGGAAAACAGCACATGCCCCTCCGCAATATAGGCATGTCCCTTTTCGATCAGACGCCCAATCATCTGGATCATATCACCGATAAATTCGGTTGCGCGCGGCTCATGATCAGGAGGCAGCGAACCAAGCGCCACGATATCATCGTGGAAATTTGCAATCGTATCGGCGCAGAGCTGGTCAATGCCGATATCGCGCTCACGCGCCCTCTTGATGATCTTGTCATCCACATCGGTGATGTTACGCACATAGGTAACGCGGGGGTAGAGATGTCGCAGCAACCGCACCAAAACGTCAAAAACGACAATTGGCCGGGCATTGCCAATATGGATACGGTCATAGACCGTTGGGCCGCAGGCATAGACGCGGACATCTGCTGGATCAAGCGGAACGAACAGCTCTTTAGCGCCACTCAGGGTGTTGTGAAGGCTAAACTCAGGCGTTTCGGTCATGCGGTCTCTCCGCGCAGCCGCGCCAGGACCCGCTCACGCCCCATGAACGCCAGCAGCGGAGCAATCTCCGGCCCCTTCTCACGGCCAGTCAACGCAAGCCGACGGGGCATGAAAAGCCCCCTGCCCTCGGCACCGGACGAAGCGGCGACCGCCTTTGTCCAGTCCTGCCATATTGAAGCCTCCACATCACCCTCAGGAAGCAGATCAGCCGCGGCATCGGTCACTGCGGCGCTATCTATTATCGGCGTGATCGGTTGAGTGCAGATCCGCCACCAGTCACCAGC
>CACJUX010000093.1 GCA_902596655.1 uncultured SAR116 cluster alpha proteobacterium | reverse complement strand
CGCATAGGCAATCTGCCGGTCACTGAGGGGACGCTTTGACCAGTCTGTAAACCGCGATGTTTTGTCGATATCATGATCAAGAACGGCCTTGACCAGCTTGTCATATCCAACCTGATCGCCATGACCCATCACCATCGCGGCGATCTGCGTATCGTATATAGGGTGAGGCAGGTCACCCATCAAATTCAGGAAAATCTCAAGATCCTGATGCGCGGCATGAAACACTTTGACAATTGCGTCATTGCGCATCAATTTCCACAGCACATCTAGATCTAGACCCGTTGCCAGCGGATCGATACAGACCGACTCTTTGCCATCACTGATCTGAATCAGGCAGAGCTGCGGGTAATAGGTTTTTTCCCGCATAAACTCGGTATCGACTGCCAGAAAAGACGCTGATTGGTAACGTTCCACAACGGTGGCAAGCGCCTTTGTAGTGGTGATTGGCTCACTTTTTTTCGAGAGATTGGTGTCAAGGGCTTTTGGGGTGCGTGACATACTTACTACTATTTTTAGATCCTAGTTTATTGTGGAATGCCGGAGGTATAGAGGAAAAATGGAAGCAGGTGAAGGCAAAGCTATTGAAAATGCCGATTTCTAGCCATATTTCCATGACAAACGGATAAGGACGACATGGTGAAACTAAAATATCAAAACTGTTTGGTGGCTGGCGTCCTTGTCGGCCTTGTGGCGACGACACAGGTGTCAGACGCCGGTAGCATTTCGGCGCACAAGGCGTTCTATGAGATGCGTCTTGGGGATCGTGTCCAAAATTCAAACATCGTCAATGTAGTTGGCAAGTCGGCCTTCGTCGTTGAGCGCGATTGTGATGGATGGGTGTCAGTTGAGGATTACATGATCGAATTTATCAATGACAATGGTGGCAGTGATCGGATTCTTTCACATTTCGAATCTTGGGAAGCCGATAGTGGCGATAAATTTAGCTTTGATTTAACGGAGGACAGTACATTTCTTGGGCGTAAAGAGTTTGGTGGTTTTGCTGCCTTGTCCGCCAAAGACAGTGGCAGCGCCTTTTTCTCACTGGATCCGGAGGCTGAGTTAAAACTGCCGCAGGGTACATATTTCCCGGTCCGTCATCTAGAAAGTATTCTTGATGCCGCTGATAGTGGCAAAACGATGATTGCTGCGACGATTTTTACCGGGGGTGAGCCAGATGATGCGCTGATGACCACTAGTACTGTGGTCGGTGGCTGGCAGACAGCCGAGGATGCAATAGATCTCGGTGGACTGGGGGAAGATGGATTCTGGCCTATCCAAGTGGCGTATTTCAAACCAACGGCAACGACGTCCGAACCCGAATATGAGATAAAATTTTCAATGCAGCCCAATGGTGTTGTTCGCAATTATGTCATTGATTACGGTGATTTCAGTATTGCGGCTAACCTGACCAGAATTGAAGATGTCGAGGCACCTGTCTGCCGTTAACAGCAGGCGTCACTCTGTTTTTGTGCCAAAAGAGCGGCACTGGCCGCTGCTGCATGCACACAGCATTGCGCAGGCACCAGCATTGTCACTAGATCAGCCACTATCACATTGTGAGGCCATTTGCGAGGAACTGACCTATAAATTCGCCCTATCGTTCCCAACAGACCACCGATCTCAATCACCTCCGGATCAACCAATGTGATCAAAGCGGACATGGCGCGCCTAAGCCTGTCTTCAAGCACCTGCAGCGTGCTCTTAGCTACGATATCACTATTAGCGGCGGCATTGGCAATGGCAGCGGCAGAGGTCGGACTTCAATTAATTTCGAAGTAACCCTACTCTAAACCTTCAGCTGAAAGGTAAGTTTCCATGCACCCGGTACGCCTGCAGCAGCAATCATGCCCCTACAAATCGTTGTGGACCGAGGATGGAAGCGGAAGATGCGCACGGTTTCCAGAAATGACATTGGCACCAGCAAGCAAGCGACTTTCAGCCAGAAGTCCGTCAGTACAGTCGGTATCGATATGCATACCGAACACGGTTTCAGCGTAACTACCGGCACCTCTAAATGCCTCGTAGAGGGTGAAACAGGCACTATAGCCGCCGATCACGATCTTGCGACCGAGGCTGGATTACAAATCTTGCTCAATTGTCTTACTATTCAACCAGCCAAGTGGCGCGTTTTGCAAGATGTTACCAATAATGACACCGCGAAGTGCTATGCCGGTGGGGCGGTGAGAAGGAGCATTGGTTTCCAGCGCAGTAAAGGCGTTGGTTACTGCCAGCAGGCAGTCACAATAGTTGTCACGAGGGGTCGGCGTCTGACAAGCTTGACACAACATCGACGTTATCTGACAGCATGACGGCGTAACTTATACTCTAGTCATTAAAAGGTCCGACATCTGGGCGCAGATAGGCTACTTACTTGATTTTAGCTTCGCGAAACAGCACATGCTTTCGCGCACGCGGATCATATTTCATCATTTCCAGTTTTTCCGGCTTCGTGCGCGGGTTCTTTTTGGTGACATAAAAATAGCCCGTGTCGGCTGTGCTGACGAGCCGGATTTGCAGGGTGGCTGGCTTTGCCATGGCTATTGCTCCTAAAAAGTGCGCACATCCCCATCGGTTGTGCCGCGTGGGACTGCGTGAAACTACAATTTGCCGGCAAACTGCGCGATTGCGTGGCTTTTGTCAAGTCAGGATCATCGCCTTTTTCGTGCGCCTTTGCGCGTGGCACCTTTGTTAGCAGAACGCGCGCCCGCCTTGGCTCGTTTGGTCTGTCCGCGGGAGGAGGCTTTGCGTTTTTTCTTTTCGGTGATCGTGCCACCCTCCATCCAGCGTAGCAGAATGCCGCCGTTGATTGGAGTGACCTCCTCAACCTTTGCCTTCAGAGCTGTGCCAACGGTAAAGCTCCAACCGCTATGACGCCCGGTGAGACACCGCCCTGCCGCGTCAAAATCGTAGAAATCATCGGGCAACCCGGCCAGCGGTAAAAAGCCATCG
>CACJUX010000092.1 GCA_902596655.1 uncultured SAR116 cluster alpha proteobacterium | reverse complement strand
GCCACCCCGCCTACTTTGGCAATTCGCTCTCGGCCAGTCGCGCCCAGTAGGATGCGCCAAGTGCCAGAACCTCATCATTGAAGTCAAAACGCGCATTATGCAGCATGCCATCAGCCGATGCCGGGCCAGACCCAAGCCAGATATAGGCACCGGGCCGCTCCTCGAGCATGTAGGAGAAATCCTCAGCACCCATTGACGGGCTGACATCGGTATCGACATTCTCCGGCCCAATAAGGCTGCGCATCACCTCGGCGGCGCGGCCAGCCTCGGATGCGTGATTGACTGTTGGGGGGTAGCCTGGTATCCACTCAAATTCAAGCGAACAATTGTAGGTGCGGGCCGTCTGCTCGGCAATGTCGCGGATCGAATCGGCCAGAAGCTGGCGTGTAGCCGGGGTGAAGGAGCGCGCAGTGCCGGCAAGACGCACGCTGTTCGGGATGATGTTATAGGCCGAACCAGCCTCGAAGATGGTGACCGTGACAACACCTGATTCGACAGGCGAGACACGGCGAGCGACGATCGTCTGGAGCGACTGCACAATGGCCGCGCCACAGGGGATCGGATCCACGGTCAGATGCGGCTGTGCGGCATGGCCACCAAGACCGGTGACGGTCATGTCAAACATATCAGCGGCGGCCATACAGGCGGCGGAATGCACACCGGCCCTGCCCTGGTCCATGCCCGGCCAGTTATGCATGCCCCAGACGGTCTCGACATCAAATTTTTCAAACAGTCCGTCCTTGATCATCGCCTCACCACCGCCACCACCTTCTTCAGCCGGCTGAAAGATAAAATAGACGATGCCATCAAAATTACGTGTCTCGGCCAGATATTGTGCGGCGCCAAGAAGCATCGTGGTGTGGCCGTCATGACCGCAGGCATGCATCTTTCCCGGCGTCTGCGAGACATGGTCAAACCCGTTGAGCTCCTGCATTGGCAAAGCATCCATATCGGCGCGTAGGCCAATGGCCCGGCTGCTGATACCGGTGCCATGAAGGATGCCGACAACGCCCGTCTTGCCCATCCCTCGATGCACCTCAAGGCCAAAGCTGGCGAGCTTCTCAGCGACGAAATTCGAGGTCCAGACCTCTTCATAGCTGAGCTCGGGATGTTGGTGCAGTAGATGCCGCCAGGCAAGCATTTCATCCTGTCGGTCAGCAATTGAATTGATCACGGCCATCTGTCTGTCTCCGGCACTGTGGGTACTTTAATGAATAATCTATCACTGGAATAAATGAATGAATACTGATCTAGACTGTGATCGGCTTGGCGGCGTGGGTCAAGGGTCCGGCACGGTGAATATTGCCCGCACACATGTCGGCATGTATGCCAGAATGGGGGCAGCAGCGCTACATGCTATCTGTCTCAGTTTGGCAACGGTTGTAGTTGATGATGAGCCCATCAGCAGTGTCTGGGGCATTCAGACGCAGCGTAGTGTCGATTGCGCTAAACCCAAGGTCGTAGGGGGAACAGGAATTCCGGGCTTGTGATCGCAAATTAATAATCATACAAATTTTTGGCTCAAAGAGTGACAGCAATAGGGATTAACCTGCCTATGTAGCTGGCCTCGCCTCAAAGCTGAACGACTGGCAAGATGGACGAGGCCGGGGTAAAAGAGGATTTAGGTAATGGCATCACATCAGCCCGACCGCGGACAGCGCGGCCTGCCAGGCGGAAAGACGAAATATTCGGCTTTCGCAATAGCCAGGGAGGCGATGAATTATCATCAGGACTGGCAGCGCGCCTGGCGCGATGCCGCACCCAAGGATGAATATGATGCCGTGATCATCGGCGGCGGCGGCCATGGCCTTGCCACCGCCTATTATCTGGCTGCCGTGCATGGCATGACAAACATTGCCGTGGTCGAGAAGGGCTGGCTTGGTGGCGGCAATACAGGCCGCAACACGACGATCATCCGCTCGAACTATCTGTGGGACGAGTCTGCGGCGATCTATGAACATGCGCTCAAATTATGGGAAGGCATGTCGCAGGACCTGAATTACAATGTGATGTTCAGCCAGCGCGGCGTGCTGACGATTGCGCATAGCGAGCATGAATTGCGCGAAATGTCGCGCCGCGTCCATGCCATCCGCCTGAATGGCATTGACTCAGACATTCTTGGACCCGCCGAGATCAAGAAATTCGTGCCGACGATCAATATCGACCAGTCGATCCGCTATCCGGTGATGGGTGGCTTTCTGCAGAAACGTGGCGGCACAGCGCGGCATGACGCCGTTGCCTGGGGCTATGCACGGGCGGCCGACGATCTGGGCGTTGACATCATCCAGAATTGTGAGGTGACAGCGCTGCGCCGTGAGCGTGGCAAAATCATCGGGATTGAGACCAGTCGCGGCTTCATCAAAACGCGAAAGGTGGGCTGTGTCGTTGCCGGCCATTCGAGTGTAATTGCGGCGATGGCTGATATCCGCCTGCCCCTCGCAAGCCGGCCGCTGCAGGCGCTTGTCTCGGAGCCAATCAAGCCGATCCTCGATACGGTCATCATGTCGAATGCGGTGCATATGTATATCAGCCAATCGGACAAGGGCGAGATGGTGCTTGGTGCCGGTGTTGACAAATACAATTCCTATGCTCAGCGCGGCTCCTTCCCGGTGCCAGAACATATGCTGGCGGCGGCGGTTGAGCTATTTCCGGTACTGTCACGCCTGCGGATGCTGCGCCATTGGGGCGGCATTGTCGACACCTGCCCCGATGCTTCGCCGATCATCTCGAAGACCGATGTCGAGGGGCTGTATTTCAACTGTGGCTGGGGAACGGGCGGCTTCAAGGCAACGCCCGGTTCCGGCCATGTTTTCGCCGATCTGATTGCCAATGACAGGCCAAACAGGATTGCCGCGCCCTATACGCTCGACCGGTTCCAGACGGGCCTCTTGATCGATGAGCATGGAGCCGCCGGCGTCGCGCATTAGGCAGGTCTGGGAGACAGGAAAAT
>CACJUX010000091.1 GCA_902596655.1 uncultured SAR116 cluster alpha proteobacterium | reverse complement strand
TTAACTTCCTCTGTTGGCTCTGCAGAGAGCGACACACGCACTGTATCGCCAATTCCCGCCCATAGAAGATTGCCAAGGCCGAGGGCTGATTTCACCGTGCCAGCCCGCAGGCCGCCAGCTTCTGTAATGCCAATGTGAAGGGGGCAATCGATGACCTCGGCAAGTTGTTGATACGCGTCGACCGCAAGAAAAACATCGGAGGCCTTGACCGAAATCTTGAATTCGTGGAAATCATTTTCTTGCAGGATCTTGGCATGGTCGAGTGCCGATTCAACCAAGGCCTCTGGACAGGGTTCGGCATATTTGTCGAGAAGGTGGCGTTCCAGTGATCCGGCATTAACACCAATGCGAATCGAGCATCCATGGTCGCGCGCTGCCTTGATCACCTCACGAACACGCTCTGCCTTGCCAATATTGCCGGGATTAATCCGCAGGCAGGCAGCCCCCGCCTCGGCCGCCTCAATGGCGCGTCGATAATGAAAATGAATGTCGGCGACAATGGGTACGGGGCTGTTCTCACAGATTATCCGAAGCGCTGCCGTACTATCCTCGTCAGGACAAGATACCCGCACAATGTCGGCACCTGCCTTTGCGGCAGCATTAATTTGAGCAACTGTTGCCTCTACATCAGTGGTGAGTGTGTTGGTCATAGTCTGGACTGAGATCGGCGCATCACCACCAACTGGCACATTGCCAACCATAATCTGCCGGCATTGCCGGCGCTCAATTGTGCGATAGGCTCGATGTGCGTTTGACAAATTTCACTCCAGAGCAGACAGTTTTAGCATAGGGCTGCTCGATAGATATAAATCATCGTTGACTCGATAGATCTATAACCGCTCATCGCTGGAAATACTACAGCAACAGAGCAACAATTGATCTTTCGTATTTTGATTTTCAGTATGACTAGTCGCTCGGGCTAGAGCCTGGCCTTCAATCTGCTTATAACCAGCGGCAAGTCTCTGACAATCTCCCCGATTTCGCCGACTTCCTTGACTGTGCCGTCATTAAATACAAACTCAAGTCCACCGGCATTTCCAGTGCTCAGATAGAGGCTGTCGCTGGCATCAATAAGATAGATGTCACCCGCCCGCATAAGCCCAGTCATCACCTCCTCACCATCATTTCTGACAATCTCCACCCAACTGGAGGCATGCGCCCGCAACGTGACCTCATTTGCTGGGTCACGTTGATTAGCAATGGCTGACCCCTGATCTGGTTGCAGTTCCTGTGCGCCCTCGCCACCCACATGCGGCATAACACTGACAGCTTCGTGAACTGCGCTAGCTGTCTGAACCTCCCCGTTTAACACTAAGGCCGGTTGCTCACCGGTCCGAATGCCAGTCGAGGCGTCAGCGCCTACAGGGTCACCATGCGCCATATCGGCTTCGCGCATCACATCCTCGGAAACCGTAATATCACTGGCAGGCGACAGAGACAATTTCACCCTGCCATCTGGGTCCACAACGGCAACATTAACGCCACCTCCCCGTGTCTCATCAATAAGCGATAAATTAGCTACAAAATTGGACTGGGTATCATTCTGGGCAGCTTCAAGCGCTGGCAATGCATAACCGCCATCTTCATCATCGATACTCGCAATCTGATCGAGCCGCGCGTCAGCACCACCACCAAGAGCCCCGCCTTCGGTCATGGTGCTCTCGATTTCGGCAGTCACCTGCGTATTTTGTGAACTTTCGGTAAGGACATCATCGATCGTCTTTGGGCGGTCCATCAAATACCATCCGGTATAACCACCAACCGCCACCAGAACCGCAATGGAGGCAGCCAATGCACCTGAGCGTCGCGGGCGTTGATCACCGATGGGGAACTTATAAGAGGGGGTTGCGGCCCCATCCTCAAGCTGTGCGAAATATGCCTTAACCAACGCTGCAATATCTTTGGGTTCAATACCTACAGCAGCCCCATAGCTTCGAATGTAACCGGCGACATATGTGGGTGATGGCAACGTGTTGAACTCGCTCGCCTCGAGCATTTTGATAAAATCTTTAGAGATACGAAGCGTATGCGAAACATCGGCAACACTCATGCCCGAGTCCAGCCGTGCTGTACGTAACGCCACTCCGATAGACTTGCCGCTATCGCGAATTTCCGTGGTGTTGTTCCCTTGCGGCGTCGATTGCGCCATCGCCACTCTCTACTCAATATCAAATCTTGCACAAACAAACAGAACATTAGCAAAAAGTGCAAAGAATGCAACAATATCCTATCAAAATTTGATAGTTAGATGGATTTCTTAAAGCGTCAAGGTTAGTTCCGCCTGCAACCAAGTCCCAGTTGCATCAAAAACTTCTACCATTTACTTATTACTGTGGAGGCTAATCGTCATCCAGACCAAATGCTGTGTGCAGGCTCCGGACCGCCAACTCAGTATATTCTGAGGAAATCAACACTGATATCTTGATCTCGGATGTCGAGATAACCTGTAAGTTGATACCCTTATTAGCAAGCGTCTCAAACATGGTCCTTGCCACGCCTGGTTGTGAGCGCATCGCCATACCGACAACAGAAATCTTGGTTACATTCTCTGTGGAGTCGATGGCAGAAAATCCAAGCGGTTCTTTGTTTGTCTCGATGATCCCAACCGCCTTTTCCATATCAACCCGGCTCAGGGAAAAGGTAATGTCAGTCTTTTTGGTATCCGTTGACGCGCTTTGAACAATCATATCGACATTGACATGCTTATCCGCGAGCAGGCCGAAAACACTAGCCGCAATTCCAGGCTGGTCGGGCAGGCCCTGAATGGTGATTTTGGCCTCATCAGGGCTGTAAGCGATTCCGCTGATTTTTTCCTGTTCCACAATCGAATCCTCATCGACAACAAAAGTTCCCGGCGCGTCACTAAAGCTCGATCGCACCTGTAAATTTACATTGTGGCGCATGGCCATGGCAACCGAACGTGTCTGCAGCACCTTCGCACCCAATGACGCCATCTCCAACATTTCCTCAAAGGTTACAC
>CACJUX010000090.1 GCA_902596655.1 uncultured SAR116 cluster alpha proteobacterium | reverse complement strand
ATCAGGGCTGTATCAATATCTGCAATCCGCGCTGCACCATGAATTTCATCTGTCTTTAACGGCATCTGCCAGCCAAGCCAAGACCGGGCGTCAATGCGAATATTCTGAAGCGCAATAGCCAACAGCCCGACCGTGATCTGCTCACCGGTGGCGACAATCGTGTCATATTCACGTGCATCATGGATTGGCCCAATTTCACGCGCCCATTCCACCAGCTGGTTGGTCGTCCCAGCCATCGCCGAGACAACAACCGCGACTTGATGGCCCTGATCGACCTCGGTCTTTACACACTGCGCAACATTGCGAATGCGATCGAGGTCGGCAAGCGATGTGCCTCCATATTTTTGAACAATAAGTGCCATTTTGTCATATGTTAGACTGCTGGTTTAAATCCTAAAGTGCAGCAGTCATAGCGATAACGGTGGCGCGGAGCAAGTCCATGAAAACCACAGCCGATCAAAAAGAAATCGCCAACTTTGCGGCTTTGTCGGAAAACTGGTGGGACGAGCGTGGTCCAATGGCTCCGCTACACAGATTTGTACCTGTCCGGATTGACTACATCCTGCAGAGTCTGCGCCGGCGAAAACAGGGAAAGTCCGCGGATGACATGACCATTGGACAAGCTCCGCTGGCTGGTCTACGTATTCTTGATATTGGTTGTGGCGGTGGCCTTCTGGCTGAGCCAATGGCACGTCTGGGTGCCGATGTCACCGCAATCGACGCCACTGCCCAAGCCATCGAGTCGGCAAAGAGACATCTTGCCATGGGCCAGCTTGTCATCGACTATCAATGCTGCACAGCCGAAGAACTAGCGCAGGAGATTTCTGGGAGAGTAGAAAAATTTGATTTGATATATGCGTCTGAGGTGATAGAGCATGTCACTGACAGAAAACTGTTTACCGAGGCCATCGCCTCTATGCTGGCACCTAATGGCACCGTCGTAATCACCACAATCAATCGCAGCCTTACAGCAATTGCCTTTGCGAAATTCGCGCTAGAATATGTAATCCGACTTATACCCGCCGGAACACATGACCCAAAGAAATTTGTCAAACCTGCTGAATTGCTCGCTGATTTTGGAGCTGTTGGCATTGTGCTTGATGACATGACTGGCTTTCAGCCCACCCCTTGGGGTGGTTTCAGACAGTCGGGAAATCTCAGCGTGAACTACGGTGCTAGCGGGGGATGGGGTAACCTCTAAATGATGGCCCACGCTTCAGGACATTGCGACAGTACGAAAACAGCCCGATTGTCTTGTCTAGTTATCCCTCGGCAACCAAGGCATCTGCATAATTTCGATGCCCTCTTCATCCAGTTGCTCGCGTTCGGTTTCAGATACCTCACCATATATACCTTCCGGCTCAGCCTCGCCATAATGAATTTTACGCGCTTCCTCTGCGAAATCGCTGCCGACATCACGGCACTCCTTCTTTATTCTGCTCTGCAGCTCGCGCATTTCAACCACCAGCTCCCGCATTTTGACCATCGCGTCGGGGGGCATGCCTGAACCGGAAACCGAAACAGGTGTGGGTGACAAGACAGCCGCGTCTTCAGTTGGCTGTTCAACAGGGACCTCCGTCTTGCGGGTTTTTGGGCTGGCAAGGTTGGGAGCCATGAGGGCGCGGCGAACATTTACCGTCTCGCAGATTGGACAGGACAGGATACCGGCAGCGCATTGTTCGGAAAAGGCATCCGAACTCTGGAACCAACCTTCAAACTCATGTTCTTTTTCACAAATCAGCTGATATTTGATCATCTTTTAGCCCTGACGCAGGTCGCTTAATGGTCAAGTGGAAGCTTCCTACTCAGAAGAACCGCTCTTTTTGGTAGATGGGCACATACATGTCCTTAGGCAAGCTTTCCGCAGCAGTGCTTGTATTTCCGGCCAGAACCACAGGGACAGGGTGCATTGCGCGAAATCTTTCGGTTTTGTGTTGTCTTTGCTTTCAACGCACCATTCGCTGGCTTGGCCTCAGTACTCTCCGGTGGACGCAGCTCAACATGCGCTAGGACCATCGTCGTCGTTTCTCGTAGCCCCGCAAGAAGCTGTTCAAACATCATGAACGCCTCACGCTTGTATTCATTGAGCGGGTCCTTCTGGCCATATGCTCTTAGGGATATACCTTGGCGCAACTGGTCAAGCCGAAGCAAATGCTCTTTCCATTGCTGATCAAGAACCTGCAACAGCAATGATTTTTCCGCCATCCGCATTACGTCCGGCCGAAGACGCACAGCTTTTTCCGCCATATATCTGTCGGAAGAGTCTACAAGCCGTTCCTCGATTTCTGTTTCGACGACACCATCCTCAGAAAACCAGTCTGTTGCTGGAACCTCAATGCCAAGCACACGCTTGGCGTCACTGGCAAGTTGATCGGGGCGCCACTGATCGTGATAACTGCCGTCAGGAATAGCCCTTTGAACGATCTGCGCAGCCGCCTCATGCCGCATTTCGGCGACAGTTTCCTGAACATCTTCAGAGTGCATGATTTCCTTACGCTGCGAGAAGATAACGCTACGCTGGTCATTCATCACATCATCATATTTGAGCAACTGCTTACGGATCTCAAAATTGCGCGCCTCAACCTTCGACTGCGCCTTTTCAACCGCCTTGTTAATCCAAGGATGAATGATGGCCTCACCTTCCTCAAGACCTAGCTTTTGCAGCATCCCATCAAGCTTTTCCGAACCAAAGATGCGCATCAGATCATCCTGCAAGGAAAGGAAGAATTTGGAGGCACCAGGGTCCCCCTGACGTCCCGTACGTCCACGAAGCTGGTTGTCTATGCGGCGCGACTCATGCCGCTCAGTACAGATAACATAGAGACCACCTGCCTCAAGCGCTGTGGCTTTCGACGCCTCAACCTTGGCGATGATACGGGCTTTTTCTACCTTGCTGGCCTCTCTGTCAGCAAGTTGTATCTCTATATTGCCACCAAGCTGGATATCCGTGCCGCGACCCGCCATATTTGTGGCGATAGTAACTGTACCTGGCACACCGGCCTGCGCGATAATCTTTGCTTCTTCCTCGTGGAAACGGGCATTT
>CACJUX010000089.1 GCA_902596655.1 uncultured SAR116 cluster alpha proteobacterium | reverse complement strand
ATCTTGCCGATATCGCCACCGGCATTTCGGAAAAGATGATTGCCCGGCATCCGCATATCTTCGCTGAGGGCGCTGACCGACCAACCGCCAATGGACAGAAGGAGATCTGGGAAGAGATCAAGGCCGCAGAACGCGCCGCCAAAGGCAACACCGGCGTGCTGGACGATGTTGCCGTCGGCCTTTCACCGATGCTACGGGCACTGAAACTACAGAAACGCGCCGCGCGGGTTGGCTTCGATTGGCCGGATTTTGGCCAACTGCGCGACAAGCTGCATGAAGAAACTGCTGAGCTTGAGGCCGAGCTTACAGCCAGCCGCATTGATCAGCAGAAAATCAGCGAGGAGGTTGGTGACATTTTATTCGTCGCGGTGAACATCGCCCGCAAAGCCGGGGTCGATCCAGAAACAGCCCTACTTGCATGCAACCAAAAGTTCGTTCAGAGATTTAGATATATCGAACAAAATATTAAAAGATTGAACAAATCTATAGAGTACTCATCATTGGAAGAGATGGAATCTCTATGGCGGGAAGCAAAGACTGCGGTGAAACCAAACATGACGGATAACAAGACTGATTAGGCTGCTGGCTCGGCGAATCCGGCCCAGAGCGTGCCTACAAGATGGTCCCAAATTTCTTTGTTGGCGGTGATCATGAAAGGTCCACTATTGCCGGTGTGATACGGTGAGCCAGTGGCAACCATTGCGGCGTGGCAACCAGCTTCCCGACAAAGCAAATCAACCGGTGCATGGTCCCATGGCGTACAGCGGCTATGCGCCATGTAATCATCACTGCCGCTTGCCAGCATGCTTGCCTGAACACCGGCGCTGCCGGTAAACCGACGTCCAGGTAAAGTGCGCAGCCGTTGCTGGATTAGGTCCTTTTGCTTACCCTCAAGTCCCTTGACATTGCCGCCGCCGACAAGCGCGGCAAAGGAGGGTGACGAAGCAGCAGCGCGCAAGCGGCTTGTGCTGCCACCATGCACCATCTCGGCGCCACCACCGGCGGTAGCATGATAGAGCCTACGCTTTAGCGGCAGCCAAATCCAGCTTTGTTGTGGCACACCATCATTTGCAAGCGCTACCATAACACAGAACCGTTCATTGCCGTTGATGAAATTGGCGGTGCCATCAATCGGATCAACCGTCCAGACCACACCTTTTCCAGCCCTGGCGCGCAAAGCGGGATTAAGCGCCACCGCCTCCTCGCCAATTACCGGGCAGTCAAGAATGGCCTGCAGACGCGGCGTCAGCCATGCCTCGGCCTCTTGGTCAGCAATTGTAACAAAATCAGTTGCTGAAGATTTTGTAGAGATGTCATCGTCGCGCAGCTTCTGGTAGCGCGGGAGGATGGCAAGATCAGCAATCTCGGCCAGTAGAGAGCCGACGGCGTCACGCTGTATGGTACGCATAGAAACCCCTCATTTCTGACGGGCGACCCTAGTATCCGTCAGTCTGTCCTTCGGCTATTCTTCGGAGTCCTCGACATCAAGCTCATGCATTTGGATTGGCGATACAGGCATGATTGTCGAAATTGCGTGCTTGTAAACAAGCTGCACATGTTGGTCCCGACGCAACAGGATCGAAAAATTGTCAAACCAGGTAATCACACCTTGCAATTTCACACCGTTTACAAGAAAGACGGTGACGGCTGCATGCGACTTACGTACATTGTTTAAAAACAGTTCCTGAAGATTTCGGCTCTTATCCCCGGCCATTTTTCACTCCCCACAAAGGGTCAGGTTACACAGACACAAGACATTTAACAATGGGAACAACACCTGTCAGCTAGAATATATCGAGGCGAACCGACAGCAATTTTTCGAGCTGGGTGATTTTGCCACGTGCTGCAAATATCACCACTGTATCGCCGGATTCGATCACCGTGTCACCGCGTGCGGTAATGACCCGGCCATCGCGCAACACACCGCCAACGGCAATGCCCTTTGGAATCTTTGCAAGACGCAGCGGTTTGCCGACGAGCAGCGAGGAAGATAGCGCCTCAGCCTCTAGCACCTCGCCCAGATCCTCAATCACAGGATGCACGTCCCTGATCCCGCCTCGCCGGACATGTTCGAGGATCGAGGAGACGGTAATTTGCGATGGATTAATCACCGCATCGACACCAAGTGTGCCAACAAGCGGGATGAAGCCGGGAATATTGACCAGCGCCACCGCGTGTCTGGCGCCTGTCCGCTTGGCTAGTAGCGCCGAGAGAATATTGACCTCATCATCCTCGGTCACCGACACGAAAGTCTCAGTGCTGTGGACGCCAGCTTCACGCAGTATAGCGCTATCAAGCGCGTCACCATTAATGATGCCAGTGTCCTGTAAGTCCTCGGCAAGGGCGCGGGCACGTGAGGCACTCAGTTCGATGATCTGAACTGCAGTATTCTCAAAATTGCTGCCAATCTCGCGGGCCAGCATTTGGCCAATACTGCCGCCGCCAGCAATCACAACCGAGCGTGCCTCTGGTTCCTCATGACCAAAACTGGCCATTGCCCGGTGCAAATGCCCAGCATCGCAGACGAAATAAACGCGATCGCCTGTCTGCATGGATTCAGCGCCAGACCGCGGGATCACAACCTTCCCATCACGGATGATCGCCAGCACGGTGATTAACAAATCTGGGAATAGATTGGTCAGATGACGCAGCGAGACATCACGAATGGGGCTGTCATCGGTCAACAGCACGCCCACTAGATTCATCTTGCCCTCGCACATGTCCTTTACGTCAAAAGCGCCGGGAACGCGCAGCTGATTTGATACTGCCGCCGACACCTCTTTTTCCGGCGAGATAATATGGTCGATCGGCATGTCGTCAGGAGCGTAGAGATCACCATAGAGAGGGTTTAGATAAACCTGGCTGCGGATCCGGGCAATTTTCACCGGCGTGTTAAAAATCGTGTGGCCGACCTGACAGGCGACCATGTTGATTTCATCTGACTCGGTCACTGCAATAAGCAGATCAGCATCGCCAACGCCCGCCTCGGCAAGTCTGTCGGGGTGCGAGGCAACACCAACAACCCCATGCACATCAACCTGATCGGTGATACGCTGGATATTTTCCTGTGAGGCGTCGATGACAGTCACGTCGTTATGTTCTTCCGACA
>CACJUX010000088.1 GCA_902596655.1 uncultured SAR116 cluster alpha proteobacterium | reverse complement strand
AATTGATGGCCAGGTTATCGGCGTGCCGGCGCACCGCTTCGCCGATATGACAGGCCCAATGAGGCCGCTATGAAACTAGCCCGGACAATCCGCTTCGACGCGTCCGACCTGAATGTCTTTCCGCATGTTGCCGAGGAGGGCGAATGGGCGCTTCCGGGCAGTTTTGTTTTCTCCGCAATGCAGGCTGACCAAATCACCGGCAAGTGGAATCAGGCATTTGCCAATGGGTTTGTCGGGTGTGAGAGCCATGGGTTTTCGACATTGGTCAGCGTGGCAACGGCGAAGCCGCTGGATGTAAAAGCAATTGAGGCGAGTCTTGCTGATTGGTTTGAACAGGTATTTGGCGCACCATCCCGACAGGACGCATTGGCCGCGGCAGAGCAGGAAATCAGCTTCATGGCTGATCTATGCGAGTCGCACAAGATCGGCACGTTGCTCTGCATTCAGCGCGAGGCTGGTGAGGATGGGATAACCGAACAATTTCGCAGCCTGCCAAAACCGGACTCCTGCGCTGAGCAGAAAATCTGGACGATGGTTGCAGATGATGATAGCGGCAAGGATGGTGGGGCCGATGATGCGGGTCTGCCAACAAAAATAGGACAAGGCTGATGGCAACAGATTTCTGGATTACCTCGGGGTGGCATCTGACTGACAGGACGTCTGAGGGTAGAGCGATGCCGTCGGTGGATTTCATGGCGGCATATTTTTTCCGTGATGAAGTTGCGCCGGTTGAGGAATCCTGTGATGCCGAGCGGGCGCTACATGCACGTCTTGTTGAGGACCCGTTTGGTGCGGTTGATGAGGTCGAACTGGCAGCTATCAAGGACTGCGACGTTGTTTACAATTATAAGGCGGTTCTGCGGTTTCGCGATTTTTTGGCAAAATATGACACCATCGAGTCTGCCTACTTGGCGTTGATCCGGGGCGAGGCACCCAGCGGCATTCCACCATTGTTCACCGAACAGCTTGTCCAGGTCATGCTGCGTGGCATTCTGGACGGTGTGTCCGATCCGATGCAGATCCGCGCAGCGGAGTTGTTTTTCCGGCATCAGGCGGTGACATTGGATGATGGACGGATCATGGTTGCTGACCATGCGACAGTGCAGCTTCATGCTGGCTATCAGAAGGCGCTCAAGCAGAGTGAGCGTCCGGATGAGGTTATGATTGACATTCTGTCCTCAGAAAATGCCGATGAATATTGGTCCCGTTCAGACATGTTTAATACATCGGTCGATATCGCGTTCACTCAACCAGCGCTGGATGCACTGTGCCGCGTGATGGAAAAGTGGGTTCAGCATTTCCTTGGCCAAACTGTGACGATCATTCCGATGGTCAAGATCGAAGAGGAAAACTGGAAATGGCACGTCGGTCTCGATGCGGATGCCACCGGTATTTTGAATGATCTCTATGAAAACAGGGACGTTGGCGAGGACCGACTGGCGCAAATCCTGTGCCTGTTTAAGCTCACCGTCGAGAGTGGCTTTGTTCCGGAGATGCAGGGCCATCCAGTTTACATGGCGCTGGCGATGGACAAATCCGGTGTTGCCCGGATGAAGCCGCAGAACCTCCTTGTGAATTTGCCAATTGTCAGCCAGTGAGAGCCTTTCCGGCGAAGATCAGTTGAGGTAATCGTCGGTGGTGCGTGGTTTTGGCCGTTCGCCGACATCAAGCATTTTATCATCACGTGTAAACATGACCTCGACACGGCAATTCTCGCAAAGTTTGAGCATATCGGTGCCCCCTTTCTGCCGGAACATGCCGTGATCTGAGAGTTTTGCGATCACCCGTTCAATTGAGCGGGTGGAACCAAAGGCCTTGCCGCAACTCTCGCAATGGAAAGGCGTATCCTCAATAACCATTTCGGCTGCCATGGCGGTATCGGACAGATTGAATTGTGGAACAAGGCTGATCACATTTTCTGGACAGGTCTTTGCACAGATCCCGCATTGTAGACAGGCATCCTCGCGGAAGAGCAGCTGTAGCGCATCCGGATTGTCTTGTAGCGCCCCAGCCGGACAGGCACTAACGCAGGAAAGACAGATCGTACAGTTTTCTGTGTCGATACTGACACGCCCATACGGTGCACCTTGCGGCAGGGCAATCACATCCTCGTTGGCGTTGTTATTGGTGCCAAGCCCGCGCATTGCCAGTCGCACCATGCCACGCGGTGTCCCAACTGGGCCAAAGGGCGCTGGTTTTGCTTTGCTGGCACATTTAGTACCATAAAGAATATTGGCGATGGCATCAGGGTCGCTCTCATTGATTAGAACAAGTCGGCCATCTGCATCGGCATTTACACCAGCTAGTAGGTCCCGGGCGAGTTCGATCTGCGCGCCGACGGGATGCGCTTCGTCTGTCTTACGCGGATCGGCCAAAATAAACACTTGATTACAGCCAATAGCAATTGCGCCAACCATCATGTCATGTCCCGCGCGACCAATGTCATGCAGGGCCAGCGGTAGCACATGCGCCGGCAGGCCACGGCCATAACGTGCAATCATTTCAATCGCTTCAACGCCAAAACTCTGGTCGTGCAGAAGTAGGGCAGGGGCCTCTCCACCGGCCTCTAAATAGGTGTCAACGAGCCTATCTACACTGCCCAAAAGCGCGTCAATCGGTGGATAGACCGTCTGCGCGGCACCGGATGGACATACTGCACCGCAATAGCCACACCCACCACAGATTGCCGGGTCAATTGAGACTGAATCGCCCGTGCTAGTAATAGCGCCGGCTGGACATACATCAAGGCATCGCGAGCAGCCGCTGATCTGGTTGCGTGAGTGGGCGCAGAGACTATCATCAAAATTCACGTAAATAGGCTTCTCAAACTCGCCAATCATGGGAATGACCCGAGCTTCCAAAGCTGCGAGGGCAGTACTGTCGTCAGCAGCTACACGAAAATAGCCGTCGCGCTTTTCCCAGCCAGTGAACAGCGGTGTGCCACCACTTAAATCGATCAATATGTCACAGCTTGTTTCAACACCGTCACTGCGTCCGCCAAAAACAACGCTGTCGCGTCCATAAGGCAGCGCTTCTGCAAACTGGTCTATGACAAGTTTGAAATTTGTGAAATGACCGATGGCTGAGCGGATTGTGCCGATTGTTACGCTAGCCGGTGCGCTCTGCGCCATAAGTGTATCAGCAGGATTTTTGATTAGTACCGTGACACCAAGGCTACCCTCAAGCTTTGCTGCCAGCGCAAAGGCTGCGTCGGCAATAGATGGACGGGAACCGCCATCGGTGTAGATCAGGCACCGACCATGCGACTCCAACCCCATGCTG
>CACJUX010000087.1 GCA_902596655.1 uncultured SAR116 cluster alpha proteobacterium | reverse complement strand
CTTCTGTTGGGATAGGCGGCGACCCTATCAACGGTTCCTCTTTTCGCGATATTTTAGAAAGGTTTAATGAAGATGAAGAAACTGAAATCATTGCTTTGATTGGTGAAATTGGTGGGCCACAGGAGGCAGAGGGCGCGGAATTTATTGGTAAGCATATATCTAAGCCAGTGGTTGCATATGTTGCTGGCTTGACAGCGCCCAGAGGCAAAACTATGGGCCACGCTGGTGCCATCATCTCTGCCTACGGAGAAACTGCTGAAGAAAAAGTTGAAATGCTTAGTTCAGTAGGCGTAACTGTCGCTCCAAACCCTGCAGTAATTGGAAAGACAATCGCCTCTATACTAGATTAAAGAGACCTTATCTGCCCCTTCTTGAACCATACACAGTGTTCAGCAACCTTTTTCATGGTGGTAACATGAGCTTTTTTGAAATTATAAACGCCCCTGCTCGCCTGAACAGATCAGAGCTTGCTGTTCCAGGCAGCCAACCTGAACTTTTTGAAAAAGCCGCCAAATCTGACGCTGATATAATTTTTCTCGATTTAGAGGATGCTGTAGCACCTGAACAAAAAGTGCAAGCACGCAAAAATGTCATCGACGGTTTAAACGATATTGATTGGTCAGAAAAAACTATTTCGGTAAGAATTAATGGGCTTGATACACATTACATGTATAGAGACGTTGTCGATGTTTTAGAGAAAGCAGGTGATAAGTTAGACCTCTTAATGATACCAAAAGTTGGCATCGCTTCAGATGTTTATGCTTTGGACATGTTGGTCAGTCAGATTGAGCAAGCTGTTTCAATCAAGAAGCCTATTGGATTTGAGCATATCATAGAAACAGCACTTGGCATGCAAAATATCGAGAGTATTGCTGCCGCTTCAAAACGAAATGAGAGCCTACACTTTGGTGTAGCAGATTACGCCGCCTCTACAAAAGCTAGGACAACTGCCATCGGTGGTGTCAACGAGAACTATTCAGTCTTAACAGACGGGGATACTGACAAACCACGTGAGACCCATTGGGGTGATATGTGGCATTACGCGCTATCAAGGCTCGTAGTTGCAGCAAGAGCTAATGGCTTGCGCCCAATAGACGGGCCATTCGGCGACTTTTCCGACGATGATGGTTTCCTCGCAGCTGCCAATAGAGCGGCTACATTGGGTTTTGAAGGAAAATGGGCGATACATCCCTCACAAATAAATTTAGCAAATGCAGTAATGACGCCAACCAAAGAAGATATCTCTCAGGCCGTCGCTATTCTAAGGGCTATGGACGAGGCAAAACAAACAGGCAAAGGGGCCGTCTCTCTTAATGGTAAATTGATTGACCTAGCTTCGATCAGACAGGCAGAAGTGCTCGTAGAGAAAGGAAGGCAAATAGGAATTATTTAACTTTCTAAATAACTCGATTTATTTTACCGGTACTTCTATCCATGATCAGAATATCCTTGTAGCTAAGAAATAGTTTTATTTGCACGTTAAGTCGACCAAGTCAGCTTAATTTGCGTAAAATCACAACTTCTTAATAGAGGTCTCAAAGCTCATTTAATTAGCGAAAAACATCTTTAACCAAGCGTCTTATGAAAAAAATAAAAACCAGTTAAATGTTCAATTCCTAACATAAAACATCAAGATGTATGAAAATCGACTACGTAAACTAAAGATCACCAAAAAGCGGTTTATATGGCGGAGTTCAAATCCTCAACAAGGCAAGAACAACTTAAGAAACTCCAGCCGTCTTACTAGTTTATAAGATTATATCAACCAAGCAACTTATGAAGCTTTTCTGCAACCCTGTTTTAAGCCTAAGGTCTGAGAAATACGTTCGGTGGACCGGAGTTGCTAAGAAAGGTTACTAGCCCAGACCGTCCTTCGATCTGGATGGGCGGGCTTTTTGAAAGGTGTTGCTTACGCCTTGGGCCTTGACAGTTTGTCGAAGTCGAACGCGTGTGATTTTGTTCAATCAATTAGCTGGTAGGCATCCCTTCGACGAGTTTGATCGTGCCGCAAAACTGTGTTCACAATAGGAATCCATTACCCGTCAAGAATATCGCGCTTGATCCGAACGCGACCTCGTACCAGTTTAGACTGGCCCATCGCAGCAGACCGAAGACTGCGCGCGAAATTATTTTGACACTATCTCTTACCTATTCAATCGTTGCCATCGCAACATTGTGTTTTTTCAGAAAATCTATTTTTGGACTGAAACCAGCGCCAGAGCGCGCCGGCGCGGTGATTTTTCCCTTTTCCGAAAGGATGATTTTAGGGGTTGAGAAATCTTCTTCAAAAAACCTACTGCTTGGAAATATATCACATGGGTAGCCAACACTGCCCTTCGTCGCCAGCGCAAGGGAAGCCCCTTGACCAACGGCTGACTCCAGCATTCCACCAACCCAAATCGGTACATCTTTAGTCATACACAGATCATGGATCGCCAAAGCATTGGTTAGCCCTCCAACGCGACTTGTCTTTATGTTGATCCATCTGCATGCACCAATTTTGATTGCCTTGGCCGCACGGTTTACAGAAGTGATGCTCTCATCAAGGCAAATGGGTGTTCGTAATTTCCTCTGTAGCTCGGCATGGTCAATCAAATCATCATAACCGAGTGGCTGTTCGATCATTTTCAGATCAAGTTGGTCTAGCCTCTGAAACATCGCAAAATCATCAAGAGTGAATCCACTGTTGCAGTCGATATGCATTACCAAATCGGGAAATGTGTTACGGACTTGCTCAATCATTTGAACACTGCAGCGGCGATTGAATTTAATCTTCACCCTTGGAAATCCCTGATCGATTGCCTCTCTGACCCTATCAATCAATTCCACAGCAGTTGGCAGGACAGGTATATCTGCGCCAACGGTAACGGTTTGATTAACTCCACCAATCATTGACCAGAGCGGCTTATCACATTTATGCGCGTAAGCATCCCACATGGCAGAGTCAAACGCTGATCGTGCAAATTCATGACCCTTGAATTCACTGAATAGTGATTGCAATTGATCAGGCGCTGAGATGTACTTGCCGATTATTTTTGGTGCTAAAACATCACGCGCAACCGCAAAAGCACCTTTTGTGTACTCAGTGTTATAGAGTGGCAGCGGTGCAGGCGCGCACTCGCCCCAACCGTCTGCTTCATCACATTTTAGATTAATAAACAGGCTTTCAATGTTGTTCTGCGATCCATAGGCCGTAACCCATGGTTCGAGTAAAGGCATTCGCACATGGAATAAATTTACTTCCTTGACGACCATCTGGCTTGCCTCCTCCCAAAATGATTCAACCGCACACTTTTTACGCTAATTGGCAGGATTTCATGCCTTTACCAGCCACCATTCACGGCACTACTTTAAATTTTATCAGAAGTTAGATGATT
>CACJUX010000086.1 GCA_902596655.1 uncultured SAR116 cluster alpha proteobacterium | reverse complement strand
TTTTTCGGTTTGCCATTTGAATATACAAAGGCCAGTTCCTCTTCATCGTACTGACAACTTGTAACGTCGAACCTTTCCCCAGTAAATTGGTCCTCAAGCCACCAATGTTTTTCTCCATTTGGGTCTGAACCAGTAAAAGGATGAAGGCTTTTGGTATCCATGAAGAACAAAAGCGAGAATGTTGCTGGCACACAATATCCAAATAAACACCTTTTCCAACGTGGGTGACCCTTTGGATATTTAATCCTGATGTCGTGAGAAATAAGTGAAAAATTCAATTTGTCTTTTATTTGTGCACTGACTTCTAATGCAGAAGCACTAGAGTATTTGTAGCGCTTGAAATTAAGGATATCGTATTTCTTTGGGGGATAGCCAATCGGGCGAATGAGTTCATGCCGATCACCAACCTGTCTCAAATAATCATGATGGTTTGATTTTGACATCGAGGTAATTAACTCCGCAAACCAAAATCAATTATTTTGGAACTCGAACAACTTAAAGAGGCTAGAATCAAATCGGATAAGTCAATAACACAAATGACAAGAATGACAGTGTTTTTATAAACCTCTGGAAATTGTCCTCATGGGCGACTTTTCAGTTTCTTTGTCATTTCTGTCATTCCTGTAATCAACGGGAATAGAGGATTAAATATATCTCCCCCGTTTTAAGCATCGACAGTGATATCACATGAAAATAAGCATGTAAGTGACCTATGCAATTGCCATTAAAGGCAACTGATAGTGGTTGCCAAGATAGACACCTGATCTGCACCGATGGTTAAGAATATATACGTCGGCAACGGGATTGCCCATGCAGGTGGGGTCAAATATGGATGGTTGTATTTGGGTAAATCATTGATTCACCTTGAGTGCAAATCTGATGAATGAGTTTCTAGGCTCTGCTTAGATCAAGGAATCTAGCTGGTAAATACATAAGGCACCACTTACCTCTCGGGTGAGCCATTTACTGTGACAAAACATATCTAACACATTAATTCGCATGCTTATTGTAATACTTGCTAGGATTTGTGATGTACAGAGTGATGTACAAGGATGCAGCGCAGTATGTGTCCAGGCGAAATAACATTTACTATTGTGTACGGCGAGTACCGCTGGATGTGAGACAGCATTACAAGTCCTCGCGCATCTCATTCAGTCTCAAAACCAAGTTATTGAATGCTGCATTGAGAACAGCGCATAGCGTGTCTCAAAGGCCGGAAGACTATTGGCTCGGCCTTCGTCTAAAGCAGATTGACAGACCTACCATTCAGCTAGTTCAGCTTGGTACTACAAACGACACCTCTCCATCAATTATGGAAACTGTCGTCCTTTACCTTTCAATCAATGGAAAGGAAGGAATGCCTTCAGTGGAACATTCATGCCCAACAAAGGCGATATATCGACACGGCAACCTATCCCAGTGGATAACTTGAGAATCATTCAACAGCGTTGCCAAACAACTGATGATGAACCTCGTTGGTTAGTGGCACTTATCAGTGACACTGGTATGCGCCTCAGTGAGGCTGCAGGACTTGCCAGAGATGATGTAGTACTGGATGCAGACATCCCCCAAGTCATCATCCTTCCACATCCTTGGAGGCGTTTGAAGACAAATGGCAGTGAGAAATTGCTGCACCTCGTTGGATGATCTCTGTGGGCTGCTAAGAGGACTGTAGAAGCGTCACAGCACTCCCCTTACCTCTTCCCTCGCTACTGCAATGGCAAAGGCTGAAAGGCCAACTCAGCTAGTGCTGCGCTGAACAAATGGCTGAAGCAGACTATTGGTGATGGCTATGTTGTGCATAGCTTCAGGCATTCAATGCGTGACTGGTTGCGGTCAGTGAATTGTCCATCAGAGATGATTGACCAGCTAGGTGGATGGTCCAAGAGGTCAGATGGTGAAGGCTATTGGGAGGGATACACAATCTAACAACTGCGTGGCTGGATGCTAGACCTAGAAAGGACCAATCGTTGAATCTAGCTGTAATCATATTGAACGACGCATCTGTGCGGCGCGATCTTTCCAATCAATCCTGCCTTGTTGCCCTTCTCAGTCATGAATTTTGCCCAAATAGCTTCACAAGCCTTATAGGAATCCGCGTCTTTGTATTCTAGCCAGTTGCCGACAGTAAATTTGTCATTTTTGTTGAAGACCCTTGTAACATAGAATTTCGTCATCCCATTGGCCCGCAATTCGTCAGAAAGACCTTCCATGTTCTTTTCGACGAACACAAAAAAGGCTGTCATCTCGCTTTCGTTTAGAAAATCAATCAGCGTAAAGCTGGTAATAACACCTGTAGACATCTCAAATCCTCATAAGCATTGCACAATACCCACAAATCAAGGTGTTGGACATGCGATGTCACAGCAGATGGCGCACCCGAGAGGCTATAGATAACTAGCCCAGATACCATCACCACACACGATGTAGGCAATATCAAGAGGTTACGTAGCCAGCTATCACAGTCAAGAGCCACTACTATGTACATTAGTTTGTACATCAGTCAAAAATCTTCTGGTAATGGAAAGGACCTGCCACAAATACATGTGTCGATAAGATGGGTAGACAGGAACCATACCCAACTACGTAGGTATTATAAATGTGCTGTTACATAGTGGGTTTATTGCGGTCTGCTGTAGAATTTCATCAACCCCTTTGGACCTATGAACACGAGCCATCCATCCGGCATTAAAGGACTTGACAGGCCCGCGGGGGCAATATCTCAAGCAGCTCCTGACAGCGACGTTTGCCGTTGATGATGCCGGCATTGCGTGTTCAAATATCCTTACTGAACAAATTCAATTGGCATGAATACGGATTTGTAAGGAAAACCTCACTATTGTCCCCAGAAATATCCGACATAACATTGAACTTCGGACTATTTTCTATTTTCACATAAACATTAAGTGACAGTCATCGCCAGTTATCGCACGATGAGGAGACATTTCGGGCATGGTTTGTAGCTTGACTTGAAAGCTCTTGTGATTAACGCTCTTTTGCCCCTAAGAAGAAATGCCATGTTATATATTCTTTTGGGGTCAAGAAAATCAGCGCTTAACGCTGATCGTAAATCTAAAGGGAGAAAATTATGAATAAACTTTTAAAGGGCTGTTTATTTGCAGCCACATTGGCGTTGAGCAATGTCTCATCGCATGCCGCAAAGGACGGGGGGACTCTGTCTTTCCTCGTACAGCCTGAGCCACCAACTCTGGCGTCATATGTGTCAACTTCGGGTCCGATCGGTTTGGTTATGCCTAAGGTCTATGAAGGTCTATTCGATTATGACAATGACGGAAAAATGATCCCAATCCTTGCCGAAAGTTATGAGATGAGCACAGATGGCAAAACAGTGACATTCAATTTGCGCAAAGGCGTGAAGTGGCACGATGGAAAGCCATTCACCTCCGCCGATGTGCAGTTCACCGTCATGGACGTTCTGAAAAAGGTTCACCCACGCGGACCTAACTCCTTTCGTGAAGTCAATGCCATTGAGACACCCGACGCTCATACAGCGATTTTCAAACTGAACAAGCCTGCCCCATATATGA
>CACJUX010000085.1 GCA_902596655.1 uncultured SAR116 cluster alpha proteobacterium | reverse complement strand
TGTTTCGCCTATAGCTTGGCCAACATAAAAAGCGCCTGTGACACCAGAAGCGGGTCCGGAAAGTAACGTTTCTACGGGTCGCTCGCCGGCACCTTTAAGACCCATTACTCCACCGTTAGACTTTGTAGAAAAAATTTGAGCAAGTAACCCTGTGTCTTCAGTTTTTTGTTTAAGCGAACTGAAACAATCTCGCATTCGCGCACCTACATAGGCATTGATCACACTCACAAGACAGCGCTCATATTCGCGTTGTTGGGGCCAAAGGTCACTCGAGGCAATTACGTACATATTTGGGAATTCAGTCTTGATCCAATCCTTGGCCTGTTTTTCATGGGCGTCAAAGCGGTAGGAGTGTAGAAAACAAAGGGCAATATTTTCGACTCCTTGTTTTGCTAGTTTACGCGCCGCAGCAATGACATTTTCTTTTTTAAGTGGCAGAATCACTTCGCCATCATGACCAATGCGTTCTTCTAATTCTAAAACATAACGGCGACGGCATAAGGTATTAGGACGAGGCGCAAAAAGATCATTGGCTTGTGGAAGGCGCAGACGTCGTAACTCAAGAATATCACGGAACCCCTTGCTTGTAAGCAATCCCACTTCCACGCCATCCCGCTCTAGTAGCGTGTTCACTCCTAAGGTTGTGCCATGTGAAAAATAGGACACTTCAGAAGGTTCCACATCATGCTTTTCGTGAAGTTGGACAAGGCCATCAACTATCGACTGTTCTGGCATCTTACGATTGGAGGGCTTTTTTAAAGCGACCAAGTGACCAGTATCATCATCCACAAGCAGAATGTCGGTAAACGTACCGCCTATATCAGCACCAAAGCGGTAACGAGTTCTCTTTTTATCCATCTTCCTTTTAAACTCCACGTAGAGTTCATACGGCAATTAATTTCTAGGTTGAATTTTGGCGTTTAGCTTAAATATCAAGCTGTCATAAGCTTGCGTTCAGGGTCGATAAATGGAGTAGTTGCCACCCGAGCCACTTTAAAAGAGCCACCACAGTCAATCTGAACTTTTTTACCAGTTATAGCATGTTCCACTCCGATATAACCCATTGCGATTGGCACTCCCAGCGCAGGCGATCCCGTGGAAGAAGTAATTAGTCCAACGCCCTCTCCATCCAACACAACCTTATCACCGCTCAAAGGAACTTCGTGCCCTTCTAATACAAAGCCTACAAATTTATTTTCAGGACTTTTTTGTTTCGCTGCAACTAGTGCCTCACGTGATTGATAGGGACCTTTGGTTTCACTAATCATCCATGTCAACCCGACATCGACCGGAGTGTGTTGCCAATCAAAGTCGAACCCAAAATTCAAAATCCCAGCTTCAATTCGTCTTATATTAAGTGAATGGCTGCCAGCAAGTCCGCCACCCGCAACTTCAACTGCCTTCTTTAAATCAACAAAAAATTTTGGCCCATACTCTACATCAACATAAATATCGTAGCCCAATTCAGCAGTGTACCCAGTTCGCGTAATGGTAACAGGTACATCACACAAGTTGGCACTTAGTAGACCAAAAGGTGGGACATTCTCGAGAGAACGCTCACAAACAGAATTCAGGATATCTCGTGAAAGTGGTCCTTGAACACTTGCGACATGCAGCCTGTCGTTATAACTCTGCAATTCAACATCGCGAGTTCCAATGTTACTGTACAATAGCTCCTCGGCGTTACCAGGCCCTCCAACCCACCAGAATTTCTGGTCATTGAAACGCACAAAAATACCATCTTCAACAATTCCACCATTGGCATGGCATAGAACCGAGTAAAACGCTTTTTGATCCGGTAATTTCTTTACATCGCGCGGCATTAAATCATTAACGAGATCAAGAGAGTCAGGTCCAGTCACTTCGATTACTTCTTCACCAGTAACATCAATAAGTCCTGCTGAGTTTCGTATGTGCCAGTATTCTTCAATGGGGTCTGTAAATACGTCGGGTTTTAAATAGGTGTTGTGTATGTGAAATTCTTTAGCATTCCCAATCACATCATGAAAAGCTGTGCGCTTTAACCCAGATTTGGCACGCATGCCAAAATTTTTATAAGGCTGCTTTCCAAGGATTGCTGTGAACTGTGTCGGGATAATTCTTGTGTCGGGACGTGATTTAAATTTAGCCATCTCGAATATCCTTTGTTTAAAAAATTTCCTAGGTAAAAAATCCTTTTTCAAAAGTTACATAACGTTCTGAGTTTTATCCATATTAATACTTCATCGGATTTATTTGAGCCTTCGAAGTCAGTTTCATACCGTCCCAAAAAATAAGCATGTTGACTTTTAGTTGCGAAGGCAATGGGCGAACTTAAAATAACACATTATTAGATATTTGATCATACCTTTTTAGGACTATAAAGTCTCCCAATGTCTGTCGTTTTTGGAATAAAAATTAGTCACTAAAATACTGTATTTATTGATAATAACGTCTTGCAAATCAATCAACACGAGAGCACTATCTTCAAAGTTTTTAAAGATTAATAAGAGGATTTTGCCATGGCCTCTGACGACTTCCGGGGTGCGTTGTTCATCCTAGCTGGGATGCTGATTTTTAGTGTCCAGGATGTGCTAATTCGGCAATTGTCAGATGGTGGATCATTGCTTCAAGTTCTGACGATGAGAGGAGTTCTTGGAGCGTTGGTGATCTCAATTTTTATTAAACTTACTGGAAGACAATTAACGATATCATCTTCTTATCCATTTCTTGCCGCATCCAGGGTTGTTTTGTTCTTCATGGGTTTTTTGTGTTTTTATTTTGCTTTAAGCCACATGAGGTTGGCGGAGGCAACTGCATTGTTTTTTGCGAGCCCACTTTTCATTACTGCAATTTCAAAAATTGTATTGAAAGAGACAGTTGGCATATTTCGGGTTGCTGCGATGATAATTGGGTTTATTGGGGTTATCTTTATTGTCCAACCGTCGCCGGATGAATTTAATGCTATAGCCCTTTTTCCTCTTTTCACAGCTTTGACCTACTCTATTTCAATGATGATTGCGAGATACACAAAGGAGAAGGACACAGTTTGGCAGCAAATACTCCATCTTTACCTTGGATCAGCATTGTTTGCAGGAGTCGCCAGCCTTGTGTTGTATATACTTGGGTTAGATGAATTTGATCTTCCTTTTTTGGGGTATATCGTCCGACAATGGAGTTTTTCAGACAGCCATGTTTTGTCTATCATCTGCATAGTGTCGGTAATTGGAAGCACTGGGATGCTTCTTTTGACATCTGCCTACAGAATCGGCACACCATCAGTAGTTGCGCCATTTGAATATTCACTTTTATTCCTTGCAGGGGCGTGGGGCTTCTTCCTTTTTGGAGAGATGCCAAATGCTTATTCAATTTTTGGCATGGTGTTAATTGTTTCAAGCAGCCTTTTTATTTTTGTCAGAGAAGCAGTGCGGAAAAAACCACTTGCAGTGAAGACAAGCTTAAGAACATAAGTTTTATCCTCGCCGTTTGAGCAATAAAACGAGAGTTAAATTTTCCTCGCTGCCTTTTTCCAAAAGGATGTGATAGATAGTCAAAAGCTGGGAGATTTATTAGCAAAGTAAAGGCCAAGCCATTCTTTGCGTGTTTACAAGCATGATTTTTTAAAACTCACATAAAATTTGTGTTTCGCTGACCAGAAAAACATGAATTA
>CACJUX010000084.1 GCA_902596655.1 uncultured SAR116 cluster alpha proteobacterium | reverse complement strand
GGCAATGCCTGCGGGCAGGTCTTTTTCGAACCAGCGGCGGTGCGCCTCTTGCATGACCCCCGACCCAAACAGCATGAAATGATCCTCGGCGAGGCAAGCCACCGTCAGATCGCCGCAGCGGTGTCAGCGTCACGCGGCCAGGCTTGGGCACGTATCCCGCAAGAATGTGGTTTAGGAAATCGCGCGCACCCGCGCCCATGAATTCGTGCTTGGCGAAGTTGGCGATCTCGATGCCACCAACTGCTTCACGCACGGCCTTGATTTCCCGCCCGACATAGTCATGCGACCGGTTGCGCTCAAAGGTTGGAACTTCATGCGCGTCGTCCGGGCTATCCCCAAACCAGAGCACGTGTTCGAGACCGAAGCTTTGATCCATCACCGCGCCTTTGGCGATCATACGATCATAGAGCGCGGTCGTCTTTTGCTTACGGCCTTTGGGCAGGGTTTCATTCGGGAAGGTCATCACGAACCGGCGTTCGTAGTTTTCCGACGATTTGATCGAGCCCCAGTCAGGTGTCGCGAACTCACCAAAACGCGCGACATCCATCGCCCAGACATCAATGGATGGCTCCCCGTCGATCATCCATTCCGCAAGGGTCAGGCCCACGCCGCCGCCCTGGCAAAAGCCCGCCATGACGCCGACGGCTACCCAGTAGTTCTGCATGCCTGGAACAGGACCAATTAGCGGATTGCCATCCGGGCCAAAGGTAAAGGGACCGTTGATCACATCCTTGATCCCGGCATTGGCCATGGCAGGAAGACGCTCGAAAGCGATTTCAAGGCGATCAGCCACGCGATCTAGATCCGGCGGCAGCAATTCGTGCCCGAAGTCCCATGGAGTTCCGCCGACCTTCCAAGGGGTTGCCTTAGCCTCATAGGTGCCAAGCAACATGCCCTGACCTTCCTGGCGGCAGTACACGTTGGCCTCAAAATCGATGCCGTGCGGCAACTGCTGACCGAAGTTCACAACTTCGTCCATAGGCTCGGTGATCAGATAGTGGTGCTCCATCGGTTGAACGGGCAGGTTAATGCCAGCCATGTGACCGACCTCGCGCGCCCACAGACCACCGCAATTGACCACATGCTCTGCATTGATCGAACCTTTCGGCGTGACAATGTCCCAGCTGCCGTCGGGGCGCTGCGTCATAGCAGTCGCGCCACAATGGGTGAAATACTGAGCGCCATGCGCCCTTGCCGCCTTGGCAAACGCATAAGTCGTGCCGGACGGGTCTAGATGGCCGTCCTGTGCGTCCCACAGTACCGCATGATAGTGGTCCGGATCAATCAAAGGGTGACGCTCGGCCAATTCCTTGGGCGAAATGAATTCCTGATCCAGCCTCATGTAGCGCGCTTTTGAGCGCTCACCCTTCAGGTAATCATACCATTCCTTGGTGGAGGCGGCATAAAAGCCACCGGTCTGATGCAGGCCGACGGACTGGCCGGATAGCTCTTCGATCTCTTTATAAAGATTGATCGTGTAGGATTGCAGACGTGAGATGTTCGGATCCGAACTGATGGTATGAATGCCACCGGCCGCATGCCACGAAGAACCAGAAGTCAGCTCGTCCCGTTCCAGCAGCACAGCATCTTTCCAGCCGAACTTGGCCAGATGGAACAGGATTGAGCACCCAACCACCCCACCTCCGACAACAACGACTTTGGCATGTGTCGGCAGTTTCTTTGCGCCTTTGGTCGTATCAATCTGAATAGTCGGCATTAGTGATCTTTCACGATGTATCGGTTGGAGTCTTTTTGAAGGTCAGAAGTCAGTGGCTGCGCCACCCTCGGCCTTGCGCTTGGCGACAAAGGCTTCAAGTTCTTCCCGAATTACGGGGTCCAGCGGCGGCGGCTCATAGGCAGCAAGGCGGCTTTTCCACTCGGCATTCGCACGTTCGATCGCGATTGGCGATCCGCCTTCCTGCCAGGTTTCAAAATTGCGCCAGTCACTCAGAATTGGTGAATAAAAGGCATCGCGGTAACGCTCCTGAGTGTGTTCAGTGCCAAAGAAATGGCCTGCTGGCCCAACCTCCTCGATTGCATCTAGCGCGAGGTCGTCCGAGCTGGTCGAAACTGGCTGAAGGAATTCCGAGACCATCTGCAGCAGATCAATATCAAGCATCACCTTCTCATACGAACAACATAGGCCGCCTTCTAGCCAACCCGCACCGTGCATGACCATATTGGCGCCGCCGTTGATTGCTCCCCAAAGCGAGAAAACCGCCTCATATGCTGCTTGTGAGTCCACCGTATTGGCAGCGCACACATTCGAAGAGCGATATGGAATGCTGTATCGCCGCGCCAACTGCCCTCCAACATGCTGTGCCTGCATGTATTCTGGTGTGCCGAACGCTGGCGAGCCGGTCTTCATATCAACATTAGATGTGAAGCCGCCATACATCACAGGCGCACCCGGGCGTACCATCTGTGTAAAGGCTATGCCTGCGAGAGCCTCGGCATTCTGGAGTGTTACCGCCCCGGCAATCGTAACCGGTGCCATTGCGCCAGCCAGCGTGAAGGGGGTTATTACGACCGGCTGCCCCATCTCAGACAATGCCATCACTCCCTGCATCATCGGAATATCCAGCTGCAGTGGAGAATTTGTATTGATAATCGAAAACATGCAGGCTTGATCACGCATTTGATCTCGCGACAAACCATGTGCAATCCGGGTCATCTCAATCGCATCGGCAACACGTTCCTCGCCAAGCGAGTAGATGCAATATGCCTTGTCGGTAAATGTGATGTAATCGTGGATACAATCCAGATGGCGGGCAGACGCATGAATATCGACGGGCTCTACGGGGTACCCCCCCGTCATATGCAAAATATTGTGTGTTTGGGCCAATCGTAGGAAGTTCTGAAAGTCCTTTTGGTTGCCAGCGCGGCGACCATTATCGATGTCCGAACAATTCGGTGCACTTGCCATCATGGCAAACGCAACATTGTCTCCCCCCATGTTTACGTTGTGTTTCTCGTTACGCGCATGAAGAGTGAATTCTGACGGAACAGTTTCGATAGCGCCGTTGATCAGATCGGGATCAAAGCGCACCCGTACGTCACCTTCTTTGACATCAGCTCCAGCCATTTTCATGATGGCGCGGGCGTCTTCATGCAGCACATCCAAACCGGTTTTGGAAAGCAATTCCAAGGACGCGTGGTGTATATGTTCTATCTGGTCATCGGAAATGCGTTCAACAGCCGGATATGGGCGTGTGAGTTGCGCAAACGGACGCTGCATGATTGCCGGCGCTTGCATTCCTTCACCCCGACGGCTCCGACGACGTCCGCGTGCTTTTGGGATTGGTTGATCAGCAATCATGAGATGGCGCCTGCATTGTCTTGGCAAAACTGAACGTGCGCGTTTGGCAATTGCTTCACCTCCACGGCACCCATTCAGGAGACAAATTGTCCAGAAATTAAGGACGTCTCGCCAATGACAAATTAGAGGGGTCATTCATTTTTTTCATGACTCATGCGCCACCACGAATTACGGTTCGGTATATCTGGAATTTCAATGGTCCAAGGCTCGCGAAATATGAAGATTCTGCCCAGCCTCACTTCGCTGCGTACATTTTCAGTCGTCGGGAAATGTTTGAGCTTTACAGAAGCAGCTAGCCAGCTCGGCGTCACACAGAGTGCCGTCAGCCGGCAGATCAAATCCCTCGAGGAATCTCTTGATC
>CACJUX010000083.1 GCA_902596655.1 uncultured SAR116 cluster alpha proteobacterium | reverse complement strand
GATCACGTTCCGCCGGCCGCGTGCAATCGGTTGCCCTTCGCCTGATCTGTGAGCGCGAGGCAGAGATCGAAGCCTTTGTCAGCGACGAATATTGGAGTGTTGAGGCTGAATTGGGAAAGGCCGATGGTCGCAATTTCATTGCCCGGCTGACCCATCTGGATGGTGAAAAGCTGGATAAGCTGAGCATTGGTGGCGAAGACAAGGCGCTGGTGGCGGTAGCGAAAATTGACAGCTGCGCGCTGTTTGTCAAGGACATCGAGACCAAGCGCGTCCGCCGCAATCCATCACCCCCCTTCACCACCTCGACATTGCAACAGGAGGCGTCTCGCAAACTTGGTTTTTCAGCAAGCCAGACCATGCAGATTGCCCAGAAGCTCTATGAAGGCATTAATATTGGCAGCGAGACCACCGGCCTGATCACCTATATGCGAACTGATGGTGTGCAGCTCGGCGCGGAGGCCATCGCCGCATTGCGCGATGATATCGGCAGCCGCTATGGCGCGCGATATGTCCCGGAGAAACACCGTGTCTACAAGACGAAGGCCGCGAATGCACAAGAAGCTCACGAGGCCATCAGACCGACCGATATCAACCGGTCCCCGGACAAGATGCGGTCCTATCTCGACCATGATCAGGCACGCCTCTATGAACTGATCTGGAAGCGGACAATCGCCAGCCAGATGCAGTCAGCAGAGCTTGACCAGACAGGTGTTGACATTGGTGACGCCGCCGACAGCGTGACACTGCGGGCCAATGGACAGGTGATCGTCTTTGACGGTTTCATGTCGGTCTATCGTGAAAGCAAGGATGCCTCGGATGACCGTGAAAAGTCAGCAGACGGCAATCAGGGGGGCAGCGCCACCTGTAGTGCCATTCTGCCGGAAATGTCCAAGGCCGAGGCGCTGGCCACCCGTAAAGTCACTCCTGAGCAGCACTTTACTCAACCGCCACCTCGTTTCACCGATGCCAGCCTTGTCAAACGCATGGAGGAGCTGGGTATCGGCCGACCATCGACCTATGCGTCAATCATGCAGGTTCTGCAGACACGCAACTATGTGATCAAGGATCGCAGCCGGTTTATTCCAGAAGACCGTGGACGCCTCGTTTCGACCTTCCTGAACAATTTCTTTGACCGTTATGTCGAGTATGACTTCACCGCTAAACTGGAAAACCAGCTGGATGCAGTATCGGCTGGCGAGCTTGATTGGCGTGAACTGCTGGGTATCTTCTGGCGTGATTTTAAATCCGCCATTGATGATACAAAGGATCTGACGATCACAAATGTGCTGGATGTGCTGGATGAAGAGCTGGGGCCACATTTCTTCAAAAAGGGTGATGATGGTACGCTGATCCGCACCTGCCCGAATTGTGATGGTGGACGGCTCGGCCTGAAACTTGGCAAGTTTGGCGCGTTTGTCGGCTGCTCAAACTATCCGGAGTGTAAATTCACCCGTCAACTCTCCAGCGGTGATGACGCCGATGAGGATAATGCGCCCGTAAGTGATAAGAACATTGGTGATGACACTGCGACCGGCCTGCCGATCTATCTGCGACGCGGACCATATGGCCCCTATGTCCAGCTTGGCGATCCGGAGACGAAAAAGCCAAAACGTGCCTCACTGCCAAAGGGGCTGTCGGCAGCTGATCTTGATCTTGAACGCGCCATCGGCCTGTTGGCACTGCCTCGCGATGTTGGTCCGCACCCAGAAACCGGCGACATGATCCAAGCTGGTCTCGGCCGGTTTGGCCCCTATCTGAAATATCAGGGCAGCTTTGCCAGCCTGCCAGCCGAGGACGATCTACTGACCATTGGCCTGAACCGTGCTGTTGACCTGCTTGCCGAGGCCGCCAAGAAAAAGGGGCGGGTATTGGGTCAGCATCCCGACGGAGGGGATGTGCATGTCAAGGCCGGGCGCTATGGCCCCTATGTCGAGCATAACAAGCTGCGGGTGACACTGGCAAAGGGCAGTGATATCAGTGAGATGACGCTTGAGGAAGCGCTGCCGTTGCTCGCGGCGAAAGCAGCAACAGCACCGGCAGCAAAAAAGACCACGAAAAAAACTGCCAAGAAAGCTGCGAGGAAAACCACCGCAAAGAAAACGGCTACAAAGAAAGCCGCCGCGAAAAAGACAGCGGAACCAAAGGCCAGCTAGTGGCAGAACGGGACCAGACGAAAGCCGATCTACCTGATGAAGCGGCGATCATCGAATTCATAAACAGCTGTCCGACACCACCCTCACCGCGCGACATCGCCCGAGCTTTCAAACTTCCCGCTGATCAACGCGCGCCCCTGCGGCGCATGTTGCGCGAGATGGCCGAGATCGGCAAAATCGACCGGCGCGAGGGACGGCGCGTCGCCACCCCGGACCAACTACCCGAAGTCACAGTTCTCGAACTTGTCTCATTTGATGACAATGGCGATGGTCTCGCCCGACCAGCAGCGGATTATGACGGTGATTTACCGGAGATACGGGTGATTCTAAGCCGCAAGGCCGGGCGTGCGCCCGCTATTGGCCAGACAATCCTGGCCCGCCTTGCCCGGACTGGACCGGTGCATTACGAGGCACGTATAATCCGTGTTCTCAAACGCCAGCAACAGCGTCTGTTTGGCGTTGTTGAAACAGCCGCCAAAGGGTTGATGCTGGTCCCGGCCGAGCGCGGCAAACGGCTTCCGGTGAGTTTACAGTCTTTCACCGACCTTCCCTGCAATGCCGGTGATCTGGTCGAAGCTGAAATGGTGTCCTCGCGTGGCTATTTTGGCAAGACAGCACGCGCCATCCGCAATCTCGGACCGGTTGACCAGAAGGGTGCATTCAGCGCACTTGCCCTTGCCGAATTTGGCATCCGACATGTTTTTCCAGAACCGGTTCTGGCCGAGTCCCGTGGACTGAAGGTACCACCAGCAAAAGGACGCAGCGATTTGCGTGACGTGCCACTGGTCACAATTGACGGCGCCGATGCCCGTGATTTCGACGATGCTGTCTTTGCCGAACCAGTGAATGATAGTGGCTGGCGGTTTCTGGTGGCAATTGCTGATGTTGCCCATTATGTGCGTCCCGGTTCCGCACTTGATGAAGAGGCGCGTCGTCGTGGCAACTCGGTCTATCTGCCAGATCTGGTAGTGCCAATGCTGCCAGAGGGCATTTCAAATGATTTATGTTCGCTACGCCCTGATGAGGACCGCGCCGCCGTGGTGGCCGAAATCAACATCGACAAGCATGGCAAGCGGATAGATTTCAGCATCTACCGCGCGCTGATCCGTTCGCATGCCAGACTGACCTATGATCAGGTGCAGTCAGTCTTTGAGGGAAGCCTTGATGAGGCTGATGTCGGGGTTGGGCACGGCATTTTGCACAACCTGTTCGGTGCCTGGCACTCCCTTAATCGGGCGCGGAATGAACGCCAACCGCTTGCACTCAATCTCAAAGAACGCCGGGTCGTGATGAATGAGGATGGTGAAGCCATAGCCATCAGCCAGCGCAGCCAACGCGAATCGCAGCGGATGATCGAGGATTTCATGGTCACTGCCAATGTCGCAGCGGCCGACAGTCTCATTGGCGCGCGCCAGACATGCGTTTTCCGGGTACATGACTCGCCTGATCCAAAAAAGACAGACAGCCTGTTTGAGCTGGCCGCGACGATCGGAGCTCCCTTTGCAAAAGGACAGGTGTTGCGTCCCAGTCAATTCA
>CACJUX010000082.1 GCA_902596655.1 uncultured SAR116 cluster alpha proteobacterium | reverse complement strand
CCAACATAGACGATACCAGCCTCATCAAGATTCCTCAGCGCCTCCTCTCCAACATTTGGGATATCGCGGGTGATTTCTTCCTGCCCCAGCTTGGTATCACGGGCCATTACTTCATATTCCTCAATATGGATCGAGGTGAAGACATCATCGCGGACGATCCGTTCTGAAATCAGGATCGAGTCCTCAAAATTGTAACCGTTCCATGGCATAAAGGCGACAAGTACATTACGGCCAAGCGCTAGCTCACCATCCTCGGTTGATGGGCCGTCGGCGATAATGTCACCTCGGCGCACAGTATCACCCACCTTAACCAGCGGACGTTGGTTCACCGTAGTGTTCTGGTTCGAACGCTGGAATTTCAGCAGCGAGTAAATATCCACGGGTGATACATCGGTGCCGCTTTCCTCGGAAGCCCTGACCACGATCCGGGTTGCATCAACTTGGTCAATGACACCGGCCCTGCGAGCGACAATGGTCACGCCGGAATCACGGGCCACACGGGCCTCCATGCCTGTGCCGACGATTGGTGCCTCGGCCTTGACCAGTGGCACTGCCTGACGCTGCATGTTAGACCCCATCAAGGCTCGGTTCGCGTCATCATTCTCAAGGAATGGGATCAGCGCCGCCGCAACCGATACCAGCTGCTTTGGCGAGACATCCATGAGTTCTATATCGGTTGGACGGGCCAGGCCAATCTCACCAGCCCGGCGTACCGGTATCAATTCCCCAACAAAAGCTCCCTTGTCATTAAGCTCGGCATTGGCCTGGGCAATAGTGTATCGCCCCTCCTCCATTGCCGAGATATAACTCACCTCGTTCGTGACCTTGCCGTCGACTACTTTTCGATACGGGGTCTCGATAAAACCGTAGCGGTTGATCTTGGCGTAGGTTGCCAGCGAATTGATCAGACCGATATTTGGTCCCTCGGGTGTTTCGATAGGGCAAATGCGGCCATAATGTGTCGGATGCACGTCGCGCACCTCAAAACCGGCCCGCTCCCTTGTCAGGCCACCCGGCCCAAGTGCCGACACACGGCGCTTATGGGTGATTTCAGACAGCGGATTTGTCTGGTCCATGAACTGCGAGAGCTGCGACGAGCCAAAAAATTCACGAACAGCGGCAGCGGCCGGCTTGGCATTGATCAGATCAGCAGGCATTACGGTGTCGATCTCAACCGAACCCATGCGCTCACGAATGGCGCGTTCCATGCGGAGCAGACCAATCCGATACTGGTTTTCCATCAATTCACCAACCGATCGGACCCGGCGGTTGCCAAGGTGATCGATGTCATCGATGTCACCACGGCCATCCTTCAACCCAGTCAACACCTTCAGGATCGACATAATGTCCTGCTTACGAAGCACACGGACGCTGTCATCGGTGTCAATATCCAGTCGAGAATTCATTTTCACTCGGCCAACAGATGACAAATCATACCGGTCGGAGTTGAAAAACAGGCCCTCAAACAGCGCATGTGAGCTTTCCAGTGTTGGTGGCTCACCTGGACGCATCACGCGATAGATATCAACCAGCGCCTCTTCACGACAGGTGTTGCGGTCAGCTGCCAGCGTATTACGAAGATGCGGACCAAAATTAACATTGTCGATGAAGAGCACATCAATCTCGTCAACACTATTATCTGACAGCTTGATCAGCAGATCCTCGGTCAACTCATCGCCGGCCTCAGCAAACACCTCACCAGTATCCATATTGACGATGTCATCGGCAAAATAACGTCCGAGCAGGTCCGAATCCGGCACATGGATTGCCTCAACGCCGCTCTCGGCAAGTTTGCGTAGGGAGCGTGGTGTCATCTTTGTACCAGCCGTAGCCAGCACCTTCTTGTTCTTCGAATCAACCAGATCCCGGACCAGCTTGCTTCCCTTCAGCGCGTCAGCATCAAAAGCATAGCTCCAGCCCCCGCCGTCACGCTTGTAGCTGACAGATTGGTAAAAATGCGAGAGGATTTCATCCCGGCTCATGCCTTCAATCTTGGCAGGGTCGACAGCCTCGCCTGTTTCTGCACATTTTTCGATATAGGATAGTGATTCCTCATCAGGAAGCGCCATCATCAGTGTCGTTGCCGGCAATTTACGCTTGCGGTCTATGCGCACATTTAGGATGTCCTTGGCATCGAATTCAAAATCGAGCCAGGACCCACGATAGGGGATTACCCGGGCGGCGAACAGAAACTTGCCAGAGGCATGCGTCTTTCCGCGATCATGATCAAAAAACACGCCAGGAGAGCGGTGCATCTGTGAGACGATCACACGCTCGGTGCCATTGACAATGAAGGTTCCATTTGACGTCATCAGTGGCATATCGCCCATATAAACGTCCTGTTCCTTGATGTCACGGATTGAACGCGCACCGGTATCTTCGTCCTCTTCCCAAACCTCAAGACGGAGCGTGACCTTCAGCGGCGAGGCATAGGTTAGACCGCGTTGTTGGCACTCTTCAACATCATATTTGGGTGTTTCGAGGTCGTAGGAGACAAATTCCAGCTTTGCACGGCCAGCAAAATCCTCAATGGGAAAAACAGACTTGAAGGTTTCCTGCAATCCATGATCACCGCGCTCACTGACAGGGATATCCATCTGCAAAAACGTATCATAGCTCGAGCGCTGAACGTCAATAAGGTTTGGCATTGGCGTGATTTCTTCGAGATGCCCGAAGGTGCGGCGTACGCGCTTACGACTATCAAGTGTGCTTATCTGAGATTCCATATAGTAAATCCTCTTAAAAATTCTGAACAAAACAATCTGTTGATCAAAAGATTGCTGTCATTAACCTATGCATTCGACCTTTCCTTGAAAGTCCGATCAAAAAACGACCTCGCACCGAACGGCAGAACCGTCCGGTGCAGGTTCAGTATTCAGCCACTGTAAAGATGCTGAACCGCCAAAGTTATTTGACTTCGACAGTTGCGCCAGCCTCTTCCAGCTTGCCTTTGATTTCTTCTGCCTCGTCCTTGGCAATACCTTCCTTAACAGCTTTAGGTGCGCCTTCGACCAGGTCCTTGGCTTCTTTCAGGCCAAGTCCAGTAATGGCACGTACTTCCTTGATCACATTGATCTTGGAGGCACCAACAGCTGTCAGGACAACGTCAAATTCTGACTTTTCCTCAGCGGCATCGCCGGCATCCCCGCCACCAGCTGGCATAGCGACGGCCATTGGAGCAGCAGCCGCGGAAACGCCCCACTTCTCTTCGAGCAATGTTGCCAAGTCAGCAGCTTCGAGCACTGTAAGGTTGGATAGTTCTTCTGCGATTTTTTCGATATCAGCCATGATTTACTCCATTGGGCTTGAACTTCTGATCGGGTCGGTTACGAACCTTGCTGCAATTGGTCTTCTCGTGCCTTGATGACGCGCGCTACCTTACCTGCCGGAGCCTTTGTGACACCTGCCACCTTGGCCGCCGGTGCCTGTAGAAGCCCGACAAGCTTGCCACGCAATTCGTCAAGGGACGGCATCTTGGCCAACGCTTCGACGCCAGCCTTGTCGAGGATCTTCCCATCCATGCTGCCACCAACGATGGTCACTTTGTCATTACCCTTGGCATAGTCAACGAGGGCCTTCGCCGCCGCCACCGGATCAGTTGACGTGCCAATGGCAGTCGGTCCAGTGAAAAGTGGTTCGAGCTCCTCAAAACGCGTGCCCTTGAGTGCCAGCTTGGCAATCCTGTTCTTGGTTACCTTGAAGCCAGCTCCAACTTCCCGCATTTTTCCACGCAGGTCGCTGCTCTCTACAACGGTCATACCAACCTGCTGCGCCACCACGATTGTGGATGACTCATTGAAGGTCGATTGCAGCGTTTCGATCAGTTCGGCTTTTTCAGATCTGTTCACCGATCGTCTCCGCTCTCTGTGAAGATAAGCCTGCAAAACCTATCTTCGGTTGCAAAATGATCTGGTGACTAACACCAGATCGCTGGCCTGCCCATAAGAAGGTCAAGCAGTAGTTCTGCTCTTGCTCCCCGTCTATTACAGGATATTAAGCCAGAATGGTTACCCGTTCCGGCTCCTGCAGTCTTGGACAGGTGCGAGGCCACACCGCATAGTCAGATACAGCCCCTGTTCACCAGCCGGGTTTCCCCAGATGGCGAATTCAGCTTGCGCCGCCGGCTAAGCGACGTCTTCAACAAAAACACCCACACC
>CACJUX010000081.1 GCA_902596655.1 uncultured SAR116 cluster alpha proteobacterium | reverse complement strand
GCCGGAATCACTGCAAAATGGTATCTATATGGTATCTATTTTATAGTTAGCGAGATACTGAATTGGCTAATTGATTGAAAGTCAGAACTGAAATGGTATCTGAGTAGGGCGTCGAACACCTCTCAGCTAGCACCAGGCCATCACTTAACTGAAGCTATACGTAGCATCTCACGAGTCATTGCTCTCCGACGTTCTTCTTTATTGAGTATGATGTCGATGATGGCTCCTACTAGCACTTTAGCCTAGGCGGACGAAAACGGACACGGCAAGCTCATGTACCTTGCATTTTTTACCTCATCTTAATCATGGTCAGATATTGTCTTACGGTTTCTAGTATGCCCGAGGCCAACCCTAGTTAGTGAGTGATCCATCTTTAATGATGACCTCTACCTTACAAGTAAAGAACATTGATATTAGGGGACCTATGTCTTTCTTGGAAAACTAATGGGGTACTGTTACGATAATGTTAGCGATGACGTTTAACAGTCCAAACTGTTTGAAAAGGGAAACCCAAATTAGCTATGACAAACGTATCGATGATCAATTACTCTACTCGTGATTTTGCAACCAAAGAGCAATTGGAACTCTACTTGCTCAGGCAAGAAAAAGCCTTTACTCCGGAGGTCATAAAACTATTCACGGACGCTGGTATGCTCAGGAGGGTTGTGACGCAAATCTGGAACAAAGAGCAATCACATCGGGTTGGTATCATTTTCGAATACCGTGATCAGGAAGCTTACACCCAATGCCAAAAACTCTTGGAGGAACATTACCTCCCGGCGGTAGAAGGCTTAACAACTAAAGTTGTTGGATCACGGGGTGTTGTGGTGCACGAATTCATTTCTGAAAACTACAACAACTGATTACCCCTTGATGATCAGTACCACCTTTGCCTCAGTTATTAGGGAACCAAGGGTCTTAGGGGGCTTTAAATACTCAAAGCACCTAGTCGTTTGTGCTAAATTTGACAAGATAACAGAGGTTTGGAACACTTCGCAGTGGTTATCCTGGTTCAAGCTTTCTGCGAGATTTTGATGAGGTCCCAGACCGGCGAACAAGACGCCGGTCTGAAAGCAAAATGAACGTTAGGTCGTTGGTAACAAAACCTTGTCGATGACGTGGATTACACCATTCGTCGCCTCTAAATCTGCCATAACTACCTTCGCGTTATTCACGAGCAACCCATTAGAGGTATCTATGCTGACTGATGAACCCAACACCGTCAGAACTGATGATCCGTTATTCAAATCACCTAATAATAAGTTGCCTTTTACGAGATGATATTTAAGCACTTTTTTAAGCTCGGTTGGGTTTTTGAGAAGATTCTCGACTGTACCATCAGGTAATTTACTAAAGGCTTCGTCCGTCGGCGCAAAAATAGTGAATGGCCCGTCATTATAAAGCGCGTTCGTTAGATTGGTGGCTTTTGCAGCAGCCAGGAGTGTATTAAATTTCCCAGCGCTGGCAGCTTGGCCTGCTATACTCATACTGTGTTTGTCGCAATTGCTGGCCATCGCAGGTTGGCTTACTGCACTAAAAATGAGCAACAATGCTACAACGATGTTTCTAATCATTCTCGACTCCATTTTGTTTGGAAAAACGCAAAGGCTCACTAGAAAGGTGCTGGTTTACTTTTGGCGTTGGCGGGCGGTCGATGCTAACGTTATTTTCTCCAGTTTCGCAAATGTGTCGTCAACTTCAAGGTATTTAAGCGGACTTCCCTTACAAAAGTTCAGCGCAAGCACATTTCTAATTACAGCCTTCATGTCTGGTCTCACAAATCAAGTTGTGTTTGTTATCCATTGACGCTTAATTGGGGGAAAACTCAGCAGAAAAAAATAGACAGTATCGATTGGCTGATGGTTAGAAATCAGGACGTGAAGTTACACCAACATGAACCCTTCGCAAGCGAATATTTAGGCTTTTGGGGGGCATTATGGGGAGTCAAATTCAGCCCCTCAGCACCACTTCCAAAGTCCATGTTCCGTGTTTTGAAGACCAAGTCTATGAATTCCTTTAATTCACGTTTGAGAAACTCAAAGGATTTTAGACAATGGTTTATATAAGCTCACCGGACCACCTACCCCCTTGGCTTAAAAGAAGATCTGGGCTGGTATTAAACACGGCCAACTAAATTAATTTTTCCCGTGGTGTTAATAACAAGCGAACTCAGACTAGACTTCGCCGCCAGAGTTTCGCTCTAGCAGAGGATCAAGAATTTTGTATTTAAGGAATAATGTAGTTAGAAAGGGTAAAAATTCGTAGTCTTAAACCAAGCGACTCAAGACTTCAGAAATTAGTTTTACCGCCCTATCGTTGTCTTCAACCTCATTAGGATCAAAGCTGAGCGATAGACCTGGGATTTCTTTCACAAACTTTGAAGAGTAAAACGAGCTTTCTGCTAAAAATCCTGCCACTTCGTAGGTATTAATCGGATGAGACATTCCTTTAACTGATATTTCCTGTTTTTTGATACATTTTATTTCCTTTTTAATGAGGAGGTAGGTGTCTTCTGATATCAAAATTTTATTTGCCTCTGATTTTGCTTCCAGCCTCGAGGCTAAATTTACACCGTTTCCAATAACGGTATAATCTAAACGATCTTCAGAACCAAAATTTCCAACCGTACAAACTCCAGAATGAATGCCCATCCTAGCATTAAGAGATCTTGCTATTCCCCTTTCACGCCATTCGTTACGAAGCCACTCTATATTTTCGAGCATTTCCATCGCCATCGACACGCATGCTACAGCATCTTCTTTATTTCCCTTAGTTTCAGGATCGCCAAAAAATACAAGAATGGCGTCACCGATAAATTTGTCGATTGTCCCACCCCATTTGATAGCTATTTTTGACATTTCTGTTAGATATTGAGTCAATAGCTCTGTCAAAACTTCCGGTTCTAATCTCTCGGTTAGCTCCGTAAAGCCTTGTAGATCACAAAAAAATACAGTTAATGGTTTCCTCTGCGTTTGAATTTTCACATCCATTTCGCCAGAAAAAATAGTTTTATAAACTTGGGGTGAAAAATATTTGGCAAGCTTTTCAGACAATAAAACCAGTTCGTCCGTGCGTTCAGCCACTTTTTTCTCAAGGTTTGAGTTTAGGTCAGCCAATTCCTCATGGGCTTTTTTTAGCTCCTCCCGGCGTTGCTGTTCTAGTTGGTAAAGCCTAGCATTTTGCAAAGCACTGGCGGTTTGATTAGCTAATATTTTGATTATCAATTCATCTGATTTATCAAAAATATTTACTTTTTCGCTTTCTACAGAAAAGACGCCTATCAAATCATTTTCTATCAACATAGGTATCGCAACTTGGCTTTCAGCATTTGAAAGACCAGGAAGACTAATATCAGTTTCCGTTTCACTGATACTTTTTGGCTTAATCTGTTTTTTTATAGCCTCCATGTATTGTTTCTGTGTACCGATGTTGGCCATCCGCATTAACTTCTTTTTTTTTGCCACGATACCTATCACACCAACGCCAATTTTCACCGTAGCGCCTACACCTTTATCCTTATAACCATGTGTCGCTATCACCCTTAAAATATCTTTTTTATCATCAACCAAAAGTATCATGGAATGTTTAAAATCAAAGTGTTCATCCATGCTTGTTAACATGGTGTCAGCGATCACTTTAGAATCAAGATGTTTATTTATCTGTGAGGCTACCTTCTCAATTATTTCTATTTCTTTATTTCGACGATCTAGCTGACACTTGGTTGCTTCAGCTTCAATTCTACTCATTTCAATTAATCCTTAATTCTATAGCCAATTCAAAAAATAAGTTTTAACAGCGTTTTCAATTAGTTTTTGTGATCGAATTCACCTTGTAAATGTCAGCACCCTGTAATTCAAAAATACCTGACATCCCGCTCATGGAGGCAATTGCCTCAAGTTTCATGTCCATCTCATCAAAAAGGTCACCATCATTCTCAGTTCGGCAGTATTCGAGTTCTAAATTATACATTTCGAATGTATCTGGGTTCAAAATTGTCGCGAACGCATGTGGATTTTGGCTTATATTTTTTTTCGTTTTGTTAAAAAACTGAAAGGACAACGCCACTTCAGTCTCACTCACATACCAGATCTGAGATATCACGGTTGTATTTGGCTCACCATCGCTAGAAGCCGTTGTAATCCAGCTTGGAAACATGCCTTGAAGAGCTGGAAGGTGATTTTCGTTTATCATTTAGCTTCTCCAAATTAATAAACTTGTTTACCTGCATCTGGGCCAGGAGTCTGGACAAAGATCTTGTCTGCTGCAAATACAACAGCAATGTCTGGTTCTTTCAGCCAGTACCGGTCAGCTAGATGTTC
>CACJUX010000080.1 GCA_902596655.1 uncultured SAR116 cluster alpha proteobacterium | reverse complement strand
CATCTATTTTAGGAGTTGCCGATGATGCTAGGCCTCGTAACGCATCCCTCTTATGATATCCCACTACAAGACGGACATCAGTTTCCAGCTACCAAATTCAGCCGATTAATTGCGATTCTGGCGCGCGATGGAGTGTTGGACCGCTTTGACCAGCATCAACCGGAGCCGGCGGCCCGCGATGATCTGGCGACAGTTCACTGTCCGGACTATATCGACACAGTGGCGGAGGGAACGCTGTCGGTCAGTGCACTGCGCATTCTGGGATTACCCTGGAGCGAGGTGTTACGCAACCGGTCCTTTCTTGCGCCCAATGGCACCCTAGCTACAGCACGTCTTGCGCTGGCTAACGGGCTTGCTTGTCACGCTGCGGGTGGAACGCATCATGCGCATTATGATTATGGTGCCGGCTATTGTGTGTTCAATGATCTGGTCTATACGGCACGGCGGCTTGTCGATGAAGGCGCGGCAGGCGAGGTGCTGATCCTTGATTGTGATGTGCATCAAGGCGATGGCACAGCGCGGATGCTGCAAGGTGATGACCGTATTTTCACCTGCTCGCTGCATTGCAGGACGAATTACCCGGCGAGGAGGGCGATGAGCGATTTAGATGTCGAGATCGATAAAGGCACTGGTGATACCGGCTATCTTGCAGTGCTGGCGGACACACTGTCAGCGCTGACGGCTCTTAGACGACGACCGGACCTGGTTCTCTATGATGCCGGTGTTGACGTGCACAATGATGACCGCTTAGGGCAATTGTCGCTCAGCCATTTTGGTTTAAGGGCGCGTGACGAGATGGTAATCCGACATTTCCGGGATCGAGGCTCTGCTGTAGCAACCGTAATTGGGGGTGGCTATGGTACCGATATCAATGAGGTGGCGCATCGCCATAGTATCGTTTTCCGCGCAGCACTGGCAGTAGCGACAGGATGATCGGAACACGCGTCAATGATTTGGTCAGTAATGTCGTCAACAGCACCGCTGGCCTATTCTTGGAAAATGGTCACTTGGAGCTTAAGCAGGCCAGTCAGACGTTTTATGCCGATGGCGTTGAAAGTATTGACACCTTAAAAAATGCAAAGTCGTTGGTTTTGATTTTCAACGTTTGCAGTGGCTATACGATAGATATTGTGGTGCCCTTCAAACATACCGGTTGAGGCAAAGGTTAGTTATGTCCAGGCTGTGCAAGGTAAGAAACGGGGCTAATATCAAGGTGGCAAAATCTATATCTGTCGAGATAAATCTTTTAACACCCCTCGGCAAAAAACATTCAATATGGCCAGAACAACGAGGAATGGTTGAGCGTTAAAGACGCCCATCACAAGTGAATGAAAGGGTTTAATCAAGAAAGTAAGTGCATACAAACCCAAAAAAAGAAAAAGCGCTGCCTTTTCAATATTTGGAATTTAGATAGATGTGGGTCTACCCCTAAATGTTGTCTTAGTATTGTCTGATAGTTTGTTCGAGAAAGGGCGCAGGGTCTCTGCTAGTGATCAAGAATCTGACTTAGGAAGAGCTTAGTCCGATCATTTTCTGGATTATTGAAGAATTCCTCAGGTTCTTTTTCCTCGATGATTTGGCCCTCATCCATGAAAATCACACGGTTGGCGACCTTACGAGCAAAGCCCATCTCGTGTGTGACGCAGATCATCGACATGCCGTCTTCGGCAAGTGCAACCATCGTGTCCAGCACTTCCTTGATCATTTCTGGATCAAGCGCCGAAGTCGGCTCGTCAAAGAGCATCAACTGCGGTTCCATGCATAGTGAACGAGCGATTGCAACGCGTTGCTGCTGGCCACCAGATAGCTGGCCGGGATATTTGTGCGCTTGTTCTGGGATTTTTACGCGCTCCAGATATTTCATCGCAATCGCCTCTGCGTCGGCCTTTGGCATGCGCCGCACCCAAATTGGGGCAAGGGTGCAATTCTCCAAAATGGTCAGATGCGGAAACAGGTTGAAATGCTGGAACACCATGCCAACCTCGCGGCGGATCTCGTCGATGTTTTTCAGATCATTGTTGAGCGTTATGCCCTGAACGTTGATATCACCTGACTGATGTTCCTCAAGCCGGTTTAAGCAGCGAATCAGTGTTGATTTTCCTGATCCCGACGGACCACAGATGACAATGCGCTCGCCCTTGTTGACGGTAAGGTTGATGTCACGCAACACATGGAAAGTTCCAAACCATTTATTGACCTGCGACATTGAGATAATCACCTCATCGGTAATCTGCATTTTTGTTGCATTAGAAGCAGACATTATTCTCTCTTTCACCCTTTGGCATTAGTGCCGACGGGATTTACTAAGCTTATTTTCCATAAAAATCGAGTAGCGTGACATCCCAAAACAGAAGATGAAAAAGATGACACCAACATAAAGATACATAGTTATTGCCTGCACGGGCGTTGACCAGGCAGCATCGGCAACTGCAGATTGCCCCGCTCCAAGAAGATCAAAGATGCCCACGATCGATACTAAGGTTGTGTCCTTAAACAAACCAATAAATGTGTTAACGATTCCTGGTATCACGTGTGTGAGGGCTTGTGGTAAGATAATCAACCGCATCGTTTGCCAATAGGAAAGTCCCATTGCCTGCGCACCCTCGTACTGGCCCTTGTCGATCCCTTGAAGACCACCTCGAACCACCTCGGCCATATATGCAGCTGAGAAAAGCATGACCCCAATCAACGCTCGGAGAAGATTGTCAAAATTGACCCCAGCCGGCAAGAAAAGTGGTAGCATGACTGAGGCCATGAACAATACCGTTATTAGCGGCACGCCGCGCCAAAATTCAATGAAAATGGTGCATAAGATGCTAACAACAGGCATTTGTGATCGCCGACCGAGTGCCAAAATGATTCCAAGCGGTAGCGATGCGACAATACCAGTCAGAGCAACCACGAGGGTGATAAGTAGACCGCCCCAATCTCCCGTGCCAACAGGCACAAGATTAAAATCTACAGCTGCGACACCGCGTACGACATTCAGTGCAATTATTCCCCAGCCAACAATACCAAAAACGCTTGAAGTCTCGGCAAAGATCGCACCTAGATACCCCGCGGCACCTACACGGCCTACAGAAATCATGGCAAGGCCGCCGATGATCCAGACTCCAATGCTCGTAAGGCTAGCGTCACTGTTTCCACCTGTGAGCAGAATAAAGGCGAGCAACGGATAAATTGTGAGCATTAGGACACCGACCTGCCGGTGGTAAGGCATGCGATCTAGCAGCGCCCAGATGAGGCCGACAGTGCCGACCGCAAGCGCTATGTAGACGCGCCAGAGTTCCTCACTAGGGTAGGGACCGAACCAAGCAAATTTCTGCTTCGCCCAAACGAAGGGCCAGCAGGCGCCGTGCCATCCATCTGGCAGCGCTCCACCCTGCTGCACTGTCCAGCAGGCCTCACGTTTTAACCCATTAGGATCAGACCAGACAGCTGATAAGATGGCAAAATCAATCAGCCCAAAAGTTTGATCGAAAAAGACGTAAACAAGCAGAAGAGAGAATGTGATCATGAATAGCGAGCGGATAGCTGCTCCAATCGACTGAAAATCAGCCATGCTGGCAAATATATTCTGCCAGAGCCAACCAGTAATGCCAGCCTCCGTTGCCGGTGGTGGCAACAACGGGGCATCTTTTGTACGCACATACTTATGAGGCGTTGTCATTTGTTTATGCTTCCCATAGTCTATCGCTCCACTAGTTTGACGCGCGCATTGAACCAGTTCATGAAGGCGGCTGTGGCTATTGAGAAAGTAAGATAAACCATCATCATCATGAATATCATCTCAATTTCTTTGCCAACCTGATTGAGCGCCGTGCCGGCAAAAATCGAAACTAACTCTGGATAAGCAATAGCTACGGCAAGGGATGAGTTTTTTGTCAAATTAAGATATTGCGATGTCAATGGCGGAATAATAACTCGCAGCGCTTGAGGAATAATAATAAGCCGTAGAGTCATACCGGGACGCATGCCGATCGAGTAAGCGGCTTCGGTCTGTCCCTTGGCAACCGCTAGAATTCCAGCGCGGACAATCTCCGCAATAAAAGCCGCGGTGTAGAGCGTAAGTGCAAGCCATACCGCTAGCATTTCGGGAACTAACACCATGCCTGACCCACTTTGGAAGCCGCGCCGTAAAACCGCGCCAGTCGTCTTAAATTCAGGATAGCTCCAATTGAGCGGGCTACCAGTCGACAAGAAAACCAATACAGTCAAACCGATGATCAAGCCAAACGCTGTCCAAAAAACAGGAAACCGCTGGCCCGTTTGACTCTGACGTTTCTGCGCCCAGCTTTTTAAAATATAAACAATGACGATAGCGACTAAAAAAGCAATGACCGAATAAATGAAACCTGGCCCGACGATTGGTGCCGGCAGATATAGGCCAGTGATGTTCATTGCAACTGCATCAGGAATGATCTCTATCCTTTCACGTTTT
>CACJUX010000079.1 GCA_902596655.1 uncultured SAR116 cluster alpha proteobacterium | reverse complement strand
AACCCCTCGGCGCGCCATTCTGCGCATTGTCTCTGCCAATACGCGATGCTTGTCGGTTGTGAGGCAGGATTCGTGTAGGCGATAATTTCGCCTGGACTGACGATTGCCGTCCCGGATTTGCTGACGGCAACACCAGCAGCGAGATTGGCAAGGCTAACCGCATCGGGAAGCGCAAGACCGCCAGCTGTGGCCGCAGCGAGCGTTGCCACAACTGTGTCACCCGCCCCCGAGACGTCGAATACATCGCGGGCAGTTGCCGCTTCATGGGTGATTAGCCCCTCTGCATTCGCCAGTATGATCCCGCGGCTACTCAAGGTGGCCATTACCGCACCAATGTGATGCGATGCCGCGGTATCAGAGGCTGCCGCGGCAATACTCTCTAGATTGTCAAGCTCCGCGTTAGCGGCAAGCTGCAGTTCGGCCAGATTGGGTGTCAGAACGTCAACGTTCGCATAGGCTGAGAAATCCACCAGCTTTGGATCAGCAATCACTATCTTGCCAGCTTTTTTTGCAGCATCGACAGCCTTGGTGATAACCAGCGGCGGCAGGCAGCCCTTCGCATAATCGGACAGCACAACGATATCAGCCATTTTGATGCTGTCGATGATAACCTCTATCAGTTGCAGCAATTTCGCTTCATCAAGCGGTTCTGTCATTTCCTCATCGACGCGCAGGATCTGCTGTCCGCCTGCACGGTAACGGGTTTTCACGCTTGTCGGTCGGCTAGGCAGAATGAAGGGAGTGAATTCAATCCCCGGTGCGCGTTCAATCTTGCGGCGCAGGATCAGCGCTGTCTCATCCTGCCCGGATATTCCAATCAGCCGGACCCGGCATCCCAGATATGCTAGATTGCAGGCAACATTGGCCGCTCCACCCGGCATCTGCTTGCTGCTTGTCTGACTCAGGATAGGAACAGGGGCTTCTGGCGAAATGCGTTTGACACTGCCATCGACGAACCGGTCTAGCATGACATCTCCAACCACCAGAACGCGGCGGCTCTGCATAGCTGAAAGCGCGGTAGTGACGAGTTTGACATCCATCTTTATCCTCTGCGGACCAATCCAGCGATCATAGTCATGTCTGTTTTTCTTCCCTGCCTTCCTTGATTGCTTTCTTGCGATTCCGAAAAGCTGGTGCTGCCTGCTGTCTGGTTTCGACGGTGGCACGGGTGAAGGTGATGTCGTCATCGCAAACATCATCACTTATGGTGCTGCCCGCGCCTACTATGGCCCCGTCGCCGATGGCTATGGGTGCGACCAGAGCCGTGTTTGATCCGATGAATGCATTCTTACCGACTATGGTTCTGTATTTGTTAAATCCATCGAAATTACAGGTAATGGTTCCTGCCCCAATATTTGTAGCCGCACCGATCTCAGCATCACCAAGATAGGTCAGATGGCTGGCTTTCACACCATCACCAAGAATGACATTCTTGGTTTCCACAAAATTGCCAATTTTGACGCCATCTGCCGCATTTGTTCCAGGGCGCAGGCGTGCAAAGGGGCCAATCACGCAACACGCCCCAAGGCGTGCCCCCTCGATATGCGAGAATGCCTTGATGATGCTACCCTCGCCAATGTGGCAGCCAGTGCCAATCACGACATGTGGTTCAATGGTCACGTCGCGTTCAATCACGCTTTCGGCGCTCAGAAAGACCGTATCGGGCGCCTGGAGGGTGACGCCAGATGCCATTGCTGCCTCGCGAAGCTGCGCCTGCAACAGCGCTTCGGCGCGTGCCAGATCGGTACGGTTGTTAACTCCGATCAACTCCTCCCCACCTGTTATCTCGCAGGCGACAGAACACCCGCGGCTGCGACCCACGGAAACGATATCAGTCAGATAAATCTCATTTTGTGCATTGCTGGTGTCAACGCTTTCCAGAAGATCGAAAAGGAGCGGGCTTCGTGCCGCCATGATTCCGCCATTGACAAGGGTGATTGCCTCTTCCTCACCATTGGTATCGCGTTCCTCAACGATTTGCTGTACCTTGCCATAGGCGTCTAGGACAATACGGCCATAGCCAGTTGGTTGTGATGTCTCAAACCCTAGAATGGCGATGTCCTGGCCAGCGGCAATCTGTCCAGCAAGCGCGACCAGTGTTTGGCTAGTAACCAGAGGGGTGTCGGCAAACATTACAAGGCTGACACCGTCAAAATTCGCCAGCGCCTCTCGCGCCGCCAGAACCGCATGACCGGTACCGAGCGGCGGATGCTGAATAGCAAATTCTTGTTGTCCAAGCCAATCCTGAGTGCTGGCGGATTCTTTGGAAAGGACGGTGACTATGCGGTCGGCACCGCTCGCCTTTGCGGCATCAATGGCCCAGGCCAGCATTGGCCGTCCCCCCACATGATGCAGTGGTTTGGGAAGGGCGGAATTCATCCGCGTTCCCTGGCCTGCCGCTAGAATGATCGCTGCTGTTTTCATGTTCTACTTATAAGCTGAAATTGTTGCAAAAACCAATCATTTGCCTGCTTGTGCGCTGGTTCTGGTCAAATCTCAGCCGCCGGTGCATTTGCTGGCATTGTAACCAAAATGCGTTAGTGACACATCTTCCACTTGACACAAAATAGGATATTTCCTTTCGCCCTGCTGAAAACTGTTTTTTACTGGTATCACTTCTGGTTTATTTCCTGTTTCGGCTGTTGATAACACAGTTCCGCCTTCCTTGTCGGCATGATTATCTCTATTACTGTATCACGAAGATAGTTGAATCAGGCTCCGGCTTGTCTTCAAGGGGTTTGTTATATGTGTGGAATCGTAGGCGCTGTCGGACTTGCCAATTGTGGAGACACACTCCTAAATGCGTTGAGGCGGCTGGAATATCGCGGCTATGATAGTGCCGGCATTGTTACTCACAATGGTAGTGGGTTTGAAATTATACGCTCGGTTGGCAAGCTGGCAAGTCTTGACAGTCTGATACGCAAAAATCCTCTTGGTGGTAATATTGGCATTGGCCATACGCGTTGGGCCACGCACGGTGGCGTGTCAGAGGCAAATGCTCATCCGCATGTCGCTGCCGAACGCGTGGTGATTGTTCATAATGGGATCATCGAAAATCATCGCCAGCTGCGTGCGCGTCTGGAAAAGGCAGGTCATCTGTTCAGCAGTGACACCGACAGTGAGGTATTGGCGCATCTTTTCGTTGATGCCTTTGAAGCTGGCCTTTCACCAACCGAGGCCACGAAATCTGTTCTTGCTGCGATTGAGGGAGCCTACGCGTTTGCTGCACTTGTCAGTGACCATAGCGACATGCTAATCGTCGCACGGAATGCCTCGCCGCTAGCGATCGGCCTTGGCAATGACGCCAGTTTCATTGGCTCGGATGCCGTTGCGTTGGCCCATCTGACTCGGCGTGTTGTCTATCTCAAAGATAATGATTTCGCTTTTGTTACAGCTGAAGGCGCGGCAGTTTTTGATGCCGATGGGATTTCGGTCAACCGTGAGGAGGTTATTGTCGCCGCCAGCCAGGGGTTGGTCGACAAGGGTGGCTATCGTCATTACATGGAAAAGGAAATTCATGAACAGCCGGATGCCATCGCGCATTCACTGGCGGCGATGACTGGGACCGATGGGCGGATTGCGGCACCAATGTCACGCGATCAGCTGCGGGACATTACCGGCATTGTCATGCTGGCCGCCGGAACCAGCCATTATGCGTCGCTGGTTGCGCGCTACTGGATCGAGGGATTGGCAAGGGTGTCGGTGACATGCGAGATTGCATCTGAATACCGCTATCGCAAACCTGTCACCACCAGCTTTTCGATGGCCATTGCCATTTCCCAGTCGGGTGAGAGCCTCGACACGCTGATGGCGATGCGCCATGCCGCTGAAAACGATCTGAAGACAGTTGGTTTGGTCAATGTGCCGGAAAGTACCATTGCACGCGAGGCGAATGTTGTCATGCCAACGCGCGCTGGTCCTGAAATTGGCGTTGCCAGCACCAAAGCCTTTACCGCCCAACTGACAGTTCTGATCAGTTTTGCCGTCGCCCTTGCCGAGGTCAAGGGAACGATCACTTCGCAGCGTGCCGATGAAATCCATGAGCAAATCCAGGCGCTGCCGGGGCTGGTTGGTCAGGCTTTGACGTCCATTGACGCCATTCGGCCGATTGCGCATGACCTTGCCGGTGCCCGCTCCGCGCTGTTTCTGGGGCGTGATGTGCTTTTCCCTCTGGCGCTTGAGGGAGCGCTGAAATTAAAGGAGCTGAGCTATATTCATGCCGAGGGGTTTGCGTCCGGCGAGATGAAGCATGGCCCGATAGCGTTGATCGAAGACGGTCTACCAGTGATTGCCATGCTGGCAGCCGACGAGGTTCTTGGTAAGGCGGCGAGCAATCTGCGCGAGGCAAGCGCCCGTGGTGGGCAGATTATTCTCCTGACCGAGGAACAGGCGGTGACCGAGATTGATTTTGCCAGTAATGTGATCACTGTGCCAGATGTCGACCCGTTGCTCGCACCTATCCTGTTGGCGGTGCCGGCCCAGATTCTTGCCTATCTGACCGCTGTTGAAAAGGGAACGGATGTCGACCAGCCACGCAACCTCGCAAAATCAGTAACTGTAGAGTAGATTACTGAAATTAAGTAATAAAATCATGATCCACCTACTTTTGCAAATATGCAAACCCTGTTGAAAAAAGACTTTTCGCCTTTGTGGCGCATTGCAGATCAATGTTTTTTAACAACAAGATCGCAGCATTTTTGCTGGCGCACGTATTTATTTGTGTGCCGGGATAATGTTGCCTTTCTCGCTTTTTATTACGGTCTGGCTTAAGAACATGAAAATGTAGATGTACTCGGCAAAGGGCTGATCCAAGATGATTGAAGCCTATCTCGCGCTTTTGACCTT
>CACJUX010000078.1 GCA_902596655.1 uncultured SAR116 cluster alpha proteobacterium | reverse complement strand
TTTTGTAGTTCTTGCCCATGAACGGTGGGCACATACATTTCGCATCATGTTGCTGGAACTCAGGTAACCATTTAATCAGGTCTTGATGCCCAAAAAACTCAGTCCGTTCGATTTGAACGCACTTGTGAAAAAACTCTGCTGCTTCCTTTTGAAAATCATTCATTTTGTTCTCTGAATACTTTCTGAAAATCTAATCTGACGTGGGTATTTCTGTAAAGGAATGCACAAATCTATGCTGATTTAATAAGGTTGAGTGGTTCCGTTCAAATATGGCGAAAAACCAAATGCCCCAGATTTAATCTTCGTCTCCAATCTATTAACAATCACATCACTATTGTCTGCCTCAAACCCTACGAAGCGATATGTGAGATTTATCTGGATGAAGTCTTTGGAGAGTCTGTCCAGCACCCCGATTGAAGGCGTGTACTGACCTTTCTCAACCAGTTCTGGAACCACATAGAAATCGTGAATTTAGATACAAAATTGGTCACCACTTCTTCTTCCAGAGGCATGGGAAATCATTCTTGAAAGAGCACTTCATTTTCTATCTCTCAAAAAAACTGACGATATGCAGGCATGATGGTCTGATTAACGAATGACCTAAACAGTGTTGCATGCTATCTTTTCGATATGGGAGAAAAACTCAATAAATTCAAACGAACTGTGTCTCAGTTGGAGGGTCTTGCGTCCCTTTGGTGGAGTGAAGAGATTGACGATTTAGTATCTAGGTCTTCCCCTTTTTCGATACTCCAAAAAACTCACTCATGCTTTATTGACCTACTCTCATCAAACTATAACACTCCCGATGCTTTATTTGATTTGGTTGAAAATTCATCTTTATCTCCGAATTTGTTTTTGAAACACCTAACTTTACTCGCAGACTTTGGCGGAGAGAAATTTCAAAGAATCAATAAACAATTTGATACGTTGTTTGACTACGATAAATCAGAAAATAAATTTTTTTTGAGAAATAAATTTAAATCAGTTGAATCAAAGATCTTTTTTGAGATTTTGCCAATGAAGGGAAATCTAACGAATATTTCTTTAAAGATTGATAATCGTCAAATCGGGGAGAGTTTTAAGTTTCTTCCAGTGATGCGTGACGCTGCAGTTTTATTATTATTTGGTGGCACAGAGAACAACAATGATGCGCTGCTCAAAAATTGCAATTTATCGAGATTTTCTAACGAGAAAGATAAGTTGGAGGAATTTTGTCAAACTAGATATCTCTCAGTGAGTAGAATAACTGGTGGTGCTGAAGCAAATGAGGGAGGACAAGCGCTTCAACATATTGCGGCAAGAAAAATAAAAGAAATTATCAGCAATGAATTTATTGTTAAATCTCCGGGGAAAATGGTCATTGACGGGTATGATCGAAAACACAAACCATTTGATATTATTGTTTCAAAAAAGGGCAGCGATCGATCCGTGGGAGTAGAAGTTTCTTTTCAGGTTACAACTAACAGCACGATTGAACGAAAAGCAAACGAGGCGGAAAAAACATATGAAATGGTTAAAGGAATGGGTAACTATTTAGCATACATAATTGACGGCGCAGGCAACTTTCAGCGTAAGAGTGCAGTGTCCACTCTTTGCTCTAATAGTGATTGTAATATTGCTTATACCAACCAAGAAATTTCAGTTTTGGTTAAATTTATTGAGCAGGTTTTGTCGTGATTAAATTCATTGATTTATTTGCGGGTATAGGTGGGATCCGACTTGGTTTAGAGAATGCTCTAGACGAATTTGGGATAGACCACAGGTGTGTTCTGAGTTCCGAAATTAACCGCGCAGCGTGTGACACGTATAAACTAAATTTTAACGAAGACCCATATTTAAATGTTAAAAAAATAGACGAAAATCAAATTCCTGATTTTGATTTTTTGCTTGCAGGGTTCCCCTGCCAACCATTCTCTTATGCAGGCAAAAAGTCAGGTTTTGCTGACACAAGAGGCACTTTGTTTTTTGACATTGAGAGAATACTGAAAAAAAAGGAACCAAAGTATGTATTGCTCGAAAATGTAAGAGGTTTGTTCTCGCATGATGGTGGACGAACGCTTCAAACTATAAAACGCTCTCTTGAGACGATTGGATACTCTGTGGAGATACGGATCCTGAATAGTAGTGACTATGGGATACCCCAAAATCGTGTTCGATTATTCATTGTGGGTTGTTTGGGTGTTTCAACAAAATTAAACTTAGTGAGTTCTTTTGGTGTAAAAGATACCCATTCTTACAATGCCGCTTCCGAGCAACTAAAACTTTTTAGTAAGAGTAATTTAATAACCGTAAGTGACATATTAGAGAAAAACCCGCCAGTAAATTTTGACTGCTCAAATAGTTTTAATCGAATGGTTAAATCTGCTGTTGATGGAGACTTGAACAAAATCCATGGATATAGATTAATTGATTACAGAGGGGGAAAGTCACTCCATTCATGGGATTTAGGATTAAAGGGGACATGTAATAAAGATGAACGAGAGTTCATGAACTTGTTAATTCAAAATAGACGGCAAAAGAAGTTTGGTGTTGATCAGGATGGTAAAAAACTCACCAAAGAGCAAATACTCACTTTTTACCCTCATTCCAGTGATAAATTTGAAAATATTACCACATCGCTTTTAAACAAGGGGTATTTGAAGAATTGGGATGGGCGTTATGATCCTGTTTGCGGAAATATGTCGTTTGAGGTGTTTAAGTTTTTAGATCCAAATCGAATTTCGGTAACTCTAACCTCATCAGACACGGGTAGACTAGGGGTTTTTTACAATAATAGATTGCGAAGAATTACCACCCGAGAAGCGGCAAGATTGCAAGGTTTTCCAGACACTTTCAAACTTAATGACAATATCAACGAATGTTACAAGCAATTTGGTAATTCTGTCTCAGTGCCTGTTATATCGGAAGTAGTTAAAGATATAATTAAAAACAATTGAGATATAATAATTACTCGTCATTTTAGCATCCCCTGGTCGTGCCAACTCCATAAAATTTTACATGCAAAGGTTTTGTATGGACTCCACCTCCTGACTATTTTCATTTGCTTTTCTTGATCTAGCGGTTTGCCATCTCCGTAAAGTTTTCCCATTACTTTGTTGATTGTGGCGTCTCCTTGAGGAAAAACATCCTCCTTGCCGTAATGGAACATGCAGAGAATACTTGCTGACCAAATGCCAATACCATGAAGCGTTTGAAGCTTGATGATAATGTTTGTTGAGGTTTCGTGTTTTAAATCCTCAAGAAAACTGGGGTTCTCTGTTAAGAATTTGGCACATTTTAATATTGAGCGCGATTTTGGTCTTGACACTCCACATGACTGAAAACTCTCTTCACCTCTCGAAAGTGCGTTTTTGGGAGTGAGTTTTAAATTGTTATATGTTATTAAAATTTTTGAGTAAATTTTGTTTGCTGCTGCACCCGATAATTGCTGTCCTATAATAACCCGCACAATTTCTTGAAAATTAATCTCGCGACATTCATTCAAAATAGGGAGTTCAACTATCTGAATAATATCTCTTAGGATAGGGTCTTGATTTTGGAGATATTCACTCTGCTTTTCAGGAGTCGCTCGCGGTTTTTCTATCATTCTTAAACTGTTCCTTCTTACCTTCTCTCTAAAGATGCTCTTTGTCGAACGTAAGCACAGTTTTTGCAACTTGGGTTTGCATCTGGTGCGTTGTTATCATTCATCAACTCTATCATCTCGGTTACTCGCCCATAAATCCAATCTGAGTTGCATTGATACGGTATCAAGACTTCCTGAAATTTCATCTCACCGTTGAACCCATCCGCTTCTCTGTCAGCGTTGCAGACTAGAAAATAAGCACTGTCCTCAACTTCAAAACCCATCTGTTGAAGAAGGAAGGCATAGAAATCCATCTGAACCTTGTAACCCTCTTTATATGGATCTGAGAGATAGGATTCTGGTTCTAATTCTTTGGTGTTCGCTTGTGACTTATAGTCTGCAACAATAAGTCTGCCGTTGTGGGTGTTCTGCCAGATATCATCAACACCACCTGTAAGAATGATGTTTGTATCTGCAAATCGTGTCATCAAACCATGACGAAGTGAATCTCGCCATTTATCCATATCCGGATGCTGGAATGGCACTAGGTGCTTTAACCCATTTGCTAGAAACAACCGATGAGGTGTTTGGGTTGCACGACAGGCATCAAATTCTTTTTTGAGGAGAAGGTCGGTGGTTTCGTTGAGTGTCCACCCAGGCGTTCCAGGCGACTCCAACCCGACTACCCTATCCATGTAGAAACATCGAGGACATGTTAAAAAATCAGAGAACTTCCCCCGACTAATTTTGAAGTCTTCAGTTTGGTGAGGTTTGTAGATGGATGATGAGCGTGTTCGTTTGCCTGTGGCAGGCACTAACTCTTTCTTACTATTTCTCTTCAAGTCTATCATATTGAAATTAAGACATAGATTTGGAATTAATTCAATTTCTCACTATCCAATCCATATAAATACCTCTGAAAGGAACAGAGGTATGGACATACATCAACTCAAACAAAGAATAGACGCATCGGGCAAGAAACTCGTCACGCTCGGTAACGAATACATCAAATCAAAAGATGAGATTGCTGCACGAAAGGTGCTGGTGAAGATGTTTGGTGAGATTTCTCAACAGACATTACTGCTGGGCGAACCGAACGCTCAAATGGATAGGAATCAGAAAGGACTTAAATGAAGATTACACACGACTATGCCGCAAGAATTGACTACGACCTTTGGATGGATTGTTTGAAGGTGAAGGAATTGGATGGGGGAACGACTTCCATTAACGCACTGCTAAATGAAGGACTAAAGATGGTGCACCGAGGACGAACGTGAAGTCCCGATATTGCTGGGT
>CACJUX010000077.1 GCA_902596655.1 uncultured SAR116 cluster alpha proteobacterium | reverse complement strand
AAACAGCATCAGTAATCCCGGTCCGTGGAGCACGGTGTTCAGACTGGAAGTCCTCGAACCTCAAACCTTGGTTCACGCAAGATTGTGGGAGTTGTTTGAGGATTGGCTGGTTAGCTAGTACATTGTTGCGGTGCAAAAAATGCAGTGGCTCAGATCAAACATGGCTCTATTCCTTTGGGCGACAGTTACGTAACGATAATAATCAATAATTTTTACGGACATGGAGATCGCTATGATTTTTCGCGTGGATTACTCAATGCCAGTACAAAATGTTACTGCCGCTCAGGAACGCTTCGGTACAATGGAAGAGAAATGGGATGGCGTGAAACTGATTGGAAGATGGCATGAGGCCGGCAACAAAGGGTTTATGGTTGTCGAAGCTGAAGATGCCGTATCGCTTGGTAAATATTCTAATCAATGGACCGACCTCTGTGACATCAGCATAGTACCCGTGATGACTGACGAAGAGGTGGGTCAGGTGCTCAGCGCAAGTTGATTTGGTCCTTCGATCGAGTTGAATGTTACCTTGGGATCAAAAAGGTTTCGCATGGTCACAAGAGATTACCTGGAGAATAGTGACCTTGCGGCTTTAACAGCCGCTGAATGTCCCGGATGATTTGGCACAACGTGAACAAAAAAGTTACGCGTGACGCGGTTGGAGTGGCTATCGTCGTGCTCTCTTCGCTATGCATTGCTTTCGTGCCGAGCTCTGCCAAGATTTCCATAAATGAAGGCGCTTCAATAATAGCTCTTCTCATCTCTCGGTGCCTCATTGGCGCAGTGCTTCTCTTCCCAATTACTTTGATGCAGCGAACAAGACTTCTTATTCCACGGGCGTTGCTTGCTAAGACTATTATTGCCACCTTCTTCAATGTTGGGATGATCGGCTGCCTCTACAGCGCTGTTCAATTCGTTGATGTCGGCCTTGCAGTGCTGATTCTCTACATGTTCCCGCTTGGCATCGCGATCTGGTCACATTTCAGTGGCAGACAGAAGGTGAACATGGTGCAATGGGGGTCCGTTGCTGGACTTTTGGCTGGCCTTGTGCTGCTGATGCTTGACACCGTAAGGGTCGGCAGCGTCAGTGGGCTGCTGCTATGCTTTGGTTCTATGGTCTGCGCGATGATTTACACCACTATGTCCAGTGACCTTACAGACAGCCTCGGATCAGCTCTAGTCAACCTGCAAACCAATATCTGGAGTGTGGCGATCCTAAGCCTCGCAGTGCTTCTGCCGCTAGGGCAGGACATTACCCTGCCACAAACGACGACCGGGTGGATCGCGATCCTCTCCAACGGCACCTTTTATATGCTCGGTTTCTGGCTCTTCTTTGAAGGATGCAGGATTATCGGTGTGACCAGAGCGTCAATTCTGACGCTTGTCGACCCTTTGTTTGCGGCGGTCATCGCCATTCTGTTCCTTGGGCAGTTCCTAACATTTTCCGAATGGATTGGCTTCGCAATCATACTTGGCGCTCTGTTGGTTTTCGAAACCCAAAAATCAAGAGAAACTGGAAGTTTGTGAAAGGCGGCAGGGTAATAGAAAAGCCCTCGGTATTAACTGCGCCAAGTTAATCGTGGGAGGTCACCCTAGCCAATCCACCAAGGCCTAATGCCAAAGGCGCAAGCACCCCTACCCAATAAGCCTGCCCCCCCGATCGAGAGACGATCTAGGCCACCAAACAGCATCAGTAACCCCGGTCCGTGGAGCGGGGTGCTCGGACCGTGCCCGGACTATGAGCTTCAGACATGCTTTGTGTTTTGATTGGCGGACGTGATTCAAGAAATTACTGGAAAGGCTAAAGCCCGGACAAGCTCATGCGGAGGTCTCGGTTCAAGATCCGACACTAAGGCGACCAGCAGCCAGTGCCGAAATTGCGACCATTAAAGCCGCTGTGCCGAGCATAAGCGCGAGTCCCCCGACCTGGAAGGTCAGACCAGATAGCACTGTGCCAAGTAAACGACCCCCAGCATTCGCCATGTAATAAAAGCCTACGTCCATCGTGACCCGTTCAGCCCTCGTGAAGGAGAGGATAAGATAGGAATGGAGCGAAGAGTTCACGGCGAAGACAGCACCAAAAACGATCAGGCCGCCTACGAGCGTGATCGTAAGCCATGGCTGGGGGGAGGAGGGTGACAGGATCGCTGCGATGGTAAGCACCGCCGGGACTAGAACCAGCATCCACGCCCACATTCTGGCGGCCCAGATCAAGTCGTGTTCCGACCAACTAGCTGCGCGGAGAAGGCGCGGTGCTGCAGCTTGAACCGCTCCGTACAAGATGATCCAGAGAGCCATGAAGATCCCGATCATATAAAACACTAATCGGTTTCCCTCAGTTGTGCCATCCGACAGGGCTGCGTAGAAGTAGATCGGGATGCCGACCACGAACCATACGTCGCGGGCACCAAAGAGAAACACTCGGGCCACGCTGAGCCAATTTACGTTTGGGGACTTCGAAAAGACCTCGGAGAATTTTGCGCCCTTCCGTCCCCTTGGGAGCCCCGGTGGCATGGCGATTAGTAGCGCCATAAGTGTCAGCGCAAGGAGCATCGCCATGGCGAGAACCGCCCACACAAAGCCCAGCGTCGCCAGAAGCGCCGCGCCAAGCAGAAAACCGATGCCTTTCACCATATTCTTTGAGCCAGTCAGAAAAGCCACCCAGCGGAAAAGTCCGCCGTTCAAGGTAGGTGCCAGCAGTTTAACAGCGGATTTCGAGGACATTTTAGCGAGGTCCTTGGCCACGCCGCTTGCGCCCTGCACAACCATGACATAGGCAACCGAAAACCCAATTACCCAGGCTGGATCGAGATACGAAAGCGCGCTTAGCGCCACGACCTGAAGTCCGAGGCCCGCATAAAGCGTTGAGTTAAGCCCAAAACGCGCTGCGATCCACCCCGCCGATAAGTTTGTGATCATACCGGCAATCTCGTAGAGCACGAAAAGATAAGCAAGTTGCATCGGCGAGAAGCCGAGGGTATGGAAGTGCAACAGGACCAGCATCCTTAGCGCGCCATCTGTGAGCATAAAAGCCCAATAGGCACCTGTGACCGCGATGTAGGCGCTCAAGCCTTTGGGATGCTTGAACGCAGTGCCGTCAGTCAAAGCGAAGCCCCAACCATCATTGCGACATCAACGAGGCGGTGTGCATAGCCCATCTCATTGTCGTACCAGGCGTAAATCTTCACCTGCGTTCCGTTGACCACCATGGTTGAGGACGCATCAACGATGCTTGACCGTGTGTCATTGACATAGTCGGCTGAAACAAGCGGGCGCTCCTCATAGCCAAGAATACCTGCCAAAGAGCTCTCGGCAACAGCTTTGAACAGTGCGTTCACCTCTTCAACCGTCGTCGACCGCTCCACCTCAAACACACAGTCGGTGATCGAAGCATTGAGAAGCGGTACCCGCACGGCATGACCGTTTAACCGACCCTTTAATTCGGGATAGATCAGCGTGATCGCTGTGGCTGATCCAGTGGTGGTGGGGATCAGCGAGTTCAGCGCCGAGCGCGCCCGCCGCAGGTCCTGCGCGGGGCGGTCGACTATGGTCTGGGTATTGGTCAAGTCATGGATTGTGGTAATTGAGCCATGTCGGATTCCAATCGCCTCGTGGATCACCTTCACAACGGGTGCGAGGCAATTCGTTGTGCAGCTCGCTGCAGTGACGATCCGATGCGTCGCGTTATCATAGATGTCATGATTGACCCCATAAACGATATTTGCTGCGCCCTCGTCTTTGACCGGCGCCGACACCACAACTTTCTTCACGCCCACTTCAAAATAGGGGGCGATTTTCGCCTCGGTCTTGAAAACACCGGTACAGTCGATGACCACGTCCACACTTTCGAGAGGCAGTGCCGAGAGGTTCTGCGTGCCAATAAATGGCAAATGCGTTCCGTCGATTGTAACCCCGTCAGCGTTGTGAGAGATGTCAGCCTGCCAGCGCCCATGTACAGTATCAAACTCTAGCAGATGGGCATGCATCGCGGCATCACCCTCTGCATCGTTTATCCAGGCGATCTTGGCACCTCTCTCTAGAAGAGGCTTAAGGGCAAGTTTACCAACGCGGCCAAGGCCATTCAGTGCATATGTGGTCATTAAAGCTCCCCAACGGATTTGCGGCCAAAACTCCACACGATTAAAAAACTGCGGTTAAACTAGAATTTTTTCATTAGCATTAAAAAATGCTAAATCAGAAAAATAATGATCCTAATATCTCCACCAAAACTTTTTCGAAATACTAACGCTCTTTTTTCTGGAGAGAGAAGTGGGAACGCAACCGGAAAGATTTACGCAACTGCTCAACGGCGTATGCTTAAACAAAACCAAAGGGTTAAACAAATACGAGACCCACGTGGTACGCGGGTCTCGCATGTTAGTCTAGTGCTATTTGAGCATCTCAGCAGTAAGAACCGGTAGATCTGTCATTGCTGCTTTGAATGTTGCACGCTCAGCTGTTGGCATTGGGATCATGCCAGAGTCTGAAAGCGCACCGTCTTCACCCCAATGCTTTACCCACTCAGCCATGTACTCTTTCAGCCCGGGAACAACGCCCATGTGAGCGTGCTTCACATAGAAATATAGAGCGCGGGACACTGAGTACGTTCCATTTGCAATTTCGTCAAAGGTTGGGTTGGTGCCACTAATGACTGCGCCCTGCAGCGTGTCAGAGTTCTGATCAAGGTATGAAAAGCCAAAGATACCGTAGGCTGTTGGATCTTCCTGCAGCTTTTGGACGATCAGATTATCCTGCTCTCCAGCTTCGATATAAGCACCGTCTGTGCGCATCGCACGGCACTTCTTGCCTTTCTTGTCTCCACGTGCAGCGCTGGCTGCTTTTGCCATAGCTTCTTTGCCGCAATAGCCCTTTT
>CACJUX010000076.1 GCA_902596655.1 uncultured SAR116 cluster alpha proteobacterium | reverse complement strand
TTTCCACTGCATTGCCTCAAATAATTGAAGATTTACAGCTGTCCAAAACCACCAAAAGAAGTCGTCCCTCCCAACCGGCACTAAAATCAACCTGCATCAGTAACCCCGGTCCGTGGAGCGTGGTGCCCGGACTTTGAGCTGTAGATAAGCTTAATGTTTTGATTGGCGGATATAATTTAAGAATTGCTGAGAAGGCTAGAGCTCGTTCAAGCTCATGCGGAGATCTCGACACAATATCCAGCGGGGCCGTAATAGAATATTTTTATGTGATCTTAACGACCAATTGAATTGTAGCTCAGCCCAGCCTCTACCATTTCATCCGGCGCATAGATATTGCGCAGGTCGACCATGACCCTGCCCTTCATCTTGGCAAGGTAATGCACCGGGGCCAAGGCGCGGAATTCGTTCCATTCGGTCACCAAAACAACGGCATCAGCATCGGCGATACAGTCTTCTGCATTGTCAGCAAAATGAACCGAACTTGGCAAGAGAGGCTTTGCTTCATCCATAGCTTTTGGATCATAAGCGCGGATATCTGCACCAGCGGCCAACAGCTGCGGAATGATATACAGCGAGGGGCTGTCCCGCATGTCATCCGTCTCCGGTTTAAAGGCAAGGCCCAAAATCGCGATGCTCTTGCCTTCAATCTCGCCATCAAGGGCGTCAATAACCCGCCGAGACATAGATTGTTTGCGCGCATCGTTATACTCAACAACCTCATTGACAATGCCTATGCGGACATCATGAGCCTGTGCAGTTCTAACTAGGGCCAGCGTGTCCTTAGGAAAACATGAACCACCATAGCCAGGCCCAGGGTGTAGAAATTTACTGCCAATACGTTTATCGAGTCCGATGCCCTTGGCGACATCATGCACATTTGCACCAACTGCCTCACACAGATCTGCTATCTGGTTGATGTAAGAAATTTTTACGGCAAGAAACGCATTGCCCGCATATTTGATCAGCTCTGAGGTCTCAAGGCCGGTAAACATGATCGGGGTCTCGTTTAGAAAGAGTGGCCGGTAAAGCGCCCGCAGAACGTCTTTGGCGCGGTCTGCTTCAGTGCCAACCACCACCCGATCCGGCCGCATGAAGTCACTAATCGCTGCGCCCTCACGCAGAAATTCAGGGTTTGAGGCAATGTCAAAATCGGCGTTGGCATTGGCTTTGCGAATGATTGTGCTCACTTCTCTCCCAGTGCCAACAGGAACCGTCGATTTGGTGATCACAACAGTATAGCCCCTAAGGTGGGCTGCAATCTTCTCGGCAACGGCATAAACATAGGTAAGATCAGCATGTCCGTCGCCACGGCGAGTGGGGGTGCCGACCGCGATGAAAACCGCATCTGCGGCCGCCACTGCCGGGCCAATGTCGGTTGAAAAATGCAACCTGTCAGCATCAACATTGCGCGTGACAAGGTCTTCTAGCCCCGGCTCATAGATTGGCATCACGCCATCAGTAATCCTTGTAATTTTGTCAGCATCATTGTCGATGCAGGTAACATCAAAGCCAAACTCTGAAAAACACGCACCAGATACAAGGCCGACATAACCAGTACCAATAATCGCAATTTTCACGTTGCCATTCCCTGATGATTTATGATCACTTTTCCAGCCATATCGGCCGCATCCCCCACGGAATCAGCCATGACCGAGAAGCTGTTCAACGGTGAGTGTGATAACGTGGCTTGTACTCCTTACTAGGGGAGCGTCATCACTCTTTCTCATAAACATTGCCTTTAAATCGTCCGATGTAGAAATTTCTCTTGCGGGCCCAAAAACATTTTTTGCCGACTGGTTTTGCTACTCTATAATTCTGCGTGTCAGAAATACTAAATTTCTGCTCACACGCTAAATAACGAATTCTTAACCAATCGTTGTTGGCCTCTGACTTACCGCTTTTTTTTGTTTTAACAACGACAGAGGGTGCTTCACGACGGAAGCATTTACCCACTTTCCCATTCTCACAATCGACCTCTTCAGAATTGACTACCTGAAGGTATATCATTTGGGTCCCTTCAAAGCGAAATCCTTCATCGTCAAACATTGCACAACCATCTCTTGGTGGTAACTTTCTGTTTGCAAATTCACAAATGAACCAATTGCCTTCCCATTTGTATTCCTCAGAAGACATCGCATCATTTGAACCAAGATGGCTGAAAGCAAAACTTGCCAGAAGCCCTATAGTTAGTTGAGATAACGAATAATTTCTGTTGGCTGCTAGTATCATAAACCTTAAAAAGCGCTTTCTTAAAGCAATGTAACAAAGCTTTTATTTGTAGTGAGTTCCCACGTTTGCCTCATATCCTCTGGGGGCCGCTAGCTGTAGTATTTTAAACCCAAACTCATATAAATTATGCCACACAAGACTAGCGCGAGCGCCACCGCCGCAGAGCCATAATCTTTAGCTCGTTTTGACAAGCCGTGTTTTTTGAAGCTAATTCTATCAACTGCTGCTTCCACACTTGAATTAAGAAGCTCAACAATAAACACAAGCAAAACGGTAGAAAGCATCAATGCTGTCTCAATCTCAGTTGCTGGCATCCATAGTGCTAATGGCACAAGTATCAAGGCTAGAAGTAACTCTTGACGGAAAGCACTTTCCTCATGGAAGGCAAAAACAAGCCCGGCCCAACTGTTACGTGCGGCTGCAATAGCGCGAGTGATGCCCTGATTATCTTTATAGGGATTATCAGCTATATGATAGCCATCCTGCCGAACGCGTGCATTTACCAGATGACTGGCGAAAATTTCGGTTGCGCTTTTCCAGGAAAAAGTTTCAGCGTGTTTTCGTGCTGTTGTCCTCTTGATTTTACTTGCCCTGATTGCCGCACTACGCAGATCTTCATCTAGAATGCCAGCACCCGAGTTCCCGATCACATCAATTGGCCCGGTTACGGGAAAAGCTGCAACAGGTAACCCGCAGGCCATTGCCTCCAACAAAACGAGGCCAAAAGTGTCAGTGCGGCTTGGAAAGACAAATACATCGGCCTGATTGTAAATCTCGGGAAGCTCCTCCATCTTTTTTGGTCCGAAGAAACGTACTTGTGGGTAGCGTGCCTTAATTCTTTTTAGGGCTGGGCCGCCACCAACAATCCATTTCTCCCCCGGGAGATCCAGATCAAGGAAACTTTCAATGTTCTTTTCCACAGCCACTCGGCCAACATTGATGAATATCGGTTTTGTTTCACTGTCAATTTTCTCTGCGTTTTTTGCCGGCTTGAATAGTTCGAGGTCCACACCCCGCGGCCAGATAACCGGCTTGCCTATGCGTCTTGATTCGAGATCATTTAAAACTGCGTTTGTTGGTGCCATAACCACTTCGCTGGGATTGTGGAACCAACGCAGAAACGCATATGTCCAGCTAAGCGGGATAAGAATGCGGGAGCGCACATATTCAGGAAAGCGCGTGTGATAAGCAGTGGTGAAAGCAAGTTGGTTTCGTATAGCAAAGGCACGCGCTGCCAAGCCAAGTGGTCCCTCAGTAGCGATATGAATACAATCCGGGGTAAAGGCGCGCAATTGTTGTGAAACATGTCTGCCCGGCAAAATCGAAAGTCTTATTTCTGGATATGTTGGGCAAGGGATTGTACGAAACTTTTCCGGCGTAATTATCAACACGTCGTGGTCGCAAGCTCTCAATCCTTCGACTGTTTTTGTCAAAGTCCTCACAACACCGTTAATTTGAGGATACCAAGCGTCGGTAACGATTGCTATTTTCATCGTTCCACACCAATGCCTAAAAATGCCGGTTCATTTGAAGGTTTGAGATAGGAAGCTTTGTTTCTGACTTTATGCCCGTAATTCTGCCAATTGAGTAGCTCTAGTCGACCATCATGATGTTCCACCAGTGCCGACAAGGACTCCACCCAATCGCCAGAATTCAAATATAAAACACCATTTACCTCACGCATTTCTGGCTTATGGATATGGCCGCAAACAACGCCGTCGCATCGACGTCTTCGTGCTTCAGTAAGCATCGCTGTCTCAAAGGCTGAAATGAATGAAACCGCTGACTTTACGCGATGCTTTAAGAATTGTGAGAGCGACCAGTAGGGCAAGTATAGCATGCTACGAAAGTAATTTATGAGCCTATTTAATTTTAACAAAGCCGTATAGGCTCGATCACCAAGATAAGCAAGCCAACGAGCGTGTTGGATAACATTGTCGAAAAGATCGCCATGAACGACCCAAAAGCGTTTGCCATCGGCCGTTTTGTGAATGTGGTCTTGCTTAATCTCGATATCTCCAAAATTGAAGCCAAGATAATGGCGGGCAGCTTCATCATGATTACCCGGGATATAGATCACGCGGGTGCTATGACGCGCTTTTCGCAACAACTTCTGGATCACGTCATTGTGTGTTTGGGGCCAGAAAAAGCGTTTTTTTAACTGCCAGCCATCCACAATATCGCCAACTAAATATAGGGTGTCGCTACGTGTGTGCTTTAGAAAGTGGAGCAGTTCAGTTGCGCGGGATCCCGGCGTTCCGAGATGGGTATCAGAAATCCAAATTGTGCGAAATTTTAAGACATTTTCATTTGCGCCAGACAATGTTTCACCTGAAAAACATTAAACACGGCGCTTTTAGGCACTTACTTTTGCAAAAACATTAAGATTACATGTCGTTTACATGAAATGTTTTTTTGGTTAGAGCTAAAAATCTCCCCCCTGGTCTGAGTTGAGCACTTCTGCCTTTCTGACCTTGGGTTTGTTACCAAAACTGACTGGGCGAAGAAGAGCTCCTACTAAAATTTCGTATCAAAAAAGCGTTATTATTAGCCTTCACCCACCCACCAAGGCCCAAGGCGCAAGCACCGTCACCCAATAACCCTGTCCCCTCCGATCCAAAGACAATCTGGGCCAGCAACCTGCATAAGTAAATTATCCCTG
>CACJUX010000075.1 GCA_902596655.1 uncultured SAR116 cluster alpha proteobacterium | reverse complement strand
TTTTAGGAACAAACTCCGGTTTGTTTTTACCGATGCTATCGAATTACCGGAGGGTCAACGGAGAGCCATTGGCCGTTGGTGGTTATTTAGTGTGGTAATAATAATCCTCGGATTTGTAATTGTGTTCGGCGAGTAAAGCTAAGATAAACTTTATTGGAACAACGGTTGATTTCTTTGATCCAAACTGGGGCGAATCTATATCGGCAACAGTGTTTATTGCGCATTGAAATTTGGTCGTCTTTGGATGCCTTCGTCCTCATAGCTGGTCCGATTTATTGGCGTTGCTTCTCCGTAGTGTTGAGCAAGGAAAAGTTCCTCTGCCGCATCACTGCGTTGGTTCAGCTGAACAGCTGTTTTTACTCGCCGTACCCAGCAACCACTGACATCCATAACTAAATCATTTTCCATACAATCTTAAACGGCGTTAAATCAAATCAGTTAAATTCTAATTGCGAGTCATTATCGCTAGCCCTCAGCAATCCACGGTGCGACAATCTGTCAACTGGAGTTCGCCACTAGCCTCCGTCAACAAAAGGCAGGACACATTATGGACGACAAAAAAATATTCGAGGGTGTTGTTGCGACCAATGGTCTTCAGCAACCCTATCGTCGACGAAGTCAAAACATTTTGAAACGATTGTTCGCACTAATTGTTTTAGCAATTGGTGTAATTACTGTTGGTTCAACTTTCGTTTAATTCGACAAAAAGAATAATTGAAGAACTTCAAAGAACTTCTTTGGAAACTTTAGTGAAATCTATATGTAGTTTCTGTAAGTGGTCGGAAGTAGTTGACGATAGAGACACTAAAGTAGTCCTCTCTATAGGGTCGACATAATTTCGAACCATTGGTTTTACTGCGGTTTTTCTAAGGTTTTTCGAGGTTTTTATTGTAAATTAATGTAAACTAAAAATGGTTAAAGTTTACACAAATGTCTAAATATTGTTGACAATAGGAAACATAAAAAACATCCATTTAATTATGCAGGAAAATTCTGGAGTTTTCTAACGAAAGGGGCGGGAGAAACCTCGTCTCCTTTTTTATGCACAATAGTAAATTCCAAAATTACACAAATGATTTAAAATGTTTGTCCGAATGAAAAACGGGGGCAAGCATGGAAATTCAAAAGTGGGAATACAAACGGTTAATTAATATTTGGAGCGACGAAGAGTTCGCCATTGAACAAGAGTTAAATTCACTTGGCGATGAGGGTTGGGAACTAGTAACTGTTGTTGGTCATTTTTATGAAAGCAAGGCAAATCCAGGATCTGAATTACACCAGCAAACTTTCTATTTCAAAAGACCAGCACAAGTGCCAGTAGATATTGCGTTCACCTCCGAACCAATCGGCTTACAACCAACAAGGTACTAGTCTGAAAAAAAACCCAGAGAAATAACTCTGCGGTTTGTATATTTTAGAAATGACTTTTTATCATCTCAAGTCTGTCAGCATGAGTTGCCATTTTGTCTAATTCAATTTGTACAGCTTCCATGACATCGAAGTGCTCACCGATGCCAGCTGGATTGTTTAGATAAACTTTCACATTCATCTTGTGCAACTCGAGGTTGGCCCTGGCGTGTTCCTCTAGGACCTTGAACATACTATCGCGAACTTCGTGCCTCCTTTTGTCAGACGCCACAGCTGCCGCCGTTACCGGTGATGTCGCATATGTCTTGCGTCTCGACTATCCCCTCGCCTTGACTGTTTGATGCCTCGCTGCACGGCACAGCAGTCAGCGGCTGCCCTCCTCGGCTGCCATCGGCGTAACAGGTGAAACCTCTGAGCCGATGAGCGTACTTGGCCAGCATCTGTGCGAATGGTTCGACAGTGTCAGGGTTGTTTAGGTCGCTGCCCCAGGCTGGTAGGTTAATCGTCGACGATATCGACATATCGACGTAGTCCTGAATATCTGCTTGGAACTTAATGCGACGCTCAGGATCTGCTGCAAGGTCCAACGCGCTCTCTAACAGCGACTGTAGAGGCGGAACTACCAGATGATACATAAGTTCGACCTTTATGGCTCAACTCTTTTTAGGTTCGCTGTCGATCGCTGTTGCCCGAAGACAACACCTCCGTTGTTGGTTACGCCGAGGAAAGGTAAAGACCCGTTTCAGGCGTTAATCTCGTATCAGTTAACACGCGGATGCCCCAATGCGTAAAGGCACGAGGTTTCCCACAAGTGCGTTTTATTGGGCTATTACAAAGAGTCTTACCAACGCAAGAACAAATAGTGAATCTCCGATATTGAAAACCTCACGCAGCTCACGACAAACACCGATATATTGTTAAATTGTTACAGTTTTATGACAGCCAAAAAAGAGCCACCGAAGTGGCTCTTTCAGTCATAATAAACTCCCATGACTAACTCGGCGCAGTTAGGACCAAAGGCTTTTCTATGACTGTGCCGTAACTTGATTGAGACGTTGGCAACTTGCCTCTACAAACCCCTCATTGCGCCAGTGAAGCGATGTGGTTTCAGTATAACGAACTTGAAAAAAAGGGCCACCTTTACGCGACGCTCCCCCTTTTGGGCAGTTACTAGCCTAATAACTTAGCCTTCCATCTCTTCCATAAAGTAGGCCTTGTAAACAGCGCAGTTATCCTCATCCCATTGCATCTCTTCAGGGCTGCTCAGGAACTTACCCATGACTTCCATGTTGGTGCAGTGCATGGCGCACCTCACCGCCACCTAAGTCAGCCAGACGTCACTCAGTGATGTGAGCGGCCATAGGCCCAGCCACATCGCTTTCGATTTTTGCTTTTAGGGCGTCGAATCCCGCTTCGATTGTTCCGTGAAAGAACACATTCATTTTTAATCTCCCAAAAATGTAAAAGTTCAGAATGAGAACTTCTATTTGCTTTTTGTGGAGTTATTTATCAATGAATTGAATAAGTTATTTTTCAATATTAATTCAATGTCTTCATCTGAGGTCAGTAGGGCATCTTGATCTTCCTTTTTGGTTCATTTTGGCACGGAATTTGCGAGTCGCTTCAAGGAGTTATGATTCACTCTTGAATCAACTTCTTACGCATTGATGCGGGGGTTTTCAGCCGCCTCCGTGTCTCCCTCAGTCAGGGATGATAAACCTGGCGACCCTGGGCCACCGTGAAGCCAAATCCACGGTGGTCCTTTTTTGTGATTTATCAAATCGCAAAGATTTAGACACACTTTTGTCATTTTATAATCTTAAATTACGAACCATGATAAGGATTCTACACAATTGATGTAACCACTAGAATCGCTGTGGCGGCCCTTCCTTTTTTCCGGTCGGGCTGGCTATGCCGCGAACATCCGTGGTGTTACGGCGCAGCACTTTTAGGCTCCTCCTGGTGAGCTACGGCTCGGCTTCGTTGGCAAAATCAAAAAGTCCATCAGACATCTCTTTAAGTTGGAGACATCCGTTTGCTGTAATCGCTTGGCTAACTAGAAAAACGAGGGTTAGACCAAGTGAATAAGGCGACTTATCATAAGTCCTGTGCTTGTAGCCCTTAGCTTAATCACATTCTGCGTTGACGTTGCCCTCTGTTTCTTTGGCTTGTGGGGAATGGGTTTAATTTGCATGATTGTTGGGGTGTTCTTCTTCTATCTGACGGCTAAGAATGACGGTGATTGGGTATGAGCAAGATACTAGGAAAAATGGGAGAGGGGTCTCCTTCTAGCCTATAGCTACTGCTTGTTCTCGCGTCTCATCATTTCTTCGAAGCCACCCCTTGCAAAAGGTGTCGAAGTTACCGAGAGACCGATAGAATTGTTCTCGATACATGGCCATTTTGTTAATCAGGGTTACTCGGCCAACAGCTTTTGCGACTGCAATGGTCTGAGGTCCTATTACGCGGTTTGCAGACACTCCAGCAGTCCTCTGAAGAGCCGTTATGGCTCTACGTAGACCAGATTAACTGCGTAGTCGAAAACCGCCCAGTCGAAACCTGAAGGCAATTCATGGTATTGACATTTAAGCCAGTATTCTTCCTCGTAGATTGGTTCGGCATCAGCTGTGGTGAGTTTGCGCATCCTCTCCTAGTCGATGTCAGTTCCTAGGAAATTGTCATAAGTGCGCTTGGTGATGCCCATGTTACTCAGGCAACCAGCGTCATTGATCTTTTTGCCATCGACGAAACCACCCTCATGCTCAAGGAGCATCGACAGGCACTTGTCGAAGTTTGGGTTCATTCTGCTTTGTCTCGCTTGTTCTTTTGTTGTGCGTTCGTGGAGATCCCATTTGCCCATCAGTCCCCTCGCCTTCTTTTGTCAGCACACCAGCGGTCCATGTTGACGACTGTGTTGAGCGTCACCATTGTCACAAGCCGAAGTTCCCTTCACTTCATCATTTCTTGAACCGCCATTTGCACTTGAGGCCGAAGATCGCCGCTATCGAGGCCACTATTCCCCACAACAGCCATTCGGGGTTGTCTTAATTGAGGACACGAAAGCCGTCTTTGATTTAGGGTTGGGCATCAGGGACCATGCAAGCGATGATGATGAGGATGAAGCATATAGTCCACGCTTCTTCGTTCAGGCTGTTTGCAGAGCTGTCGATTGCCTTCTCTTCCCGGCTGGCGTTAGGCTGAACTTTTTTAACTTGAGCTTCGATCTTGGCGCCAGCCAGTTTCAGTTTGGCAGCCGCTATCTCTTTTCTGTTGTCCTGGAAAGCTTTGGCAAGCAGGTGACTGCTGGTATAAGCAAGTTAATCAATGTTGTCTCCCTAGTGTTTGAAGATGCAAGATTTGCAGCAGGTTGGATTAAAATTAACCCTCCTTGATACAGTGAAAAAATCGCATTTTTAGGAGGTATGGTCAATCGGTCTCCTCCGCGCCTAGTGGCCCTAACCTCATTCACCAGTGGCTCTCTTGAGCACGAGTTAAATCAAGAACACCGCTCCAGCTGTTGCTACGAGGCCAGCTGTCCAAACCCGTGTAATTAGAATGTTTTCCTTTAGCTAGTCTTTGACCTTCTGACGCCGTTTTGCCGCTTTGACAATGTCTTTGCGAGCCTTTGGACAGTATTTGACGCAGTTGTGCCAGAAGCCAAGTGGACTGACTTACTCATTCCGGTTTGGCGATTAATTAGGGCCAAATATCCTATTCTAGATTGA
>CACJUX010000074.1 GCA_902596655.1 uncultured SAR116 cluster alpha proteobacterium | reverse complement strand
GCGCCGAGCGGCATCAGGAAACAATTGAGCTTGGCGCGGCCTTTGCCAATCTCATACGCGGGACACACGGCCTCGATCTGTCTGTTGGCCTCGGCTATCCGGTGGCCATTGGCATCGCGGCACAATCGCTCGGCATCGCGGGGGAGGCGACGCTGGCGGCGTTCTTGCAGGCTGTGTGCATACAGCAGATTTCAGTAGCCGTACGGGCTGTGCCGATTGGCCAGCTGGATGGGCAGCGCTGCCTTCTTGCGCTGACACCGTCGGTTGAGGTGGCGGTCAGCAGGGTTCTCGCCACGGAAACAGATTCAATTGGCGGGTTTGCTCTTGCCGCTGACCTTTGCGCACTTGAACATGAAACAGCTTCACAGCGGATTTACCGGACATGAACTTGCGCTCACCCTCACCCTCACCCACAAAACCTGCCCTAAAGCACGGGCCGCTACGTGTCGGCATTGGTGGTCCAGTTGGTGCAGGCAAGACGAGTATGACCGAAGCCCTGTGCCGGGCGCTGGCGCCGCATGTCTCAATGGCGGTTATTACCAATGACATTTACACGCGCGAGGATGCAGATTTCCTCGTGCGGGCGCAGGCGCTGCCGGCAGAGCGTATTCGTGGGGTGGAAACGGGTGGTTGCCCTCACACCGCAATACGCGAGGATGCTTCGGTCAATCTGGCGGCGGTTGAAGATCTGAAAGAGCGGTTTCCTGATCTGGAGCTGATCCTGATCGAATCCGGCGGCGACAATCTGGCCGCGACCTTCAGCCCCGAGCTGGTCGATTTGACGATCTATGTCATTGATGTCTGCATGGGCGCTGACATTCCCCGCAAGAAGGGGCCAGCTCTTCTTAAATCCGATATGCTTGTGGTCAACAAGATCGAACTGGCGCTGCATGTTGAGGTTGATCTTGCGCAAATGCGCGCCGATACCAAAACGGGCCGGGGTGATCTACCCTTTATTTTTGGGTCAATGCGCAAGAATGACGGCATTAACGAGTTGGTGTCTTTTCTGTGTGAGGCAGGTGGTTTAGTGATCACATCAGATGAAACTTGCTGATCGCCAAGGGCACCGGCCCCTAAAGGGCGGTCTCTGGGATATGGCAATTGATCTGGTGGCCATTGTCAAAAAGCCGCGCTGGCGGGACGTCTGTCTCACAGATTTTTCCAAGTTTTCGCGGGCATCGGCGCTGGAACGGGCATCCTGTTTTGGGCGGTGACAGCTCAACCACATCATCGGCGCTCAATTTTGGTATAAAATCTGGGTTAGGCTCAAGAACAGCACCAAGCAGCACATCAGTATAAGGGTGGAATGGTTTGGAATAAACAGCTTCAACCGGGCCAATCTCACACAGACGTCCTTGATACAGAACCGCCACACGGTTGGAAATAGCCCGAACCACGGCCAGATCGTGCGACACGAAGATATAGGTTGTTCCCCGCTGGGCTTTCAATTCGTTCAGCAAATCAAGCACCGCTGCCTGAACTGAAACATCGAGTGCCGAAGTCACCTCGTCACATAGCACGATTGCGGGTTCTGCGGCAAAGGCGCGGGCCACTGCCACACGCTGTTTTTCGCCGCCCGAAAGCTGGTTTGGCAGTCGGTTAAGATAATGGCTGCCGAGCCGCACCTGTTCAAGCAGCTCAATACTGCGCTGGCGCAACTTCTCGCCAGTCAGGCTGAAATAGAGCCGCAGGGGCTGGGCTAGGATCTGGGCGATGGTATGCCGTGGGTTGAGGCTGTCATCAGGGTTCTGAAAGATCATCTGAATTTGACGCAGGTGCAGGGCCGGCCGGTCCTCAACCTTTGGTGTCAATCTGCCCTCGCCATTAAGGACAAGATGGCCAGTTTTTGGCGAAATCAACCCGGCGATGGCTTTCAGAATGGTTGATTTGCCGCTGCCACTCTCACCGACAAGGCCGAGAGTCTCGCCAGCCCTGATAAAAATGTTGATATTGTCAACGGTGTCAGGCGGCATGCTAGCGTTGCTAAAGAGCTGGTTCCACAGGCTTGGCATGGCATAGCTGATGGCGAGCTGGTTCAGGCCAAGCGCATCACCGCCGTGGTCCACAGACACATCACCTTTCTGCGTTACCATCTTATTCACCACCGGCAATTGGTCAATCCTGTCAGGGTGGAAACAACGCACCTTTTCGCCGCTCTCAAGCTGTTTCAGCGTTGGCGGGGTTGACCGGCATCTCTCGTCGGCAAGGGCGCAGCGATCGGCAAAGGCGCAGCCAGTGATGGTCTCGCCGGGCATTGGTGGGCGTCCATTTAGCGCTAGTGGCAGGCTAGTCTGGGTTAACCGGGGGATGGAGGCAAGCAACCCATGCGCATAGGGATGGCGCGGAGAGAGCAGAACCTGTTTGGTCGAGCCTTTTAAAGCAATTTCGCCAGAATACATCACCGCAACCCGGTCGCAAACCCGCGAAATTGCACCGAGATCATGGCTAACATACAGCATTGCCATATTGCGCTCGCTTGCCAGATCACGCAGCAGCTCGAGAATATGCGCTTGCGTCGTCACATCAAGCCCTGTTGTCGGCTCGTCAAGCAGAAGCGCATCAGGCTCTCCGGCAAGCGCCATGGCGACGGCGACACGCTGTTGCTGGCCACCTGACAGCTCATGCGGGAAGCGTGATAACAGTGTGGCTGGTTCGGGTAGACGAACCTGGGTGAGGAGTTCGACAACGCGCGCCTCAAAATCGCTCTCATCAAGCTGGCTATGAAGGCGCAGTGCCTCCGCAACCTGCAAGCCGATGCGCAGGGTTGGGGTCAGAGATTGCCCGGAATTTTGCGGGATCAATGCAAGACGCCCACCTCTGATTGCCTGTAAATCATCCCGCCCAATGGCCAGCATATCAATGCCGTCAAATTCTACATCCCCCTCGAGGGCGCGCAGACCACGCTTGAAAAAACCGAGCGCCGCAAGTGCCAGCGTGCTTTTTCCGGATCCACTCTCACCAACAAGTCCGATGCTCTCACCACGGTTGATCGACAGGCTGACGTCGCGCAGCACGCGAATGATCTCACCGCTCTGGCTGGTATAGCCAACAGAAAGGTTTTGGATGTTGATGAAAGTGGGCGCGCTCATCCTACATCGGTGCTTTCTGCGCACGGTCGATGCCAAGTGCCTTGGCCAGTGCGTCGGCAGTCAGATTGATACCGATGATCAGCGAGGACAGCGCGACGACCGGACCGATGACGCCCCATGGCGCAAAGGACATGTATCCTCTGGCATCTGAAATCATCAATCCCCAGTCAGGTGTTGGTGGCGATACGCCAAACCCGAGGAATGAGAGTGAGGAAAAGGCCAGCAGCATCCATGACCAGCGCATCGCTCCCTCGACCATCAGCGTGTCTAGAACATTGGGCAGCAACTCCCGCCAGATGATGCTGATCTGGCTGTGGCCACGCGCCTTTGCCGCCCAGACAAAATCACGTGCAATCACATTATGTGTGGCGGCGCGGGCAATGCGAATGACCGGAATGCCATAGAAAAAGGCTAGTGTTGGTATCAGCACCTCCAGCCCGGTGCCAAAAGTGACAATCAGCACCAGCATTTTCAAAATCCAGGGAAGGGAGAGAAAGGCATCCACGATCCGCATCAAAATCTCATCAAGCCGGCCTCCGGTCAGGCCGAATAGGATGCCGACAAAGCCACCCCACAAAACGGCAAGAGGCGTTGCAATGCCGGTCACCAACAGAGCCTCACGCCCCCCAAGCATCGTACGTGAAAAGATATCCCGGCCAAGATGATCGGCGCCAAGCCAATGCGCGTTGCTTGGTTGGCTGAGCATCAGCGAGGCGTCCTGGAGTTTGAAATCATAGGGCGCAATTACCGGGCTGATGATGGCGAGACACAAATGAAACACGACAAGCGACAGCCCAATTGCGCCCGACGGGCGATTCATCATATCAAGCAACACCGCAACATAACGCTGCCTTTTTGCCGGATTTTCTGTGAGAGCTACTGTTGACTTCATTTTCTCAGATACATTGTGCGCAGTTTCGGATTAGCGATCATCGTCATCAAATCTGCGGTCAGATTGATGCAGACATAGATCGAGGCAACAATAAGAGCGATCGCCTGAACAACCGGCAGGTCACGGTCGGAAATCGCATCAATCATCATCCGACCAAGCCCGGGATAATTGAACACAACCTCGATGACAACGACGCCGCCAAGCAGCCAGGCAATTGTCAGGGCAACAACATTGATCGCTGGCAGCAGCGCATTCGGCAGCGCATGGCGGAACACCATTTGCCAATAGGGCACCCCCTTCAGCGTCGCCATCTGTACATAGTCACTTGCCATCACCTCGATCACCGAGGAACGGACCATGCGCATCACATGCGCTGTCATGACCAGCGAGAGGACAATCACCGGCAATAGAATTTCGGGAAAAAATTCGCTAATTGCCGACCCGGCAGATGTCAGGACAATCCCCGGCAGCCATCCAAGCCACACGCTGAAAACAAGGATCAGCAACGTTGCCGAGACGAATTCGGGAATGGTCATCGCAAAAATGGCGATGGTCGAGAAAATGATGTCGGGCTTTCGGTCACGCCAGAGACCGGTGATCACGCCAAGTAGCATGGCCAGCGGCACGCCGACAAGCAGGGCAAAGAAAGCGAGAAGCAAGGAGTTTGCAAACCGCGCACCGACAAGGTCGCTGATTTTCGCTTCGCCATTTACCGACATGCCCAAATCACCGGTGAGGGCGCCCAGCGCCCATTCCGTATAGCGCTCGTGGGCCGGTCTGTTAAGATTCAGATCATCACGGCATTTCTCCAGAAGCTCCACATCGGCCTGGTCCTGTTCCAGATATTGTGTGCAGGCATCTCCCGGCAGAATTTCAACGCCAGCAAAAATGATCAGTGAAACGATGGAGATTGTCGCCAGTCCCAGAAAAATACGCCGAAGTATCATGATCAACATGGGCAGTCTCGAAAGTGTTTTTCTAACGCGGGGGTCTTAAAGTGGCGCGTTGGAGTGGTGATCTTAAAGTGACTAAAACGGAAATGCTTGACAGACTACAGGAAAACCGAATGGCTAGATTAAAATAAGTCAAATTGGTGAAATTACCGCTGTGCATCTAACGCACTGGAGAAATGACAAGGGTGGCCAGCATGCGCGAAAAAAC
>CACJUX010000073.1 GCA_902596655.1 uncultured SAR116 cluster alpha proteobacterium | reverse complement strand
TTAAATCGGCCTACGTCGCGAGCGGTCGTAACCAATGAGTATGTCGCCTGCAATCAAATGACGTTCTGGCCCAGAAAACAGAATCGTTATCCTAGCCCGTGGAGCAAGTTACTTGGGCCTCGGACTGTGATCTAAACCGTTATCCAAAATAAGGCGTTTGGCCTTAAACTATATATTCCTAAGAGATAGATTAGATCGAAATTTAGAGATGAAATGGTGCCCGAGTGGGACATTGAACTAAGCCCTTGGCACCATTTCCTTTTTCAAGGTTTCGCAATAGGCTCTTGCTCAGAGCCTTGTGCTAGTTGTCGTCATTGCGACTGTGATATCGACAAAAATAATGCCCTGTCATACAAAGTCATGGGTCAAAAGTGACTGAGGAGTGACAGACGCTAACAGAAATCTATTGGTTTTAACTAAAGCTTTTCTAGTGAAATGAGAATGACGCTACTCCGTTGCTGCTTGCCACTAAAATTGTCTATGCCGACGCTTCATTCTCCTTTTGATTTGCAACTTCAGAAGAACGATATATTTTCAATTTTCCATGTTTCTTCCTCTGCTCATGGCATTGTTTCATCAAAAAGACAGCTCCGGCCCCCATGGCCATCCCAGAAAACAAATTAAGTTTTGCAATTAAGAACGTAGTCACCTCCGTATATGAAATCGTCCAAAGCATTTGAGATGTCCTATGCTTCGTCCTAAACAAGGCACTGCGATGAAGGTTGACAAATTAAATCACACACCCGCTCCTAATTTGAATTTAAAGAAAGCTGCCAACTTACATGTTCCAAGTATGCGTAATGAACAGTTGGTCTGGAGTGTCGTCGGCCACTTAGTAGAGAGTGTTTAGAATAATTGAAGTTACTTCTGTATAAATCACCTCCGGATACTATTTTGGTCAAAGATGTGTCACAGCAATTGACTCGCCCCGTCGACAACTTCGATTATTCTGTCGACTCTGACAAACTAAATTTGTAGGCCCGAGTTCATGGGACTAGTTTAGGGAAAGATCGACATAAAAATTATTTTCGTGGCCGACAGCAACATAATACCCCCAATTAATTGAAAGCTTAATAACCAGATCATAGTTATTTAGCCGTTTTCTGTCTTTAAGATAGAGGTCACTGTGCTCTGCTCTTTCTATTGGATTGTTATGACTCGTTTGATTTAGACCTTTCTATTAATTTCACCTCCGATTTCCAAGCGCTGTGAGATGGGTACAACGTAAAAATTTATCTTTATCTAATTTTCGCATGACCAAATTGAGACGGTCGAAGGCAGATACAACCTCTTTGTAAGAATCTCGACTTTTTCAAAATTATTCGAATTGCACTCTTTTTGGAAATTGCCATACAACAGCTTAAAGTGGCTCTACTGGAAATTAAATTAGCAATAAACGTCGTTTTTACACAGTTTGTGCTTACAACAGTTAGGTAGGCATTATCATTAATTTTTGAATGTGCTTATTCCTGGGGTGGTTGATACAAATTTGAGTCACCAGTCCGTGATTTTTGCGACCGCAAAATGGAAATAGGTAACTTTCGATTGTATTCATGCCCTCGTACAAGGGAAGATTTAACCGGTTAGTATTTGCAAGCCACAACATTTAATAAGATGTTATTGTCGTATTGGTAGATTTTAATTGGAGCAAATATGGTTGAAATTATAAAATTTAATAGGAAGATTACATTTGAGCCCACTGAGGAACAATTAATTACAGCAGAAGATGCTATCGCCGGTGGTAATTGGCCTTGGGAATACCAAGTCAATGTGTTCTTCAGGCTAACTGGTTCAAATGTAAGACGAGCCGATCTTCGTGAATTCGTGGCGCAACATTACCCATTAGATAGAGATGGAAATCCTATTGATTGTGCTGCGATTAATGTCTCGTTATTCACTCCCGTAGATCGAAACATTGAGGGTATAAACCTACGACTCGACAGGCTAGATGGAGACTGGGAGTTATGTTTGGTGTTAGATTACTTGTTGGAACGTGAATTCGCTCTGGACCAACCGGTGTTGATTGACTTTGTTGGGTCGTTGCCAGAAGTCCAATGGCAAATCGATAGTGGTTGGATTGATGTCTCATAGGGACCAAAGCGTAGTTAAAAGCCTCGATGCAATGTGCGTTGAGCATGCCATCAAGCGAGACACTATCCGCATGCCTTTGCTCATTCTTCACCCTGATTTGCAGCGGCTAAACTTTTGGAAACGGAATTATGTTGGCGTCAGCCACTTTTTTAACTGGCGCATCATGGGTTACGTGTTCGAGCTTGTATCTGCTAGCCTGCACTTGCTTAAACAAGTGCAGCCAATGGCTAATTGAGGCTACTACGTCCTTATCCCCAAGTAGTCGTCTCTCGTGTTCCCACCACTCACTGTCACCATTATTGATCGTAGCTATCCAATTTTTCCCATTCTTTTTGCGGTGCAAACCAACAACCGCATCGATGCCCTCATAATCAATCAGCGTCACATGAATAAAATTTGTGTTCCATAAATGGCTCTCTAGATGAACTCGGACACTTGATACGTTTGAAAGGTCTACTCCAAGCCTCAGCGCAGCGCGAGTCTTAGCCCGATCCTTAATGGGTAGCCAAATAGTACGGTTAATGGAAAACTCGTCAAAGTTTTGCATAAGAAACTTTTTTGTGCCTTCAGAAAGATCCCTTTCTAATTTGTCTTGGCATTCCAGCGCCTTTTTATAACGATTACGCTCGGCTTCAATATTTTCTTTTTCATCGAGGCTCCGTGCCCACTGCTCCATATTCCATATGCGTTCAAAGACCAACTGCTCAACCGTCTGTGGGGCTTTCTCACCATCTTTAGGAACTTTAAGCAGGGGCGCGTTAGGCGGATCCACATAGATTTCGTTGAAGTGTGAGAGATGGGAAGAGCCTAGGGCGCATCGCGCAACTACATTCATCTTAAGAGCTTTATATTTCTCACATTTAAAAAGGACGTTTGGCCACCGGTGAAACTGCTTCTTCATGAAGAGCTCGGCACTTTCCTCGTTACGAACGTAAATCCATTCATCATCCTGTTCAACATGAACAATACGGCCAAATTCAAACAAAGTTGCTCTACGTTCATTAAAGGTTAAAAATCGAGGCGTTTTCATACAAATCACTTGGGTTCCTAGGGTTGCGAGAACAAGTTATGGGCAAGGGAAAAAATCCACATCGATGCAACCAAAGAGGGCTGGGATCTTATCTCGGAGACAACACAAGAAAAGGTGAAAAGCAGTTACCCCATTGACCCGCACCTAAACAGCGTCACGTTTGACCCAGAACACTGCATTTTTTAACTGCCAGTAATATCCACAAAATCCATCTTCCGATAGTTATCACTAGTGATGCCCTCATTGCAAATTTCTATTTGCAATATGTTTGATTGATAAATACCTAAGATATGCTAAGAAAAAATCCTCAAACATAAGTTACTGTTAGCCAAGTTTGTCTATCGTAATGGTCCCCGTTGGAAGCTTGCCACAAAAAAGGACCGGCAAAGCTTGCCGGAGTCCAAGGTGGAAATTATAAAAAACATGGTTACCCCAAAGAACGACATCGTGCCATCGATGTTAGTCCGACTATGTTAGCCCTTGCCGCATGACTTCCCAAATGGTGTCGATAGCCCTGAAGGCTTTTTCAAGAATTTACGTGCCACCACCTGACAACGAAATCCGTCACCCGTTCATGCAAAAGCGCAACTTTTGGTACTACTAGATATGGGGTTGAAGATTTTTAAAAGCGCCTATATCCCCCACGTTGTAAAGAATCCAAGCTTGCGAGGATTTATATATTATAGTTGGAACAGCACTATAGATGCTGACCACAATCCACTACGATACATCTCAAACGTTAAAACTCGTCATCTTATTCTCCAAAAACTCGCATGGATGTGGTGCATCATCTTTTTAAGCTCCGCCAGTTACTGTATTTTTTTGAATTGGGCACCATCGCCGACACACTTTTGCTGGCTGGTCTAGCAATCAACTCAGGTCCATTCGAGGCCCCTTTATCAAAAAATGTTGTCAAGCGGCGGCTGTAGACCAACCAGGCATAATACAGCATTTCAGATTGTAACTTGGCTGGTCAATGGAAGCCAAAATTACTGCATAATAGTACCTATTTGTGTATAGATAACCAATCCAAGTCGCAGACCAAGATAGTCTCAACTCTCTCGCCACTTCCAGTTGGAAGTTTTTCATCAGACATTTCTGTTTTCAAAACATCGACTGTCTCAATACTACCTTTTGTTAATACATCGCGCACAAATTGCGGGGTGCCATGCTTAATTGCGTCGACTACAATACGTGGCGGTTGATCAATACTAACAGTTTGTTGAGCGCTACCGTCTTGTTTCATAAATCGAATGATTGTTCCGATCATTTTGTTTTCTCCAGAGCTGACAGTTTACTCGTTAAAAGCTCTATCTTTGTTCCATTTTAATACACGCCAAAAGACAAGCGCCCCAAGCAATGCGCCAATCAACAAGTTAGCCGTTGGCGAGTTGAGCTCTGGGAAAAGAAAATTAGCTCCAAAAACAAAAAACAAGGTAACGATGCCACCTGCCCAAATAGCCAAGATTTTTTTTATCATGTTTTTCCACTCCTATCATGAAAGAAAAATATCCGAGGCCCTTTAATATGATTGAAAAGGCAAAACCACTTTGGATTGTTCACCTAATTGATCGTAATGTAAATGAAGCCATGCAGGAACGGGTCAAAATCCGACAAGTCGTCATAGGTCATAAACATTTGTTTCAGTTTTCGTAGAGAGGTATAAAAACTCACTATAAAGATGGTTGTTGGGCTCTATACTGGTTGCAGTTCCAGGAGTTATGAAAAAACAAAGCACCACTGTAACAAACAAAAGTCGTCCCGTTGCTTTAACTGCCTAAGTTTCAATCTGGCTATCGCAGAACATGGATTAGAAACCCCCAATCCGTTCTTATCAATTTATCTACCAGAGAATGACAGCAAGGAGCGTGTTTCCATTCCTGTAGAGACACGCAGGTAGATAAAACAATCATGCATGGCTTCAGACACGCAATGCGTGACAGGCTAAGAGCAGCCAAATGTCTATCAGAGATGATTGACCAGATAGGTGGTTCGTTGTCAGAAAAAGTCAGTGAAGGCTAGGGCTATGGCTAAGGATATTTAATAAAGATTATTTCAAGTTTTTTGATTGTTGTATGAGAGAAGAAACATCACAGTGTTTCAAGCTTGGAGCTAATAGCCTTAAGTGTTCTTATTGCATTAAAGTTACGTTGAGTAGAAGCATACTCTCCAGCAAACAAATAACACAGGATTTCGTTTTCCAATGCAGCTTGCTGATTGACCTCTGTATCCTCAATGGCTATTGCCTTTTCAGGCAAAACAACTAGCTTTGCCAGTGCGAATTTATAAATTTCTCCGCTTGGTTTTTCTTTACTCACATCTGACTTAGTTGTGATTAGGTCAAACTTA
>CACJUX010000072.1 GCA_902596655.1 uncultured SAR116 cluster alpha proteobacterium | reverse complement strand
TTTGGCCAGGCCTGTGATGCCGGTATTTCATTTGGCATTGCTGATCTGACTACGCCTGAGTTAAAGGAAAAATATGTCTCCGAGTCGGAGGCCGAGGTCAAAACTTTTGAGCAGCAGTATCTTGATGGCCTGATCACTCAGGGTGAGAAGTACAACAAGGTGGTTGACGTGTGGTCGCGGTGTTCCGATTTGGTTGCCGACGAGATGATGAAGGGCATTTCCACCACCAGGGATGGTGAGCCAATTAACTCGGTGTGGATGATGGCGCATTCTGGTGCGCGTGGTTCTGCTGCGCAGATCAAACAGCTTGCCGGTATGCGCGGTCTTATGGCTAAGCCATCTGGTGAAATCATCGAGACACCGATCATTTCATCTTTCAAAGAGGGTCTGAATGTTCTGGAATACTTCAACTCGACCCACGGCGCTCGCAAGGGACTTGCTGACACCGCTTTGAAAACGGCGAATTCGGGTTATTTGACACGTCGCCTTGTTGATGTTGCGCAGGATTGCATCGTCAACGAGACTGACTGTGGCACCTCTAAGGGCCTAACAATCCGTCCGGTGATGAATGGCAGCGAGGTCATTGATCCGCTCTTCGACCGAATCCTCGGCCGTGTACTAGCCGAAGATATGGTTGATCTGAAAACTGGTGATGTTGTTCTTTCGGCTGGTGAGATGGTAACTGAGGAGCATGCTGACCGCGTTTCGAATGCTGGTGTTGATCAGGCATTGATCCGTTCCGCCCTTTTGTGCGAGGCGGAGACTGGGATCTGTTGCAAATGCTATGGCCGTGATTTGGCCCGGGGAACAGATGTGAATATCGGTGAGGCTGTTGGTGTAATTGCCGCGCAGTCCATTGGTGAGCCGGGAACACAGCTGACGATGCGCACATTCCATGTTGGTGGCGCAGCGCAGCGGGGTGCAGAGCAGTCAAATATCGAGGCTGCGATTGGTGGCTCCATCAAGCTCGAGGACGCCAATCTCGTAAAGGACAAGGACGGCAACCAGATCGTGATGAGCCGCAATACAGAGCTGTTGATTCTCGATGAACAGGGACGTGAGCGTGCCCGTCATCGCCTACCTTATGGTGGTAAGCTATATGTCGCTGAGGGTGAGGAGGTCGCTGCTGGCACTGTGCTGATCGAATGGGATCCTTACACGATGCCGATCATCACCGAGATGCAGGGTGTCGCTAATTATGTCGATCTTACCGAGGGTGTTTCGATTCGTGAAATCACTGACGATGCAACGGGCATTTCCAGCCGAGAGGTTGTCGATTGGAAGCAGGCGGCTGGCGGTGCGAATCTGCGGCCTCGGGTTACGTTGCGTGACGAAGCTGGGGAGGTGCTGACCTTGACCAATGGTCTTGAGGCCCGTTACTTCCTCTCAGCTGGGGCGATCCTGTCAGTGGAAAATGGCCAGAAGGTCGAGGCTGGTGACGTGCTGGCACGTATCCCGCGGGAATCGTCAAAGACACGTGACATCACCGGTGGTCTGCCGCGTGTTGCCGAACTGTTTGAGGCGCGCAAGCCAAAGGATTTTGCTGTGATTGCCGAAGCAGAGGGCCGCGTTGAGTTTGGCAATGACTACAAGGCTAAGCGACGGATCAGGGTGATCCCGATGGAGAGTGATGCCGAGCCTGTGGAATATCTGCTGCCCAAGGGCCGTCCGTTGGCGGTCAATGAGGGTGATGTGGTACGCAAGGGTGATTTGCTGCTCGATGGCAGCCCGGTCCCACACGATATCCTAAGCATTTTGGGTGTCGAACAGCTGGCTGCCTATTTGGTCAAGGAAATTCAGGACGTATATCGACTGCAGGGTGTGAAGATCAATGACAAACACATCGAGGTGATCGTCCGCCAGATGCTGCAAAAGGTTGAAGTTGAAGATGCTGGTGACAGCACTTTTCTGGTTGGTGAACAGGTAGACCGCGAGGAATTCGCCAAGGCTAATTCCGCAATTGAGGCTGAGGGTTTGCGACCGGCCAAGGCGCAGCCTGTTTTGCTTGGTATTACCAAGGCATCATTGCAGACCAAATCATTCATCTCTGCTGCATCTTTTCAGGAAACAACCCGCGTATTGACAGAGGCGTCGGTAAGCGGACGGCAGGATACGCTTGATGGTCTTAAGGAAAACGTCATCGTTGGACGGCTGATTCCTGCCGGTACGGGTTCGGTGATGAGTCGGTTGCGGCGAATTGCGGCCGATCGGGACAAGGCGATCATGGAACAGCGCGCGGTTCAGGCTCCGGCTATCGAAAACACCGAATTCGTGGCAGAATCTGATGAGCCGATGTCCGAAATGGCGGTTGAAAACGAAGCTTAGACCAATGTTTTGACACAAGTTGTCCCAAATCATAAAAAATACAAACAGAACGGGCAGTTTAGGCAAAAAGCGCTTGACCCGCCCGCGCTGTTAAAATAGGTTCCGCTCACCGTTTTGATTTAGGTAGTGGCGAATAGAGGCAAACTGCAGCCAAAGAGCCAGACGCTGGATCGATATAAAGGGTTAAAATACCTCTTTCAGGGGTTTGGTTGGGTGTTTTGCTCAGTATTAAATAGTGAGCCGGAGGCCCCTGTTGCACGTTAAGTGCTAATGGTCGAGACAAAAAAGGGGCAGAAATGCCGACGATTAATCAGCTGATCCGGCACGGACGCAAGCGTCCGGTTGCACGTACTAAAGTTCCTGCGATGGAAGCGTGTCCGCAAAAGCGTGGCGTTTGCACTAGGGTTTACACAACTACACCCAAGAAGCCGAACTCAGCTTTAAGGAAGGTTGCGCGTGTTCGCCTTACCAACGGTTTTGAAGTGTCGAGCTATATTCCTGGGGAAGGTCACAATCTGCAGGAGCACTCAGTTGTGCTAATTCGCGGTGGTCGTGTAAAGGACCTTCCCGGCGTTCGTTATCACATTATTCGCGGGACGCTTGATACGCAGGGCGTCGCAGACCGGCGCCAGCGTCGGTCGAAATACGGCGCCAAGCGACCAAAATAAAGAGAGGCACAGATGTCACGTCGTCACAGAGCCGAAAAACGTCCTGTTCTTCCTGATCCGAAGTACAAGGATGCTGTTGTTTCAAAGTTCATGTCCTGCCTGATGTATGACGGTAAGAGATCTGTCGCCGAAAAGATTGTTTACGGCGCTTTCGACAAAATCGAAATAAAATCTGGCAATGAGCCTGTGAAGGTGTTTCACGACGCGCTTGAAAATGTCCGGCCGCATCTCGAGGTACGCTCCCGTCGAGTTGGTGGTGCAACCTATCAAGTGCCTGTTGAGGTGCGTGCTGAGCGGGCACAGGCACTTGCCATTCGCTGGCTGATTGACAGTTCACGCAAGCGTGGTGAGACAACTATGGCTGATCGCCTGTCGGCAGAACTGCTGGATGCGTCGAACAACCGCGGCAACGCTGTGAAGAAGCGTGAAGACACCCACAAGATGGCGGAAGCCAACCGCGCCTTCTCGCACTATCGCTGGTAAGCCGTTTAAGGTAGGAGACCAATCCATGGCACGCGACTATCCCTTAGAACGTTATCGTAATTTCGGCATCATGGCGCATATTGATGCTGGCAAAACAACGGCGACCGAGCGTATTCTTTACTACACTGGCCGGTCTCACAAGATCGGTGAGGTTCATGACGGGAATGCCACCATGGACTGGATGGAGCAGGAGCAGGAGCGTGGCATAACAATCACCTCGGCAGCGACAACTTGTTTTTGGTACCGGACAAACGACGGTGAGACGCCATCAGGCGAGCACGGCTTGGATCCTGAGGCGGCCAAATTCCGCTTCAACATTATTGATACGCCGGGACACGTGGATTTCACCATAGAGGTAGAGCGCTCGCTGGCCGTCCTGGATGGTGCAGTCTGTGTTTTGGACGCTAATGCCGGTGTTGAGCCACAGACTGAGACAGTCTGGCGTCAGGCAGATCGCTATTCAGTGCCAAGAGTGGTTTTTGTCAACAAAATGGACAAAATCGGTGCTGATTTCTTTAATTGTGTTGACATGATTCGCGATCGCACGGGCGCTGTGCCTGCGCCTATCCATCTGCCAATCGGTGCTGAAAACGAGTTTGAAGGTCTCGTTAACCTAATCACAATGAAAGAGTGGGTGTGGGACTCAGAAGACCTTGGTGCGACATGGTCGCTACGTGAAATCCGTCCGGAACTCGCTCATAAAGCAGCGAAGATGCGCGCTGAATTAGTTGAACTTGCCGTTGAGCAGGATGATGACGCCATGGAAGCGTTTCTCGAGGGAGAGGAGCCGGATGAGGCAACACTGCAGCGTTTGATACGTCTTGGAACATTGAACATGTCGTTCGTTCCTGTGATGTGTGGCTCTGCTTTCAAGAATAAGGGTGTTCAGCCGATGCTGAATGCTGTGATTGACTATTTACCCGGACCGCTTGACGTCCCCGTCTATAAGGGTTTTGCGCCTGGTGACGAGACCGAGACAAGAAACATCGAGCGCAGCGCTGATGATATTGAGCCTTTGTCAGGCCTTGCCTTCAAGATCATGAATGACCCCTTTGTTGGTTCGCTGACATTCGTGCGTCTGTACTCGGGCACCCTGAACAAGGGTGACAGCATCATGAACTCGACCAAGAGCAAGAAGGAGCGTGTTGGTCGGATGATGATGATGCATTCAAACAACCGCGAAGAGATCGACAAGGCGTATGCTGGTGACATTGTCGCACTTGCTGGAATGAAAGAAACCACGACCGGTGATACATTGTGTGACAATGCAAAGCCTGTGGTCCTAGAAACAATGACATTTCCTGATCCTGTGATTGAAATTGCCGTGGAGCCAAAGTCAAAGAACGACCAGGAAAAAATGTCAACAGGTTTGCAGCGCCTCGCCGCGGAAGACCCGTCCTTTCAGGTTAGTTCAGACGCCGAGTCGGGCCAGACCATTATGAAGGGCATGGGTGAACTGCACCTTGACATCCTCGTTGACCGGTTGAAGCGCGAGTTCAAAGTCGAGGCAAATATTGGCGCTCCTCAGGTAGCTTATCGTGAGACCATTACCAAGGAAGTTGAAGTTGACTACACTCACAAGAAGCAGTCTGGTGGCTCAGGTCAGTTTGCGCGCGTTAAGATCGTTTTCTCACCTCTTAATGAGGGCGGCTATGAATTCGCCAACTCAGTTGTTGGTGGTTCGGTGCCTAAGGAATATGTACCGGGCGTGGAAAAAGGGCTAATCCAAGCTAAGGAAAGCGGCACGATAGCCGGATTTCCCGTGATCGACTTTAAGGCCGAACTAATTGATGGCGCAAGCCACGACGTTGACTCATCCGTGCTAGCTTTCGAGATTGCAGGCCGTGCAGCTTTCCGGGAGGCGATGCAAAAAGCGGGTCCAAAGTTGCTGGAGCCGGTGATGAAGGTCGAGGTGATTACACCTGAGGAATACATGGGTGATATCATTGGTGATCTTAACAGCCGCCGCGGTAATGTTGGCGGTATGGACCAGCGCGGTAATGCCCGTGCTATTGATGCAATGGTGCCACTGGCAAACATGTTTGGCTATATCAATACGCTGCGTTCGATGAGTCAGGGCCGCGCGCAGTACTCAATGCATTTCGACCATTACGAACAGGGGCCACAGGCGGTTGCGGATGAA
>CACJUX010000071.1 GCA_902596655.1 uncultured SAR116 cluster alpha proteobacterium | reverse complement strand
AACGGTAATGCTGTCGACCACCGCGTTCGCTGAGCGCTATGTTATGATCACCCACGGTGAGGGCAAGGATCCTTTCTGGCCTGTCGTGCAAAAGGGTGGTGAGGACGCTGCACGTCATGTTGGTGCAGATTTTGAATACATCTTTAACCCATCAGGCGACATGGGTGATATGGCCAAGTCAATCACTGCTGCCGCTGCGACGCAGCCCGATGGGATCGTTGTGTCTCTGCCAGATCCAGATGCTCTGGGCCAGGCGATCAAGGATGCCGTTGCTGCTGGTATTCCTGTGATCACAATGAACTCAGGTCTAGAGTCATCAAAGGACGTTGGTGCTCTGATGCATGTTGGTCAGCCGGAATTCCTGGCCGGTCAGTCAGCTGGCGCACGTGCTAAAGCTGAAGGCGCAACAAAGGGTCTATGCTTCATTCAGGAAGCCTACAACACAGCGCTGAATGACAGATGTAATGGTTACGGCGAGTCTGTTCCTATCAAATTGGTCGACAGCTCGAACGATCCAGCGACAATTCCAACACGTGCTGCTGCCGGTCTTCAGGCTAACCCTGACATCGACGCTGTTCTGTCTGTAGGTCCACATGTATGTGTTGGTGTTCAGCAGGCTATTGATGAGCTTGGCATGTCAGTCCACCACTCATGCTTTGACCTCAGCCCGCCAGTTATGGACATGATTAACGCCGGCAAGGTTCAGTACACAATCGACCAACAACAGCGTCTGCAGGGCTACATGCCTGTGGTAGTGTTGCACCTTTATAACAACGGCGCAGGGCTGCTCCCTGGTGCGAACATCCCATCAGGTCCAGGCTTTGTCGACAAGTCAAATGCGTCATCTGTTGCTTCCCTTGCAGGTGTAGACAGATAAGCATCTGATCATCAGGGTGGGTAGCTTTTGGCTACCCACTTTTTTTTGCGGAATAAACTAATGAACGCGTCTGTAACTACCCGTCAGGAAGCTGATCGACACGCCTCAAAATCTTGGTTTGCGACGATTTTTGCCAGACCAGAAATTGGTCCTATTGGCGTTATGCTGCTGCTGTTTGGTATGCTTGGGTACTTCTCGATTCCGGCTGGTGAATTCTCCTGGAATCCCTTTGCTGGGGAAGGGTTCAATGCGCTTGGTATTCGAAACAATTTGAAGGTGATTTCACAGCTAGCAATCATCGCACTTGGTGCTGGCCTTTTGATAATCGCCGGTGAATTTGATCTTTCGATTGGATCGATGATTGGTTTTGCCGGTGCCTGTATGGCGATGATACTGCGGTGGGGTTTCTCGATTGTTGTACCCTATCTCTCATTCGAGGGTGGAGTTCATGTGGAGTTTTATACGCTTCTGCACTTACCCGACGTGTCGCCATTGGGCGCGCTCATAATTACCCTCTGCTTTACTTTGTTATTTGGTTGGCTTCAGGGCTACATCGTTGTTAGGTCAGGCTTACCATCCTTTATCGTTACGCTTGGTGGCTTGTTCTTCCTTCGCGGTCTACCGGAGGTGTCATTACGCTCATTCAACCATCGTCCGGATCAGGCCAAAGGCGCCACGACCGTGACTGAAATTCCTGACATCAAGAATATCGTTGAAGTGCCAGGGCATGGTGAAATGGAACGCGAGGCGGCAAAGGCTCTTCCTGAAGCCGATCTGTTGAACATCCTGAAAGATGTGCCTGCCGACATCGTAGCTTCGATTACTGAACGGCTGGCCTATACATATCAACGGGTGGCGGATGCCAAAACTGAGATCATGACTGCCCGTGGCGTGAAGCCGCTCGAGCGGGCGCTTGAAAACGCTATTGAGTCGGGCAACGAACAGATGGTTGCAACGATTCAGGACAAGATAGCAACTTTTAAAATTGACCCTGTTGTAGCAAAGTCTGTGACGGACATTGATATTGCGCGGGCCTACATTGATACACTTCAGTCAGCCCGCCCAATCGCCAATTTCTTTGGTGGCGATATTATGGAACCGGTGTTTGACTGGCTGTATTTTCCGATTGACTGGAACACGAATAATTTTGGCAATCAGTTTGCGCAGGGACTTTATTCCTGCGTGATGATCTGTTTGATTATGGCGCTGCTTTGCTATGTCGTGCTCAGCCGCACACAGGCTGGCAACTGGATTTACTCGACTGGTGGCAGAGAGAAAAATAGACAACCCAGAAAGTTAACTAATGTAAAGTGAAATTTCGATAATCTTTGGAAAATATGGTCGCAGTTTACAACACAGTATTACAAAACCTTTACGGTTAGCGAAATCACGGTTAAACGTGAGCGCCTCAGAGGTCCAGAAATAACCCCAAGTGGGTTTAGCGAAACATCAGAATAATAAAGTAGAAGGAATCAAAAATGAGGCAAATTGGCGTCGGAGTTATTGGAACAGGATTCATGGGCAATGCGCACTCAATTGCCTACAGCGCGTCGGCGTCAGTCTTCGGCACAACCCTGCGGCCTCGGCTTGAGATAGTTTGCGATCTCAGTCCAGACCGTGCAAGCCAACGCGCGACAAATCTTGGTTTTTCAAATTATACTGCAGAATGGATAGAAGTCGTAAACAACCCAGCGGTCGAACTAATCTCTGTCTGTACGCCCAACGACACCCATGCCAAGATATCAATAGCGGCCCTTTCTGCTGGCAAGCATGTATGGTGCGAAAAACCGATGTCGACCTCGCTTGAGGATAGCGCTGCCATGGCCGCCGCTGCTGCCAACAGCGCCAGCAAAACGATCATGGGCTATAATTACACAAAGAACCCTGCTGTCACGCATGCACGACACCTTATCGAACAGGGCGCGATCGGTCGCGTCGCTGGCTTCTTCTGCCGCTATGATGTCGATAATGAAGCCGATGGAAACCGTCCCTGGTCGTGGCGCATGTCGCGGGACAAGTCAGGCACTGGCGCCAATGGCGATGTGCTTAGCCATGTTATTTCCGTGGCGCATTATCTGACCGATTCAACCATCACCCGCCTGTCCGGCGACATCGCGATTGTGCATCCTGAGCGTAAAGATCCAGAAGCCCCTGGAACAACAAAGACAGTGGACAATGACGACATGGTCTCGGCGCTGGTCCATTTTTCAAATGGAGTTCGGGGACATATCGGGGCTAGCCGCGTGACCTGGGGCCGGAAATGCGGTTTGCGCTGGGAGGTGCATGGCACTGAGGGAACCATTATTTTTGATCAGGAGCGGCTCAATGAAATCCAGCTTTTTACCCGCCAGAACGATCCAGCGACAGATGGCTTTCGCACGATTTTGACCGGACCCCTGCACCCTCCCTATTCAGCCTTTCTGCCAAATGGTGGGCATAGCCTTGGCTATATGGATGTAAAGATCTGTGAGCTTCACGATCTTTTAACCTCAATAGAGACGGGCGAGGATGTCTGGCCCAATTTTGAAGCGGGCCTGATCATTGAAAAGGTCATGGACGCCGTTGACCGATCGGCAAGAGAGCAACGCTGGGTAAATGTGGAGTAAATCCATGCAGGCCGACAACGGCACCAATCAGGCGATTATCTCAGGCGGCACACAGGGTCTTGGACTTGCCGTGGCTAGGGTGATGGCTCAGCAGGGCTGTAAGGCGATCATCATCACGGGTCGCGACGCAAAAAAGGGCGAGGCTGCGGCAGCTGAGATTTCCGCACTGGGTGCGGTTTGTCACTTTATCGTATGCGATGTTGGCAAGGAGGGCGATTGCCATCGCTTGATCGAACGGGCGCTGGACAGATTTAGTACGATCAATGCGCTGGTTAACTGCGCAGCCATCACAACCAGAGGATCAATCCTCGATACTAGCCCCGCAAGATGGCATGAACATATGGCAATCAATATGACCGGGCCATTCCTGTTGATGCAAGGCGTGGCAAAACATCTTGAGGCAACCGGAAATCCGGGCAGCATAGTCAATATCTTGTCAACATCAGCGCATGTCGGGCAGAGCTTCCTTGCCCCCTACTCCGCCTCGAAAGGTGGCCTGATGACATTGACCAAAAATGCGGCGAATGCTTTGCTCAGAAACCGCATCCGGGTCAATGGCGTTGCACCGGGTTGGATGGATACACCCGCCGAGGACGCGATCCAAAAAACATATCATGCTGCGCCTGACAATTGGCTGGAGATGGCAGAGGCGACAATGCCGATGGGTCAATTGGCAAAGCCAGATCAGCTTGCACCTCTCATTGCGTGGCTGCTCAGCCCGGATTCAGGTGTCATTACCGGCTCAATTATCGACTATGATCAGCAAATCGTCGGGGCACTTGCTGAAAATGGATAATCAGACAAGCTAAGCCGCATGCACCCTGACCGCCGCACCCGTACGAACGGACTCAACCGCTGCATCAGCGAGCAGCAGGGCGTTCAGCCCATCAATGCCGGTGGGATTGGCAGGCGAACCATTTGTCAGGCAGGCGATGAAGCTGTCAATTTCATTGGCATAGGCATCAATGTAACGCGTCATGAAAAAATCATGCAGCGGCGGGCGCGTGTAGCCGCTCGCCGTGGCAATTTCGATTGCGACAGGGCGTTGGTTTTCCGCAGCGACCATGCCAAGCGAGCCATGTACTTCAATCCGCTGGTCATAACCATAGCTTGCCCGGCGTGAATTGGTGATCGTCACCTGTTTTCCCGACGCCATTTTCATGATTACCGAGGCCGTATCAAAATCCCCAAGCGGTTCAATCGCAGGGTCAGTCAGAACAGAACTGATTGCCTGAACCGTCTCAGGCATCTCACCCATTAAAAAGATGGCCATGTCAAAGTCGTGGATTGTCATGTCTCTGAAAATACCGCCTGAACGCTGAATATATTCGGCGGGCGGGGCTCCCGGATCACGCGAGGTGATGATGGCCATTTCCGGAGTGCCAATCTGTCCTTCATCAATGGCTTTGCGAACCGCAATGAAGTGTGGATCAAACCGGCGATTAAAACCCACCATCAGAAATCCATCCTCTGCCGCAACAACGTCAAGGCATTCACGCACACGCGCCGCGTCAAGGTCGATCGGTTTTTCACAGAAAATTGCCTTCTTTGCGCGCGCAAACTGTTCGATTAGATCCGCATGCATATCGGTTGGTGTGCAAATCACGACAGCATCAATGTCGCTGCTGTTTGCAATTTCGTTGATCGTCCGGATGTCACAGCCATAGCGGTCAGCGATCGCATCAGCAGCCTCCGACATGGGGTCAGCAACCGCCCGCAAAGCAGCATTTTCATTGCCAGCAACCGCCCGCGCATGCACCTGCCCGATTCGTCCAGCACCCAAAATCGCAAAATTTATTGTCACCATTCTCTCCTTAAAAAGGGGTCAGTTATCTGATCAAGCAGACCTAATCTCAATTGATGCATATGTGCTTGGCAAAGCGGCCATTTGTCAAACCATAATCATCCCAGACATTAGCCTTGATTTGTCTTTCATTCCTGAACACCATAGGGGCATGATTTCTGGGGGTGAGCAGCACTCTGCCAGTTTCAGCAGCAACAAGATCGCGTTTGAAGGGTCAGGGTATATGTATCTTGGAATTGATGTTGGCACCTCTGGCGTAAAAGCCCTGCTTATTAATGACGGCGGTTCGGTTGTTGCCAATGATACGGCACCGCTCGATGTTCTGCGGCCACACGCCGGCTGGTCAGAACAAAATCCCGCAGATTGGTGGCAGGCGGTAAATCTGGCGGCGCAGAGTCTGCATGACAATCAC
>CACJUX010000070.1 GCA_902596655.1 uncultured SAR116 cluster alpha proteobacterium | reverse complement strand
ATGCCACGAATCCTTGTCAGTCGCGTCTGCACCTCATCACCGGGCAGATCTGCCAGCGCAGGAAGGTCGAGTGTTCCGGCAGTGATCTCAGTTGCAAGGCCGATCAGATATTCGGCCTTTCGCCGCGACAGGCCAGCGGTCATCATGATGTCTGCTGAGCTTTCGGCGATGGCGCTCTCATGCGTCAGGCTGGCCGCTTCCATCCGGTCCCAGATTGACGTTGCCGCGGCGCGCGAGACCTGTTGTCCGACGATTGCCCGCGCCAGCGTGTCAAAACTGGCGGGGAGCGATCTGTCAGGCGGTGATCCATACGTCTCAAGCGCCCGCGCAATATCATCATCAAGCAGGGCCAGCGCCTGCAGCGCCCCGCCATTGCCATGGCCGTCATCGACAAACAGCTTTTGATACATGTCACTCATGAAAGAGAGCATATCGTGCAATACCGGCGTGACCAAGGCTGCGCTCGCATTTTGTTGTTACGCTCACCGATTTGTGAGGTGACTCGCTGTGCAAAAGATTGCTTAAATGTCATTATCACCGTGCCAACAAGATGAGGGCGAACGTCACATGCGGGTTTGGGACCTTCCCTTGCGGATTTTTCACTGGGCTTTGATGCTTAGCGTCATCGGTGCTATTGGCTCATCAAAGGCAGGTGTCATGTGGGCGCATGAACGCTTAGGTCTGACGGTAATGGGACTTATCATTTTTCGTCTCATCTGGGGGTTTGTTGGGGGGCATCACGCGCGATTTGTCAATTTTGTCACTGGACCGCGCGCTGTTCTTGCCTGGTTGCGCTCGAATGGCAGGCAGGGCGTAAGACAGGCGGGCCATTCACCACTTGCCGCCTATTCGGTTCTGGCCCTTCTTGGCATTGCCGGGTTTATGGCGGGAAGTGGCAGTGTCTCCAATGATGGCATCCTTTTTGATGGACCAATGGCGCATCTTGTGTCGATGGAGGTAAGCAAACAGGCGACAAGCGCCCATCATTTCGGGCAATATCTGGTGTTTGCCCTGGTAGGGCTGCATGTTGTGGCAATCCTGTTCTATAAATTCGTCAAGCGGCAGGGGTTGACCGCGGCGATGGTGCATGGCCGGACCAGTGATCCAGCTGACCGCATTAATGGCGTTGATGGCGGTATTTCAATCCGGCATACGTTCTTTGGCTTGGGGTTGATGATTGTCTGCGTCGCCATTGCCCAGATGCTGCCCCTGCTGCGTCCGGTCTGGTGAGCGGGCGAACCCGCGCCTTGGTAAATCGTTGCTGATTTTCAGCAAAAGAATAGGTGCGCTGGCCCTGGTTCTGGCCTAGTTTGACGGTTGCTGAGATTTTTTGTCTGAAGGGCGATTTCTTGTCGGTCCCACGTTCCGTCATTGGCGCTTTGCTGAGCGTTTGCACCGTTGGTTTCGGTATTACCACCGGCGTTCTGGTCAAGGAAGTCAGCAGTGAGGCGTCAGTGGTCACGACGCTGTTCTATCGCTTTCTGTTCAGCCTGCCATTGCTGATCGGCTTTGGTCTGCTCACTCGTGGCAGGCAGTTCATGCAGATCAATCAGAAGAAGACCCTGTTTTTCCGGGTGCTTTTTGGGTTTTCCGGTATCTGTTTCTGGTTTCTGTCCGTGCGGACGATGCCGCTGGGCCAGGCGACAGCCTTGTTTCAGAGTTCAGTCATTTTCGTCACACTGCTCTCACCCCTGCTTCTTGGTGAGCGGGTAGGCATCTACCGCTGGTCTGCGGTTTTGACCGGGATGATAGGGGTGATTGTCGTGACCGATCCGTTCTCTAGCGATTTGACGCATTATGCGCTGTTTGGGGTGATGGCAGCGATGTCCGGTGCGGTGCTGGCCATTTTGCTGCGGCGACTGGGTCTTGGCGACGCGCCGGCCAGTGTTGCCATCTGGTATAATCTGATGGGATTTCTGGCGATTAGCTGCGTCTTAACACTATTTCCCGTCAATTTCGTTATCTACAGTGGTACAATTCTTTACCAGTTGATCGCGCTGGGCGTAGTTGCGTCATTCCTACAGATTCTGTTGACCAGTTCCTATCGATATGCCGATGCTGTCGTCATCTCCTCAATGCGGTATCTGCAGATGCCGCTTTCCGGACTTGTCGGCTATTTCATGTTCGCCGAGATTATGACAACGACGGAAATCACCGGCGCGGCCATCATTATTGCCAGCTGTCTGGTGATTGTCTGGCGCGAACTGGTGCGTGGCAGGGCTGTACGGCCCTCGGTGGCGGCTGACAGCTGAACTGGTAAAATCTGCTACGGCTCGCCGACAGCGACTTGCCAACAGGTGGCAATCTCTCTTAAAAACCCCCACACGCAATACGGCGCTGGCGCGCCGATGGCTGAACAGGAGAGCGACGTGGCGACAAAGATTATCCGGGTAATGGGCGAAACTGACATTGTCGATATTGATGTTGACGCGCATGACGGTGGGGCCAATGCGAAATTGATGGGCCTTGATCTGGCTGACAAAATCAACCTTCTTGGTCACTGGATGGATCAGGACCGTGGTGAAGCCTTGGCCAGCGATCCCGAGCATCTGACGGCGATGACAGCGATCACCGCAGATTTTCTGGCGAATGGCGAGGCAGGTGCCGCCTTTGCCAATGAAACCAATTTCATGCTGCTGACGATTCTGCGGGAGAAATGGCCAGTGGGGTCAAAGGCAAAATTCCAGAAAATCGCTGAACGTGTTGGTGCGCAGCATACCTATCTTGCCGTTGCCTGTGGTCCCGCCAAGGTCGATGACCTGAATGATGATGATGCGCTCAAGAAAGCCGAAACAAGCCAGCTTGGTCTGGCCTTGGCGAATTTTCGCCGGATGCGCAAACAGTTTGCCAACAGCAGCGCCGTACAGACATTGATCAGGCAGGGCATTTAGCCGTGCCTACTCGGTCAGTTCAGGCAGATTGTCGAAAAACGCAAGCGCGTCGGCATTGGCCAGCGCTTCGGTGTTCTTGACCGGGCGGCCATGAATTATGTCGCGGACTGCCAGTTCAGTGATTTTGCCAGACCGGGTTCGTGGTATGTCGGGAACGGCAATGATCCGTGCCGGGACATGCCGCGGCGTTGCGCCAGACCGGATGGCGGCTTTGATTGCTGCAACAAGATTGGCATTCAGGGCGCTGCCCTCGGCAAGCCGGACAAACAGGATCACCCGCATGTCATTGTCCCATGCCTGGCCGACGACAAGCGCCTCGATGATGTCATCGAAAGCCTCGACCTGCCGGTAAATCTCGGCCGTGCCAATCCGCACTCCGCCGGGGTTCAGCGTTGCGTCAGAGCGCCCATGAATAATGATGCCGCTGCGCTCGGTCAGCGTTGCCCAGTCACCATGCCGCCAGATACCGGGAAAATGCTGGAAATAGGCGGCCCTGTATTTGGCATCGCCCGGATCGTTCCAGAATTTGATCGGCATAGATGGGAAGGGGGCAAGACAGCATAGCTCACCCTGTTCGCCTGTCACGGGGGTACCTGACTCATCCAGAACCGCGACGGCCATGCCAAGGCCGCGCACTTGAATTTCACCAGCGATCACCGGCAGTGTAGGGCATCCAAGGACAAAACAGGAGATGATATCCGTACCGCCAGAGATCGAGCAGAGCTGTACGTTTGGGCTGATCGCCTGATAAACGAAATCAAATCCGTCAACCGAGAGTGGTGAGCCGGTTGTCATCACCAGCCGCAGTTTCTGCAGATCGACGTCATCCAGTGGCCGGTAACCAGCATTTCGGACTGCATCGAGGTATTTTGCTGAAACGCCGAAATGGCTGAGTTGTTCACGTGCGGCAATCTGCCAGAGTCTTTGCGGACCCGGGTGAAATGGATTACCCTCGAACAGCACGATCCTTGCGCTTACCATTAGAGTTGAGACCATCCAGTTCCACATCATCCACCCGCAGGTGGTAAAGAAGAACAGCGCATCATAGGGTTTCACATCACTTTGCAGGCGCAGTTCCTTGACATGCTGCAAAGTTGTTCCTCCAACGCCATGGACGATGCATTTTGGAGCGCCTGTTGTTCCGCTGGAAAACAAAATATAGAGTGGGTCGTTGAAGCTGACACGAGTGAAGTCCTTCACTGGTGCTGTGGCAGTAATGGCGTGATCAAAATGCACCGCGCCGGCAAGGGCCGACAAATCTGGTTCTGCGTTCAGATAGGGAATGATGACTACAGCTAAGAGCGAGGGCAGGCCAGCGGCTAGCTCGGCGACAACATCGCGGCGGTCCAGTGCTTTACCGGCATAATAATAGCCATCACAGGCAAACAAAAGTTTTGGTTCGATCTGGCTGAACCGATCGTGGACACCGCCAATGCCAAAATCGGGCGAACAGCTGGAAAACACGCCGCCAAGAGTCGAAGTCGCCAACATTATGATGATTGCCTCGGCAATGTTAGGCACATAGGCCGCCACCCTGTCACCGGGACCTACGCCCTTTGTCCGCATCCAACCGGCAAGCGCCATGACCCGGTTTTTCAGCTCGCGGCGGGTCAGTGTCGTGTGACGGCCATCCTCGCCATGTGCAGAAATTGCAAGTCGGTCATCAGCCTGCACCAGCATGTTTTCGGCAAAGCACAGCCGTGCATCAGGAAAAAAGCGTGTGCCCGGCATTGCGCCTTCATCAGCGATTTTCCGCGCACCTTTTTCGCCAATCACGCCCTGCCAATCCCAGAGCGCGTCCCAAAAGGCGGGGCTGTCGTCAATCGACCATTGCCACAGCTCATGATAGTCACCATTCCAGCCTTCCTGGCTGTTTTGCATTGCTGCTACCATCGTGGCAAAAGCAAATAGATTACTATCTCTGATCTGCTCCTCGGTTGGTTGCCAAAGAATCCTTGCGTCTGGCCTGGTCGGTGTGGCGGGAGTGTGCGTCATGAATTTTGCCTCGTCTCGGCTGATCCTGCCGGCTCCGCTCTCAAACAGCCGGGCAAAACAAATAATTGGCAGCATAGGGTTTGGCTGGCGGGGCGACAATGACTTTCAGGCGCATCTGGTGGATGAAAAACAAAGTTTATGCTGTTTCAGCGCTGGCATTGTCGCCTCTAAACTAGCTTTAGAATTACCTTGGGCTGGCGCTATCCGCTGGAAATCAGCAGATGGGCCTATCCTTCAGCGGAGCTTCCATAAACGGGTTCCTAATATATTTGTTTACGAATAGTTAATGTGAGTAAGGGTTCGTTGAAAGTGCCTCTTCTCCTGTCGGCATCATAATTGGTGGTGGCAGGATACAAATGACGGAACAATAGCCTGCGGGGTGAGAGGATGTGGCGACTAGAACTGGAAAATGTATGCACGAATCAAGGATATGATGAAACGGTTGGTTGACGCTCTGCAAGCCTCATTGCCGTTCAAGGTATCGGAACTGGCAAAGCGCCGATGGATGGCGGGGTCGGATGATGGACCCATCGTCCAGTTGGAGCTGCTCGATGATAACAAACGCGGGATCTTTTTCTCGATCATGGCGCGCGATGGCAGCGGCCCCCCGCGGCCTTCCTTTCTTACCATGCTTCTTCTTGAGGATACAATTGCCACGGCGTATGAGCCGTTTGGCGTCTGTTCTTGCGAGGCTTCGGTCACGATCTACCGCTATGTTGATCTGGAGGAAGCCTCCAAAGAACAGATTGCCCGTTCATTGACCAGTTTTACCCAGCTTGCTGAGGTGGTCCTTAGTGACTATCTCGACGCGGCGACGGTCAGCTATGCCGAGGCT
>CACJUX010000069.1 GCA_902596655.1 uncultured SAR116 cluster alpha proteobacterium | reverse complement strand
CGCCGCGCTAGCCGCCTTTCGGGACGCATCACTTGACGGCAGTTTCCCGGGGCCAGCCGAGAACGCGAGAATCCCCGCCAAAGAACTTGAGGCTTTTCTTGCCAAACTTAATAAGTGAGATCAGTCATAAGGAGGAAAGGACATTTGGTTAGGTCAGCGTAATCATAATTGGCATGTCAAGGATTCAAGCCCCCACCGCCACTGACTCTCTTTATTACATAAATATATTGTAGTGTATTCAAAATGCTGAGACCATCATAAACACCATGGGCAGAACGGTCTCAATCGATATCCTGCCAATCATCATGACGCATGTTGAGGGCATGGGCTCGGCTGTCACCACCAACCAGATCATGCAAGTCAAACTTCGGTGAGGTGTTGGTGAAATTATGGACATGGGAGATGATCTGTTGATCATCCACCAGAACAACACCATAGGCCGGCTCTGTCAGATCGCCTCTGATGATCCTGTCATCCCCATCGAGATCAAGCCGACATTGGTGGTTTAGCCCGCGCATGAAGGAAAAAGAAAAGCCATGCCAGTTGCCACTGATGACACGGTGAACATGACCGAATAACATATGCCTGATCTTGTCGCGGTGGCGTTCCAGCACAGGCAGCAATTTTTCACCATCCCTGTTCCTGATTCGGTCAAGGCTAGCAATACCAACATCAAAAGGCGGGTGATGCATGAACAATAGCCCGGGTAGCTTAAGGCTGGATAGGGTTTTGTTGAGCCAATCGAGACGCTTTTCGCAATATTCGCCATGATGACCCTTCGGGGCCTTGGTATCGGTCAGGATGAATGGCCCGACAGGGGTCTCCAATTTCTGCTGAAGATAGCCGTATTCGTCAAATTCCATCTTGTTGAAGGCCTGATTCATGACTCCCATGTCATCATGGTTGCCCATCATCAGGTAATAGGGCATGGGCAATCCATTTATGCGATCGTAAAACGCATTATAAGCTGTTTGGTCTCCCCAATGCGTCAGATCACCCGTAATCACTACAAAGGCGGCATCAGCGTGCTCCGTGGCGATGCTCTCAACAGCCAGTTCAAGACGCCTTCGGGGGTTCGCCCCAAAAAGCAAGTCGTCACCACCGATGACATGGGTGTCGGTTAAATGTATAAATTTGAACATGGCTATACTCCAGAAAAAAGGGGGAGAAGGGATAACTCCTCCCCCGCCGAGTGTGATGGTTATTTAGCGTGGCATCAGGTCGCCGGCTTCTTCGGCAATTTCCTTTTGCAGTTCAGCAACATCGGTTGCCTCACCGGTTGCCAGTCTTTCCATGCCGTCATAGATAACCTGGGTGATGGCAAGCCCGTTTTCACCAGGGTAGGCGAGCCAGTCACGCAGAAGGGGCAGCTGGTCAACGGCGGTCTGCTTGTTCGGGTTTGCCTTGTAGAAATCAGCCAAGATGATTTCATTGGCAGCCTTATTTGGCGGCATGTAACCGGTAGTCTTGGCAACCTCGGCAGCGCCTTCGCCTGAGGTAATGAACTTGAGCCAGGCCCACGCCGCTTCACGGACCTTGGGGTCATCGGAAGTGGAGGTCATCATGGCGGCGTTACCTCCCGCCGGAAGCCCGATAGGCTTACCGTTGTTGACACCCGGGATACCCGGGAAAGGACCAGTTTTGAGAGCGAATTCACCCTTGGTGCGCTCAACCGTGCCGAGGGCGGAGGTTGACCAGTACATCATGCCGATTTCACCGGCTGCGAAGGAAGCCAGGGCTTCTTTCCATGACAAGTTCTGCATTTCGCATTCACGGAAAATCCGGTTCATGGTTTTCAGTGCAAGCGTGGCTTCCTTGCTATCAAGGTTGATGGTGTTGCCATCGACAATGGCCTTGTCCTGCGACCAAAGCATAGCCTGCATGAACCAGTTACCGGTGATGTTCCAGCCCCAGAAAATTGGGTTCTTGATGCCGTTAGATTTCATAACCTTGCAGGCCTGGATGACTTCGTCCCAGTTTGTTGGCAGTGAATTGATGCCACCCTCTTTCAGGATATCCATGTTGTAATATCCAACCGGCAGGGAGATGGAAAACGGGAGGCCATGGACGTTGCCGTCAAACTTGGACAGGTTCAGCATCGCCTGATGGTAGCCGTCCTTTTCGAAATTGGACTCCTTGGCAATGTAGGGTTCCAGTGACTTGGCAATACCCTTTTCCACCAGAATGGCCTGGCGGTTAAGGCCCTGCATGGTCACGTCAGGCAGGTTGCCGGATGTTGCTTCGCGCAGGATGGTGTTGGTACCATCCTCGTAGCTTTCATATGTTGCACGGAATTTGATTTCGATGTTAGGGTGCTTTTCCTTGAAGGAAGGCATCATGGCCTCATAGGTCACATCGAAAAGGTGAGGATAAGGATAGCCGAATTCAACAACAACCTTGTCAGCATGACTTCCTGAAAACGCGGAAGACACAGAGGCTACTGCAAGAACCGCAGCTGAGATGAGGGTCTTTTTCATAAGTCAACTCCATCGCTGTGTAGAGCCCCCTGAGCAATTGCCGTTGCTTGGGGGGCTTGCTTTTCCGCCGCACCATGCGGAGGAATTTCGTGGGGGGATCACTTCATTCCAGTGAGTGTAATCCCCTCAATAAATCGTTTCTGTGCCAGCAGGAATGCCACGATCAACGGCGTAACAATCACGGTGGCGGTGGCCATCATCGGCCCATAAAAACTGCCATCGGCATCACCCTTGAATTCCCTTAACCCAAGCGGTGGTGTGAACAGGCTGCGGTCACCGGTAATGACAATGCGCGGCCAGAAATAATCGTTCCAGTGCGCCACCACGGAAAAAATCGCAAAGGCGAGCAGGGCAGGAATGGCGGTTGGCAACATCACCCGCCAGACAATGGCGTATTCGGACATGCCATCCATTCGGGCAGCGTCTATTAGATCATCCGGCACGGTCATGAAAAACTGCCGCATCAGGAAAATACCGAAAACCGAAATTGTCCAAGGCACAATGAGCGCGGCATATGTGTTGATCAGTTCAACCTTGGCGAGCATGATATAGAGCGGAAGAGCAATGGCATGGACTGGGATCAGCAGTCCGAGGATCACCATGGTAAAGACAGTCTCCCGACCCCAGAAACGCAGTTTCGACAGGGCGAAGGCCGCAGGTAATGCCACAACAATCTGGATTAGGAAAATAGAGACGGTAACAATAACGCCGTTGAGCAGGTAGCGGAGCAGCGGGGCTTGTGAAAACGCCTTGCTATAATTGAAGACCACCGGGATCATTGAGCAATCCTGTTCAACCTCGGCCATAAATGCTTTGCGGACACCATCATCATCCAGCCCCGGAAAACGTGGCCTGAGGGCGATCACCTCATCCTTGTTGGGGTCTTGCAGCTTAACGCAGCGTTCATCAACCATCAGTTCCTGCGAGCCGAAGAAACCGCCGGTATTGCGTTCGATCTCACCCGGGCTTTTGAACGAGTAGCTGACCATCATGTAAAACGGCACCAGCACGATCAGTGCGCCGACTAACAGCACCCCGTGTTTGATGGTTGAGGACAGGGAGAAGGCGTTGATCATGTGTAATGCGTCTTTCGGTCAATGAACCAGCGCTGGATCAGGGTTACCACAATCACAAACATCAGGAAGATGACGGTAATGGCAGCCCCTGTGCCGAGCAGGTTCTGTTTGATGCCCTTCTCATAAATGGCGAACATCATCACATAGGCTGTTTTGCCGGGGCCTCCGCTATCGGGGAAGATAGCCTCAACAGTATCGAAAACCTGAAAGGACCGAATCACTGTGATGGTCACCACAAAGACCGTGGTTGGCCCCAGCATCGGCCAGGTGATCAGCCGGAACCGTTCCCATGCGCTGGATGCCCCATCCATCTCGGCAGCGTGATAAAGATCCCTTGGCACCGATGTCAACCCGGCCAGATACAGCACCATGTTGAACCCGAAGGATTGCCAGATGCCGATGAAACAAATTGTCCAGAGAGCATAGTCACGGTCCCCCAGCCAGAGCGGGAAGCCATTGGCACACTGATCACCATACCACGATGCCAGCGGGTCGGCGCCAAACCATGACCCGGTGAGGAGACCATGAATAATTGCGCTGTCACAGCCGCCTTGCAGGGTTTCGTTCAGCACGCCGATGGTCGGGTGGAGCATAAATTCCCAGACAATCGCCATGGCCAGCAGGGATGCCATTACCGGCAGGAAATAGATGGTTTTATAAAATTCCCGGCCGCGCCGAACAGATTGGATTAGCAAGGCGGCACCCAGCCCGAGGCCTACGGAAAAAGGAACGACAACAATGACATAAAGAACGGTTGCGGCGAACATTTTTTTGAAGGTGGAGCGGGTGAAAATACGTTCGTAATTTTCTAGCCCGACAAAATCGACGCTCTTCACCCCTAGCCCGTAATCCGTGAACGACAACCCAAACGCGATCAGGATGGGCAGGATCAGAATCACCATCATCAGGATCAGCGCGGGTGATAGCATTATCCATGCTGAAAGTGTCTGGCGTTGGTGGTTGAGGGCTGCGGTCATGTTGAATCGTTGAGCGTTTTAAAGAATTGTCGGGTCTTATGCGGTGAAAGGCGAACACCCCTGTCATTAAAGAGATGGCAATCAACCTCATCAAAGCCGAACTGGGTCGTGCTGCCGATCGTGAGGCTGCCTGCGGATTTGGGGTCAAGCCGGGTGTGGAACAGGGTGTCAATGCCGGGAAGCGTGAACTGGACCTGAATTTCTGGGCCAAGGTTTTCCAGATGACTGATGACGGCCTTGAGCCTGAATTTTCCATTTTTCTGTTTTAGGTATTCTGGCCTGACACCGATCTGGAACCTAGTCCCCTGATCAGGGCTTATCAACTCCACCGGAAAGATGTTGATCTTCGGGGAGCCGATGAACTCAGCCACATGGATGGATGCTGGCTTGCTATAGATGTTTTCCGGTGTGTCGTATTGCAGGATTTCACCATCCATCATGACGGCAATGCGGTCCGCCATGGTCATGGCTTCAACTTGGTCATGGGTAACATAAACGAAGGTAGCGTTGAGCTGGCGATGCAGCTGGGTGATTTCGGCGCGTGTCTGAACCCTCAATTTCGCGTCGAGGTTGGAAAGCGGCTCATCGAGTAGGAAGGCCTCGGGGTCGCGAACCAGTGCACGGCCAAGCGCAACACGTTGGCGTTGACCGCCCGAAAGCTGGCCTGGCTTTCGGTCGAGCAGATGGCCGATATCCAGCATATCGGTGGCTGTGTTGATTTTGTCGGTAATCTCCTTTTTGGCGGTGGCAGGGGTGATCATACTGCCGATAAGGGGCAGACGCTGGGAGGGGTTCAACTGCCTCATGCGCAGGGGAACGGCGATGTTTTCACGCACCGTCAGATGCGGGTAGAGCGCATAAGACTGAAAAACCATGGAGAGATTACGATCCGAGGCGCGAACACCGGAAACATCTCTGCCGTCTATGCTGACGGTGCCGTTATCGAGATCTTCAAGCCCGGCAAGAATTCTCAATAAAGTGGATTTTCCGCATCCTGATGGCCCGACCAGTGCGGTGAACTCGCCATCGTTGATTTCAAGACTAACGTTTTTCAACACCCTTGTAGGGCCAAATGATTTGAAAATATTTTTAAGGTGAATTGAGCCCAAACTGTCCTCCCGTCAGACAGGCGAACATTTAAGGCAGAAAATGTTTCAATTTTTTTTCACGAAAATGACAATTCCTCAAATACTGGTTTTTTTTGGCGCCATCAGAACCCCATTTTCGCGGGGTTTTAACGAATTAACCTAGCCCTCATCAAGCTAAGGAAACGTCAAGCCTTGATGACGAATGCGGAAATAGAAAGAGTTCTTTCTTCGCTCATCGACCG
>CACJUX010000068.1 GCA_902596655.1 uncultured SAR116 cluster alpha proteobacterium | reverse complement strand
CTGAAAAGCGCCCGCGTCTTCAACCTTGCCTAAAGCGATGATGTGCGAGGCAAATTCGCCATGCCCATGCTCATGTCCATGCTCATTTTCATGGTCTTCATCATCATGGTGGTGATGGTGATGGTGCTTGGCGCGCTGATGCGCCTCGTCTTCCATATCCAGCCCCAGAACAGCGCTGAGTGGAGCTTTGCCACCGGCGATCGTGATAATCGGGGTGTTGTCATGGAGATGCGCCTCAACGGCGGCGCGCGCCCGCTCCATACCGACATCATCAAGCATGTCTGCCTTGGACAGAATGATCAGATTCGCTGCGCTGATCTGGTCCTCGAAAAGCTCATCGATCGGGCTATCATGATCAAGCTCCTCATCGGCGGCACGCTGCCTCTCAAGGGCTTCAAGATCATGCGCGACGCCGCCACCAGCCAACGCCGGACCATCGACAAGCGTGACCACCCCATCCAGAATGACCTGCGCCCGGATGTCGGGCCAGCCAAAGGCCTGCACAAGCGGTTGCGGCAGAGCGAGGCCAGATGTTTCGATTATGATATGATCCGGTGGCGGATTTTGCGCCAACAGCGACTGGATGCTTGGCAGGAAATCATCGGCGACCGTACAGCAAATACACCCATTCGCCAGCTCGATTATATCATCGACAACGCAGCTGTCAGCGCCACATTCCGCAAGCATCGCGCCATCCATCCCGACATCGCCAAATTCATTGACGATCAGGGCCAGCCGTTTGCCATTCGCCTGCGTGATGATGTTACGGATCAGGGTGGTTTTACCGGATCCCAGAAATCCTGTAATCACCGTTGCTGGGATGCGTGTAGGCAAAGCTGAGATAGTCATGATCTGTTTTCCACTTTCGATCTATTCTCAGGTGAACAGGTAGATGTCAAAAAGACTTCTTTAAATTGAATGCAAAAGGCAGAGCCACCGACCCTGCCTTGATCCCCTCCCCACAGGTCAGGCTCACATGCCGGGGAAAATCATGCCTTCAAAATTTTCGATCAGGTAGGCAAGGCCGACACCGGCAACAAGCGCACCAGCAAGGCGTGGCTGCAGCGCATCAGCACTTGCCACTTTCCAGAGCTGACGGGCGACAATGCTGACACCAAGGGCAATCAGCAGCTGGGTCACGCCAAAACCGGCCAGATAGGCAAGCAGAGGCGTTGCCTCAGCACCGACAACAGCTGCGCCATAGGCCCAACCGTGAAATAGGCCAGCCACAGCAGCGAGCAGCGTTGCCGGCATCAGGCCGGCAATTTTTCCTCGCATGGCAAAAGTGCCAGCGGCCACGACCGATCCAGTGATGGCAATCTCCGCCAGCGGCAGTGTCACCGCAGCAAGCGTGAGCATCGTGCCGGCGACTGTTCCGGCAACAAAGCCAAGCGGCATCACAAGACGGTTCGATTGGAAAGCCGCAATCAGGCCCAAGGCAATGACGAAGGCCAGATGGTCAAAGCCGATGATTGGGTGACCGATACCAGAAAGCAGGCCATAAAGCATGGTTGTCGGCATCTCACCACCCAGCGGATGATGGGCAAAGGCTGAAGACAGCGTAGCAAAAAGAATTGTTGCTGCAGTTAGAATAATTCTAGTCATGTTAAAGTCACTCCCCTCGACAGTGTCATGCCCGAGATGGGCCAATGAAGTCGTTTTGAGCGAGGCAGTAGTAACACAGCGGATTTTTCCCGCTTGCATCAATACGGCACACCCCGACCGTTGTGTTCAACGCGAAAGGCAGGTCTCCTGGCTCATGGATATTGTCCTCCAGCCTTCCCAGATCGCTCTATTGCTCTCCAGTGGCAAATTGGGGGACGACCCATATACAGTCGCGGGGACGGCTATGGCATCGGGCAGTCATTTTTCACCCTGTCCATATTCCCTCATTAAGGCATGGGGCTTTGCCCCACAGCCACCTCTAACGTGGGTCCAGTGTTCTCATTATTATTTTCGTTGTGTCAACCAATTGCGTCATTGAATGGTCAAACTACGCCATCTGAACTCTCATGGCTTTCCATGCCATTTAGCCAATGCCCGATCAAGCGATGAAAAGGCTGCCGCGTTACCCGGCAAACCGAAGCGCAGAAGATTGGGGTAAGCACTGAACGCCCGCACCCAAACACCGTTTTTCCCAAGATGTTCCTGCAGGGCGGCAGCATGATCACAGCTTACACACCTGAACAGCGACGTACCGCCGATCACCGTCAATTCATGTCGCGCCAGCAGATCAGAGAGATGATCCGCCTGCTGGCTGAGCCAATTCTGATGATCCTTCACCCATGCATCATCACCCAGTGCCAGCTTGCCAATATCGAGGGCGGCAGTACCGACAGCCCATGGACCGATTCTCTCTATAAGACTGGAAATCTGCTCCTGTGAGCCAATGGCAAAGCCAAGCCGCAATCCGGCCATACCAAAAAATTTACCAAAAGAACGCAAGTGCAAAACATGCGATTGCGCCAGCTTTTCTAATAGACGAACATCATCTGCTTCGGTGTCACCGCCGGCAAAAGCCCCATCAACCAACAACAACCCCTGTCGCCGGCCTAACTCTGCCGCAAGCGCCTCTACCGCCACGTAATCCGCCCGGCCCGTCGGATTGTTTGGCAATACAACGACTGCGTGTCGGGCATCAGTGGGCAATGTCGGAGCGACGCTGACATCATGACCGTTTGCTAACCATGCCGGGGCATGTTCGTTGTAGGTGGGTTGCTCAATCCAGACAGTTCCATCCGATGCCAGTAAAGGCACCAACTGCAGCAAGGCCTGCGTGCCCGGGCCGGCACACAGTGCCAGACCATCGGGCACTCGGTAATGACGTCGCGCCGCGTCAAGACAGGCGGCAAGATCACTCTGCGTCGGTAGAGCCTGCAGGCGTTTCGCCGTCAGCTTTGGTGCCGGATAGGAGCGCGGACTGATTCCTGTTGAAAGGTCAATCATATCAGCACGGCCAAAACGCTGACGTGCGACATCAATATCGCCGCCGTGCTCACGGTGGCTGGAGAGTGACTTCCAGGTCATGGCTGCCTCATCAAAGCGGGGGCAAGAGCGCCCTCAATGACGATTTCGCCAACCTTCTCGCCAGCCCAATTTTTCAACTGCGGCGAAAAATAGTCGGACAGGGCCAACGGGTAGTCATAACCCAGCAGCTGAATAATTGCCCCCAGCGACACCTCAATAGCGCGGCGATTGCCATCGCGACATTTCATCATCAGACCAAGCCCAAGATCGTGGAAAGAAGCACCATAAACACCCTCTGCACCTACCTTCGCAGTTATCTGCTGGCCATAGGTGGCAGCCAGCGCCGAGCAGAGGCGGCGATCACCAGCAATCATCTCGGGTGCCGCGGCAATACCATCACGAAGCAATGCACAGGCGATGGCGCGATGCGGTGGCATCGCGGCAGAGCCAGCAAACAGCGCAAAGCCACGCGCCCAGTTGCCAAGTGGTCCACTGAGTGCGGGCGCGCCGCATCCATCAACCCCATGGGGGAACTGCATCAGATCAATTCCAGTCATGGCCTCAAGTATACCGAGAATGGATTGCTGCACGGGATGGGAAAGCGCTGTATAGCCATCTGGTGACGTGTCAAGAAGAGCGGCAAGCACCAGCATGCCAGCGTGTTTACCGCTGCAGTTATTATGAACGGTTGCCGGCAACTCAAGCGAGCGAATCTGATCAATTGCTGTCGGCTCATCACTCGACCAATGCGCCCCGCACACCAGCAACTCCGGTGACAGATCAAATTTTGCCAGAAGATGCCGAACAGCATCAACATGCAGGCGCTGGCCATTATGGCTTGCGCAGATCAGCGAATATTCTGTTGGCGTCAATTTTTTCTGTGCTGAAAGATCAATTGATCTCTCAGCCAAGGCAATGGCTTGCAACGGTTTCATCGCAGACCTTGGAAAAATTGGACGTTCGATCTCTCCCAACCCGACAAGGATCGAACCATCCGCATCACAAACGGCGATATCAACCGCATGCAGGCTCTCCACAGCTCCTGCCCGCCTAACCATAACCTGCATCGGTTCAGCCGAGACCAGCGGCAGCGATTGTCGAGGTTGGCGCATGGAAAGCTCCGGCGACGGGTGGTGCGAGGCGGTGCGGTCACCGCGTGTCAAACTCGTTCCTGTCTACCAACAAATCTAGGCAAACAAAATGCCTGCCATCAGAATTTCACTGTTAAATAATGGATTGTGCAGAATTTGCCGCGGCCAGATGGTGATCAGCGAGGGGAAACAGCGGCAATGATTGACAGATGCTGCAGATCATCCGGCCTGATTGATCAATTGCGCCTCGGCGAGCACCTGATCGAGGCGATTCAACAGCATTTCACAATCGTCTCCATCAATCGTCAGTGGGGGCCGAATTTTCAGAACATTGTCAAACGGACCATCCGTGCCAATCAGAATGCGATGCTCCCGCATCCTGTTGGCGACATAGCCAGCAAGCGCCGTTGCCGGAGCTTTGGTCTGACGGTCACATACCAAATCGACTCCAAGAAACAGCCCACGTCCGCGCACATCGCCGATCAGGTCATATCTGGATTGCAGCGTGCGAAAGCCAGCAAGAAGCTGCGCACCCGTTTTTGCCGCATTCGCCTGCAACCCCTCATCATCAACGATCTGCAACACTTCAGCACCGATTAGGCAGGCAAGCGTGGTTCCACCGAAAGTTGAGAAGAACTCCATGCCATTGGCAAAGGAATTCGCGATCGCAGCCGTTGTCACGACAACGCCGATGGGGTGACCATTGCCGACCGGTTTACCCAAGATAACCATATCCGGCACGGCATTCTGTGTGGCAAAGCCCCAATAGGCATCGCCCAGACGCCCAAGGCCGGTCTGCACCTCATCAGCGATGCAGACACCACCGGCTGACCGCACCTTTTCATAGACGGCGGCCAGATAGCCAGCCGGTGGCTCAATTTGACCTCCGACACTCGGATAGCTCTCGGCGATAAAACCGCACAATTGACAACCCCGGTCGGCAAGCGCGTTGAGCGCACCATCAATAGACGCCGCATAGCTCGGGCCAGCGGCAGCGTCATCATAGCCAAAGCGTCCCCGATAAGGGTCAGCCAATTCGATAGTTTCCACCCAGTCGGGCGCACCACCGCCCCCTGGCCCGTTGAATTTATAGGGCGAGATGTCAATCGTACCGGTCGTATGACCGTGATAGCCATGCTCCTGAACAATCATCCCCCTGGCCCCGGTATAGGCCCGGGCGAGACGCAGGGCCAGCTCATTCGCCTCCGACCCGCTGGTCACAAGATAGCAATGTGTCAAATGTTCTGGCAGGCGTTTTTTCAATGCTGCGGCAAAATCGATTTGCGCTGGATGGAGATAACGGGTGTTTGTGTTGATCAGGCCCAGCTGGCGTGATGCAATGTCCCGCAAACGCGGATGTGCGTGGCCGACATGCGGTACATTGTTGTAGGCGTCGAGGTATGTACGGCCATATTCATCATAGAGGTAGTGCCGCCAGCCCCGCATCAGCATCACCGGTCTTTCGTATGATAATTTAAGATTCCCACCAAAGCTGGCGCGGCGCGCGGCATACACCTCGCTCTCGTCAATCTGAGGATAGAGGGTCGAATTGCCAGACAGTCCCAGCAACGGTGCCGGATTGGGATAGAGGGCAAGCTGATAGTCAAGATCATCCGGGTCGGCTGCCCCAGGCCAGTCGAAATCACGCTCATCATCATAACCGGCAAGCGTAAGGCCAAGCTGCAGGTGAAGATGAGGCTGCCACCCACCATTGACTTCCGCCGCGCCGAGGCTGGCAAAAACCATACCAGCGGAAAGCCGCTGCCCCGGGCGCAGATTGGTGATCGAACCAGGATCAAGATGACCATAGAAAGAGAAAAACACATCACCGGCCTCTGTTTGATGCTTCAGAATGACTACCCCTCCGTAATCGAGCCTTTCCTGCTGGTTGGCCGTGGCAACGACGGTTGCCTCCAGCGGCGATGCGATTTGGCTACCCGCCCGGGCAAACACATCAATCCCCAGATGAATTGTGCGCCGCCCCTCTAGTGGATGTGTACCGGTCATAAAGGCTGGATCAGTATAGATAAGCCGGGGTTCCGCGTA
>CACJUX010000067.1 GCA_902596655.1 uncultured SAR116 cluster alpha proteobacterium | reverse complement strand
CACTCTCAGCGGGCACCACTTCTTCTGTCACAATTGAACTACTCAATTGATTTGCAAGCATATTATTTGCAGCAGTCAATGTGGGTAGACAATATGGTAGAGCCAAAGACTCTATTGAGAAGTTGCCTTTCAATCTTCACTTTTATTTGTTGCTTCACCTTATCTGTTCCTGCCATGTCCTATGAAGAACCTGACTACAGAATTGTTCAAAAGACTGAAGTCTATGAAGTGCGACTGTATGCAAAACGTACAGTGGCCCAAGTAAATTTTGGTCAGGAAAATGGCGGATTCAGAGTTTTGTTCAACTATATCTCTGGCGAAAATGAAGGCTCTACGGAAGTTCAAATGACCATTCCAGTGACACAATCAAAACAGATTGATATGACCGCACCTGTCACCCAATCTAAAAAAGATGGTCAAATGGTTATGAGGTTTTTTCTTCCAAAAAAATATTCGTTAAAAACTGCTCCAAAACCAACTGATAAAAGAGTGACCATTGCTGAACTGCCTGAACAATATTTTGGCGTAATCAGATTTTCTGGCTTTGCCTCCGACAGTAACTTTGAGAAGCATAGTCTAGAGTTGAAAACTGCACTTGATAAAGATGGCTTGGTTACTGCTGGGCAACCCATAAAGGCAACCTATAACTCCCCTTTCACAGTTCCTTTTTTACGGCGCAACGAGGCGATGTACCCGCTAGTTTGGCAGTAATTTAACCATCCATTTTGCTTTGACCTTAAGGAATTGCCCACTCCCATAAGCATGACCAATCCCACCTTTTGTCCATCCACCGATGGCATCAATGATATTTGATGGACATTCAACAGCACGAAGCCTGTCTCGCATTGAATGTCTAAAGGAATGAGTGACACAATTTTCAGGCACTCTGGGCTTTAACCATTTGTTGATAGCCGCACTCGCTGAGTTTGCGTTGCATCCATCCTGATTGGTATATCTAAGAAACGAGAAGTTGTTGTTGGGAAAGTTATGCAAAGACTGCTTAGAAGCCCAGAGAGACGCACCAATAATAGGAATGCTTCTTTACTACCTTTGGTTTTTAAACGCCTCCACGGATGTGGCGTAAGGTTGATATGAGGTATTTCAGAGTGAATAACGATGTCTGATTTGGCCAACCCAACAGCCTCTCCCAGTCTCATGCCAGTATCGCTGAGTAAAGCCACAATCCCGCGGAGGTCATCATTCATTGCTTCGCATTCTTTTTGGATTGTTCGGATACATTCAATTGGTATTGGTAGACGTCCATCTCTTTTCTCCTGCGGCATATATGTGCGAGCAAAAGCATTGCGGCAATCCAGTCCTTGCTCAGTGATACTAAGGTTGATGATTGACCTGATGGTTGAGAAGTTGCGTTTGATGGATGCAACCGCAAGTCCTTTATCAAGCAGCTTATCACGAGGAATGGCGGCGTCAGACGAGAGGTAATGGTCAATTGGTCTGTCACCTAAACAGTTAATAACGTATTTGACGTTCCTCTTCGCTCCACGAATGAATGTCTTGTCAATATCAACGCCTTTCAGCTGCAGGTAAGTTGCTAACGCCTCAGACAGCAAAGGCGCATCTGATTGGCTTGTTTCTGAATAGCCTGACTGCAACAAGTGCTGCCTGGGTAGGGGCTTATCTGAAAGCCTCAAAGACAGCCAGTAGTCCTCTAACTTCTGAAGCATTGAAGTGTAGCTTCTGGTGGCTATGGACGGCGATTTAGAGCGAAGGCTAACGACTATTCTTTTGCGGCAATAGTGATGCTGAACATCGCTTGAAACTCACTTGCTCAGGTGATAAATACCACACTTTTGATAGAGATAATTGAAGTTTGTTTTGTCTACCATATTATCTACCCACATTGACTGCTCCAAATAATATGCGTGCAAATCAATTGAGTAGTTCAATTGTGACAGAAGAAGTGGTGTCCGCTGAGAAGTTCGTTGCCATAGGCACTAGCCCATCACTTAACTGAAGCTATACATAGAATCTCACGTGTCATTGCACTCGTCAATGCACTGTTATGGTCTACCCAAACTTATTTACACACGTGACCCCACCTGCATGGGCCACCCCCGGTGTCTACGTATATATTCTCAATCACCTACACAGATCAGGTGTCTATCTTGGTAACCACTATCAGTTGCCTTTAATGGCAATCACGTGGGTTGCTTACATGCTCATTTTCATGGGACATCACTGTCGGTGCTTAAAACGGGGGAGGTATATTTAATTCCCTATTCCCATTGAATGACAGGAATGACAGAAATGACAAAGAAACTGAAAAGTCGCCCATAAGAACAATTGCCAGAGGTTTATAAAAACACTGTCATTCTTGTCATTCTTGTCATTCTTGTCATTAAGGGGGTGGACAGGGCAGCGTTCTGCATCACCACAATGATGCGTCGTTCACAGAGTTGGGTATTCAAAGAAAGGAATGGCTTCATCCATTACTTAAAAAGTCCCCCCATCCTTTCAATTTCCCTTTCCGTTTATAAGTAACTTCAGGGTTTTTAGGCAGCTTTTGTCGCACGAGACGTGAGCCTCTTGGCCCTCATAATCAAGCCAATTTCCGATGGTGAATTTGTCGCCCTTTTTGAAAACTCTTGAAATGTAAAACTTCGTCATTCCATTGGGTTTCAAATTATCGGCATGTGCCTGCGTGTTTTCTTCGCCAAATGTTTGAAAAGCCAACATGTCAGCCTGAGACAAGAAGTGTATAAGAGTGTAACTTGTGATAGCAGATCTAGATATAGATGAATGCTCCCCGATAAAGCCCGCCATTACGTAAAAATTTGTAGTGAGAAATTTAAACTGTATGAAACAGTAAAGACAAAAAAAGATTGAAACTGTTATCCTTACCCAAACCTTCAAATCTGTGTCTGAACGTGAACTGGCTGGGTATCGCTGGACAGCCATAAAGGACAAACACCTTCGCATTCTAGTATACCTTAGCCATCCATTTGGTATGACCCCAAGCGCCATTTCGCTGATCATTTCGGAAAGAGATTAAATGTCCTTCTAAATCTGTTTTTCAATTCAACGCCGTCAAGAATAGGCAGGCTGCGGGGTGGGGCTTCCTGTTCCACCTTTATTGCGGCAAAAGAGGGTCCAGAAGCGTCTTGAAAGAGCTGTAAAAAACTTTCGAGCTCTTGCTCTGTTTTGATGGTCTCAGCCCTTTTAAAACCTGAAGCTGCCGCTATTTTTGCCAAATCGACACATGAGTTTGTGTGGCTGGCTTGCATGCCAGTTTCACCAAAATAACCGTTATCAAGCACGATAACAGACAGGTTTGCAGGTTTTTGCACCCCAATTGTCGCAAGACAACCGATACCCATCAGCATTTCGCCATCACCAGTCAGGACTATGACATTGCTATCCGGTTGAGCCATCGCAACGCCAAGACCGACCATTGCTGCTCCACCCATTGCCCCCCACAGATAGAAATTATGATCCGTATCACCAGTGGAATGTAGATCATAGGTTGAAGAACCCAAGCCAGATATGATTCGAGACTCTCCCCGCATATCATTTAGCTTAGCCGTAACGTCCCGCCGTTTGAGCATCACCATTCCTTTCTACCAATCAAATTTTGAGACAAAAGAACAGCCACGCCTTGATCACTAGAGAAAGCAGAATAGAGCGCGGCATCGACAACCTTGGGAAGCTCGTCATCTCTTTCAACGACATATACCTGTATCCCCATTGCCTTCAGAACATCCGGGGTTGCCCGTCCCATTGGCACTTGCCATGAGTTGAATTCCCCAAAATTGCCTCGCATCGTAACCAGAGCAACAAAAGGGAAATTGCAGCTCGAGATCAATGACAGCATGTTGACTGTGTTGCCAACGCCACTTGACTGCATCAATAAAGCAGATTTTTTTCCTCCCAACCAATGGCCACAGGCAAGCGCAACACCCTCTTCTTCTGTCGTAAGGACGATAGGCTGGATGTGAGGATCATCAAAGGCCAACTCGATGAGACTTGCGTGCCCAGCATCAGGAACGAAAGGCAGGAAATCCACCCCATGCTCCTTCAAAAGGGGAAGTAGCATCGCGCCTATGTCTTCTTTTTTTTGGTAACTCATAGTGTCTCCCACACATTATTTGAACTGTTATCGCCAACATACTGAGGCAATCTTGGAAAGAGTTATAAGGCTGATAAGACATCCTCCCATGGACAACTTAATCAATTGCTGTCCTCCAAACCCGCAAGAAACAAATCTAACTCTTTTTCTGGAATTTTCGCATTTTCTGCCCACCCCGGAAAACTTTCCTCCATACATGCGACACGAAAGGCTGATAGGGCGGCGCGGCGTTCTGTCGCCATATGAGCCGCGATTGCGGCGAGGTCGCCAAAGGCGCGCGCGTGACGTAGCAAGGGGTTTTCACCACATATGTCATTCTGAAACAAATACATCACGTCACCCCCGGGTCCAGACCCAAGTGACACCGTTATTAGCGATGTTTGCGAGCTGATAACGGCGAGAACATCAGCCGGAATGACTTCAGCCTCCACAGAGAATGCACCAGCATTTTCCAGATCGCGGAAATCTTGCATTAGTTCTGGGGCCTCACTCGCCGTCCGGCCCACAGCACGGAGACCACCTCGCCACGTTGATTTCCGAGGCACCAAACCCAGATGACCCATTACCGGTATATCTTCTCGTGCCAACATTTCAACAACGGCCAATCAGCCCGCGGTCATGACTGAATCGGCATCATTCTGTAGCGCCTTAAGAGCGCCGCGAAGAATGTCATCATCCGTTGGATAATCGGGGATGGTCGAAGCCGCGGTGAGAAAATTATAAAGCGCGGCTTGACGCACAAGACTCACGTTGGAGGCATCACAAATAAGCATGTCAATTTCAGAATCTGCCGCAGCCGACGCTTCTTCAACAGTGTTTGCGGTTGTCTGCGTTAACTTTTTATTTCCCTTACATGCTCTGATATCTGCTGCCGTTAAATTCCGGCGGGATGGCTTCGCATCCCAAGTGTAAATCGGTTTGGTGTCTGATTTCATCTCCGCGTTTCCTCACAAGTCTCTTTCATAAACTCTCTCATTTTGGTGAACAATTAGAGCATCCCAGTGACACAAATTACAAGAATGACAATGTCTTTAGGCAACTACAGCTTATGGACATGGTAGACCCGATGCTGCTTTGCCTGACTTGGTGCGAAGCCTGATGCTCACCCTGTCGCTACGTTAGTGCAGCCGAAGATCAGCAGGAACACGCCTAAAAAAGTGATAGATGCCAAATAGGATGCATATATAAGGGTATTGAATTCACGCCGTCCTGTAAGTCACCTGACCTGCCAGCACATAAATGTCGACATATCAGCGATGTACGTGAAGAAGTGATGCCCGCCGAGTGGTTTTAATGCCCCACCTGTGTATTAGCTATATGCCTTAATCTAAGCAGAGCCTAAAAACTCATTCATCATATGTGCAGTCAAATTGCATCAAAAACCTACCCTGTGACCTACCCATTCAGAAATCTTCTGGTAATGGAAAGGACCTACTACGGATACATACATCTACAAGATGGGTAAGCAGGAACCATACCCCTGTACGCTGGCATAATACATGTGCTGTTACACAGATTGGTGTGGAGGTTAGGTAACCAGTTTAGTTGTCTTTGATGTTGGCTAAGTAAATAGCAGATATGGTCACTGACTATGCATCACAGATATATTCTTAACAGCGATTACAGAGTCACTTGTAAGCGTTGGGTAAGGCCTGAATCGCGGGTACGGGTATGTGGTGTGGATGGACAGTATGGATTACGTCACGCCTCGAGATTATGTATTTGTGGTCGGATTGGGTTGGTGTCCTTTGAGTCGCCACGCCAGGTATTTAACGGTTTCGTTAAAACAAATGGCGAAAATAATGGAAATCATAAAAGTGACCATGAAAATATCCCCACGTTTGACGTTAAAAATTCTCAAGCTTTATAAACTTTCTTGGTAACGACTTTTAAGCTAGACCCCCTTTCCCGATGCAATATAGTGCTATGATTGACCAATAGTGAGTTAAAATTTGCACTACTATTCCATACTGTACCCCTAATCACCGCAACACGCACTATAATCAAAGCATCTCTACGTTGGAAAATCTATTGCAAAATCCATTAATGAGCACGGCCCTGTTCAGAGAATTGTTCTCACAAGTAGATTTTGATTTTTGACTGATTTTTACTTGAAATTAAAGTCGTGGCTGAGCATCTCTAAAAAGCACGAATAAAGCTAGGGTATTCTGAGTTGTTGGGCCGGTCAAACGACGCCTTAGATGACTGAACACCGTTATCATCCAACGTCAAGAGATCGCCCCCAGAATCGGGTGGCTTATTGGACGGCACATTGAGCATCCTTAGA
>CACJUX010000066.1 GCA_902596655.1 uncultured SAR116 cluster alpha proteobacterium | reverse complement strand
TGAAGCAGTTGCTCTCAAACTCTGCATACAATTTACGCTTGAACTTATCCATCAGTGGCGTTTCACATCACCTTGTTTTTGAGCTTATCAATTACTGTCTCTGTCATGGGCATCAGGCCACTCTCAGAACAAAAGCTTACCATATTGATTAGCATATTCATTCGAGCAATATGCACATGGATGGATGGATTTAAATCTGAGAGATCATCATAGGTAACGAACATCTGTTCCAGTTTTTTAAGAGAGATATGACACTCATCATAAAGCTGGTTATTGGGTTCCAGAGATGATGCAGTTGCAGGGGTTATGAAAAAACCAAGCTTCATTATGCCAAGCAAAAATCGTTTCATTTTTCTAACTACCGGGGTTACTGATGCTGTTTGCTGGCCTAGATCGTCTTCGATCGGAGGGGCAGAATTATTGGGTAGGGGTGCTTGCGCGTTGGGCCTTGGTTGGTGGGTGAAGGTGGAGCCTAGTAAATCTATAAAGTTCTGACAGAGGTACTCTGATCATTATTTTTTTTGTTTGTTAATAATTTCTTAATGTTCACGAAACAATTCTGAAAACTTTCCGACCCAATCATAGTGCAATCGATTAGGAGAGTACGTTGAGCGCCTTTCACGGTGAATATGTCTTCAAATCAACCTGGTCGCCAAATTTTCGGCTTCCGTCATCGTTTGAACCGAAAGCAAGAATGCGCTTGCACATATTTGCGCACTTAAGCTTTTAGTCGTTTAATCGGAGGATATGAGTATAGCTATTAGGGTGCTTATCGCTGACGACGAACCCAACCAGCTTGAGTTGTTGTCATACAATCTGAGGCAATCTGAGTTTGAAGTGGTTTGTGCCAATGACGGTCAGCAGGCTCTTGAGATGATCGAGGATCATCGTCCCGATCTTGTGATCCTCGACTGGATGATGCCCAACATGTCTGGAATTGATGTGTGTCGGACTCTACGGGGCCGTCCTGAGACTAGATTGCTGCCAGTCATTATGCTGAGTGCACGCGGTGAGGAGGGTGACAGAACGCTTGGTCTGGATGTTGGCGCTGACGATTACATATCAAAGCCCTTCTCACCCCGAGAATTGATCAGCCGGGTAAAGGCGCTTTTGCGACGCTCGCGGCCGGCATTGCTGGATGATGTTCTGGAGTGTCATGATCTGATTTTCAATCAGGCAACGATGGAAATAAGTCGTGGTGGGCAGGCCGTTGAGCTGGGGCCAAAGGAATGCAAACTTCTGTCGATCTTGATGGAACGACCGGGACGTGTTTTCAGCCGGGCTCAATTGCTTGATCTGGTGTGGGGCCATGGTGTGTATGTGGAGGAGCGCACGGTCGATGTTCATATGAGCCGCCTGCGCAAGGCAATTAACAAACCAGTCGGTGATGATAAAAAGCCCGCCAATCTGATCCGTACAGTTCGAGGGAGAGGCTATGCGCTGCGCGCGCCCACCGATGGTATTTAACCATGCCTTGAATACCGGAAGATGGGACAAGTTGAGCTAACCCTGCTTACTATTTTGTTAAGGATGGCACTGCAACAAACCTCGTTGGGCTTTTTCCAGTTTTTTTTGGGTATGTTAATAATATAGATGAGTTTAGAGAGGTTGCTTTGCCTCTTGTCCGCACAGAACTTCACTCCACTAAAAAAAGGGCCGCCGAAGCGACCCGTGAGTTTAAAGAGAGTATTAGTCACAGAGAACCAACCTTGTGACCTTTGAATTGTAACCGACGATGGTTTCAATTTTGTGACAAAAGTTCCGATAGCAGGTATTAGGCTACGTTCATATTGAAGGTCAGTTTTGCCAAAAACACCAAAATAACACTCGCACCCCATGCCTAACCCAATTATCCAACATTAGTTGTTTTGAAATCTCCTAAGTCTAGGAGAGAAACGAAAAACGGAAAATTTATCAACATTTCGAGAAATGCTTGGGGCCACCATCCTATATCAAGCCGACAGAAGTCAAAGAAAACCCAAGTTAACCAAAGATTGTAATCGAAAGCTATCTATGCGCCCATCTCAGACCCTATCACTGACCATTTAGAGGCAAGCCCATAGCATTGCTAACAATACGTTCAGTCCATCTGCGGCTTATTTAGTTCAGCTTTTTCTCAAGTAAGCTTTTTTCGAGGTTATGTTAAACATTGCCTGCCAAGCTTTTACGAAATATTTCCAGTTCTTTTTCTGGAATTCCTGCATTTTCTGCAGGCCCCGGAAAACTGCCATTCAAGCATGCTGACTTAAATGCGGTTAAAGCAGCGCGGCGTTCTTTTGCCATTTGAGACGAGATTTTGGCTAGGTCACCAAAGGCGCGTGAATGACGAGGTAGCGGATTTTCACCGCAGATATCACTTTGGAATAAATATATCACATCACCCCCATGTCCAGATCCAAGCGACACTGTAATCAAGGAAGTTTGGGGGCTGATTAGAGCTAGAACATCAGCTGGAATTACTTCAGCCTCTACAGAAAATGCTCCAGCATTTTCCAAATCGCGGAAGTCCTGCATTAATTTTATGGCTTCTTTCGCGGTCCGACCAACTGCTCTTAGACCGCCTCGCCAAGTTGACTTGCGAGGCACTAAACCGAGGTGACCCATTACCGGTATATCTTCTTGTGCTAACATTTCTACAACAGCCAAACGCCGAGCAGTCATAACCGAGTCAGCACCATTTTGTAGAGCCTTTAGAGCTCCACGCAAAATGTCGTCATCTGTGGGAAAATTAGGGATAGTCAAAGCAGCGGTGAGGAAAGTATAAGGAGCCGCCTCTCGGACAAGTTCTACATTTGAAGCATCACAAATGAGCATGTCTATATCTGAGTCAACTGCTGCTGAGGCTTCCTCAATTGTGTTTGCAGTTGTTTGGGTTAACTTTTTATTTCCTTTACAGGCTATAATATCCGCGGCTGTTAAATTGCGACGTGATGGCTTTGCATCCCAAGTATAAATGGGTTTGGTTTTTGATATCATATATTCATCTCTCTACAGCTGCTGTTAATCAGGTGATGAATTAGACCATCCCGATGACACAAATGACAAGAATGACAGTGGTTTTATAAACCTTTGGCAATTTCCACATTAGGGACTTTTCGGACCCTTGGTGATTTCTTTCATTACCATCATCGATAATCTTACTCGCTTTAGCGCCAAGTAACTTTATTTCGATATAAATAATGCGGCTATATCTATTGAATTTAACTCAACGTTACCTGTGTGATTGCTGCTAGGCAACGCGCGCGCCACCCACCCAGACAGATGAGATCATCGGCAGACCCTCATGCACAGCAAAGCGGACAAGGTCCGCACGCTTTTCAGGGGCAATGCGACCGCGATCATCAAAGCCAGCGGCATCAGCCGGAACGGCGGTCACTTTACGGATGCCAGCCGCCATATCCTCCATCAACATGCCCAGAGTAACCGCTGCGTTCAACAGAGACGCAGGCACATAGTCAGAACTCAGAATGTCGAGAAGCCCGTTATTGGCAAGGTCATGCGCCGCGACATTGCCAGAATGCGAGCCACCCCGGATAATGTTTGGTGCCCCCATCACGATGTATTGACCATGCGCCCGGCAGGCTGTGGCAGCTTTAGATGTCGTTGGAAACTCGGCAACGGTGACGCCCTCAAAGGCCGAGGCACTGACATCTTCTGCTGTTGTGTCATCATGACTTGCAAGAACGGCACCCACTTCTTTTGCATAGGCCACAGTAGCAGCACGGTGCTTGTCCAGATAGAGGCTCTGTAACTCTTTCAATCTGGTAAAATGCGCCTCGACACCGGCATCGTCATATCCATGTTTGCCCATCAAATAAACACGTAGTTTTTCCGTGTCACGGAATTGCCGCTGGCCCGGCGTATGGTCCATCAAAGAGACAAGGCCGACACGGTCATTGGGTGAAAATTCATGAAGTTCCTCAACCAAAGTGTCGGTGCAAAGCTCTGCGCGAAGATGGATATAATGTGAGACCTTGAGCGCACGCTGGCGCATCAGATCCAGAATATTGTCAGCAGTCTCTCTAGCATATTTTTCATAACCCTTGCGTTTCTGGTCAGCCTCTGAGCCAACACGAAGCGCATCAAAGACCGTGGTGATGCCAGAACCTGCCAATTCTCGGTCATGCCCTAGAACTGCCGCGCGCTTTGGCCAGCTGACCCGAGGGCGCGGACTGAGATGACGTTCTAGATTATCCGTATGCAGCTCAATCAAACCCGGTGCAATGTAATCACCCTCGCAATCAATCGCACCCGGTGGCACGCCCGCACCACTGTCGATTGCGGCTATGACTCCGTCCACAATTTTCATTGTGCCATGTAGAACGGTGTCCTCAGTGATGATTTTGGCGTTGGCAAAAACTGTTTCTGTCATAACAGTGTCATTTCTCTATGGTTTACCCTATGGTCCTGAATGTCCATAACGGCTAGGGCACTAGCCATCATATCTAGCAAGGAAATCCTCAGCCGGAAGGCTCCGAAAATCAGTGAGCGCCGCGCGTAGGGATTCATGCGGCCATTCCCACCAGGCAAGCGCCAGCAGACGGGCGATGATGGATTCGGTGAAGCGGGGCCGCATTGGCTTTGCCGGCACGCCCGTGACAATCCAGTAATCAGGAACATCACGGGTGACAATGGCACCTGCACCAATAACAGCGCCTGTGCCAATATGTATTTCAGGGCGTATTATTGCGCCATGGCCGATCCAGCAATCATGGCCGATGATCGCCATGCGGGATTTACGATGCGTGAAGAAAGCATCGTCATCTGCCGCATCATCCCAGTAAGAGGCCGAGCGATAGATGAAATGATGCAGGCTTGCCAACTGCATCGGATGGTCGGTCGGCCCGATGCGCACATAGCTCGCGATGTTGGCAAATTTTCCAATCTCCGCATTGGCAATATCGGCAAACCGGTCACAATAGGAATAATCACCAAACCGGCTGTTCAGAATCCGCGAACCAGCTCCGATCTCGGTAAAACCTCCAAAATGACTGTCGACAACCTCACAATCGGGATGAATGAGAGGGGTGGTTGCAGACAACCTAGCCATCACGCATCGCCCTTGATCAACCGGCGGCGCAGCCATCCGGACAGAGAGTCCATGATAAAAACCATCACTACGATCAAGATGATATAGTAGGTCACCTCTTCCCAGTCTTTCTGCGTGATAATGGCCTGGGTGAGCAACAGGCCAATGCCGCCGCCGACTATCGCGCCGATGATTGTGGCTGAGCGCGTGTTAGATTCGAGGTAGTAGAGAATTTGACTGAGCAGAACCGGCGTGATTTGCGGGATCACACCAAAACGGTTTTGCGAAATGGGGCTGGCACCCGTGGATTTGAGACCCTCAATCTGTTTATCATCAACATTCTCCAACGCCTCTGAGAACATCTTTCCAAAGGTGCCGGTGTCGGTGATCAAAATGGCGAGCGCCCCCGTCATGGGCCCGGGACCAAAAGCGCGGGACAGAATGACGGTCCAGATCAGACCATCGACCCCGCGCAAAAAATCAAACAGACGCCGCATGCCGAATCGACCAATCAGGCTTGGGGCAAAATTGCGTGAAGACAAAAAGCCAAGTGGCAGGGCCAGACAGGCAGCACCGATTGTACCCAGAAAGGCCATCAACACCGTCTCGACAAGAGCCCATGCGACCTCTCCATGCCGCCACATCGGGTTGAACCAGAAATCCTGAAAGATCGTCAAAGCATGGGTTTGGCCATTTTCATTCTTTTCACCTGAAACCGCCGCTGCAGCCAGTTCGGTGAAGCCAAGACCATAATAGGGACTGTCAAGCGTGAACCAGAACAACTCCCACCCGAAGAAATATCTGAACACAGTGGTCTTGGCCTTGGTCACAGAAATGCGGCCATTAGGCGTTTTCACATTCAGACGTGTCTTGGAAAGATTGATCCATGACGGCATGGGGCCATCGGGAAGCTCAACCTCAACACCGCGGCGTGTTGGCAGGGCTGTGATCTGGCCATAATTCGGGATGATGAAGGTGACCTTACGATCACGGATGGTCACACGATACCCATCGGCAAGATCAACATCTGCGTTCTCGCCATCGAGCGACACCCACGCCGGTTGTGCGCCCGGCGCATAGCGGCCTTTTTTTTCACCCTCAATAGCCACCACATAGCGGCCACTTCGGTTGTCATGACTGACCACGGTTTTGTAGGAATAGCTGTCACCAACCAGAATTTTGGCGTTGTCGAGCTTTGCATCTTCAAACGCGTCATTCACCTCAAAGGCAAAAAAGACGTAGACCAGATAAGCCAGAATCAATCCGGGAATGGCGAAACACAGCAGGCTGCGGCGTTTGATGGCTGCCAGAGATTGCCCGCGTAAATCGGGGCTTGGTGTCTCTGTTATCATTTCTGGCCT
>CACJUX010000065.1 GCA_902596655.1 uncultured SAR116 cluster alpha proteobacterium | reverse complement strand
GGGTTCTGGACCCACAGGGTCAGGCCATTGCACGATCATTGAATGATTTGGGGTTTCAGGAAGTTAGTGAAATCCGGGTTGGCAAACGAATTGTTCTCGAGGTGGATGAGACTGACGAGGCCCGGCTTCACCAACGTGTTGCCAAGATGTGTGAGACCCTGCTGTCGAACACTGTGATTGAAGATTACGACATTGAAATCCCAAACGGACAATAGTCATGAGACTCAGTTCAATGCGACTTGCCATTCTCGTCTTTCCGGGGTCAAACTGCGACAGGGACATGATGGTGGCCATCGAAAAGATCACAGGACGTCGCCCTTCGCTTGTCTGGCATAAGGAAAGCAACCTGGACCCCATTGATCTTGCGATCATTCCCGGCGGTTTCTCATTTGGTGACTATCTTAGGTGTGGCGCCCTCGCGGCACGCTCGCCAATTATTAATGCTGTGCTGGATCATGCAGCGCGTGGTGGCGCTGTCATGGGCATTTGCAACGGTTTTCAGATTCTGCTTGAAACTGGACTCTTGCCTGGCGTTCTGGTGCAGAATGCGGGGCTTAAATATGTTTGCCGTGACATCACGATGGAGGTGTGCGAGACGGTTGTGTCGCCCTTCACCAAAAATCTTGAGGCTGGAGCGCGCCTGACAATGCCAATCGCTCATAATGATGGCAATTATTTTGCCGGAGAGGAAGAGCTAGCGCGGTTGAATGACAATGGACAAGTTGCCTTTCGCTACGCCGACGGTCCTGCTCACGGACTAGCTAACCCGAATGGATCCGCTCTCGATATTGCCGGGATAATCTCGACCAACGGTCGGGTGATGGGAATGATGCCGCATCCCGAACGAGCCATCTCGCCTGAGTTGGGCAGTTCTGACGGTGCCACATTGTTAAAGGGATGTCTGGAGGCATTAGCATCATGAATGAACCTGAAATGACCTTTGAGAATGCGGCGTCAATGGGGTTGTCAGAGAACGAATGGAAGCTAATTCTAAAACGACTCGCAAGAACACCAAACCTATGTGAGCTTGGGATTTTCTCGGCAATGTGGTCAGAACATTGCTCGTATAAATCATCAAAAAAATGGCTAAAAACACTTCCCGTTGATGGCCCGCAGGTGATAGTGGGGCCAGGTGAGAATGCCGGTGCTGTTGATATCGGTGATGGTCTTGCTGCCATATTTAAGATTGAGAGCCACAATCACCCCTCCTATATAGAGCCCTATCAGGGTGCGGCGACCGGTGTAGGCGGAATTCTGCGTGACGTATTTACCATGGGCGCTCGACCAGTAGCTTTAATGAACGCCCTTCGCTTTGGCGCTGCTGACCACAATAAAACGCGGCATCTGCTAAGCGGTGTCATTTCGGGAATTGGTGGATATGGCAATTGCATTGGCATTCCTACCGTTGGCGGCGAAGTCAATTTTGACAATTCCTACGATGGCAATATTCTGGTCAACGCGATGGCTGTTGGCTTGGCCAACAGCCATCGCATTTTCCGGTCTGCAGCCACTGGTCCGGGAAATCCAGTTATTTATGTTGGAGCAAAAACTGGACGTGATGGCATTCATGGCGCAACTATGGCGTCAACCGAATTTTCTGATGAGACCGAGCTAAAACGGCCTACTGTGCAGGTAGGTGATCCCTTCACTGGCAAGTTGCTTATGGAGGCCTGTCTGGAACTAATGGCATCCGACTCCGTTCTCTCCATTCAGGATATGGGTGCCGCTGGCCTCACCTCGTCATCGGTTGAAATGGCATCAAAAGGTGGTTTGGGCATAGAGATCGACCTTGATTTGGTACCCGCCCGTGAAGAGGGAATGAGTGCCTATGAATTGATGCTCTCGGAAAGCCAGGAGCGTATGCTGATTGTTTTAAAACCGGATGCAATAAAGACAGCCCGTGAAATTTTTGATAAATGGGAACTCGATTTCATGCCGGTTGGCCAGGTGACCAAGACAGGCAGGCTGGTCCTGCTTAAGGATGGCGACACAGTATGCGATATTCCGCTTGGCCCGTTGGTTGAAGACGCCCCCGAGTATGACAGGCCACAGGCCGAATTCGTTCCCTATCCCGTTATTGAGAGCAGCGCAATCACCTCAGATGCGCCAATCAGCAGCGTCCTGCTGCGATTGCTTGAGACCGTTGATCTTGCCAGCCGCCGCTGGATTTACGAACAATTTGACAGTCAGGTCATGGGGGACACGCTGCAAGGGCCGGGCGGCAATGCCGGCCTGATCCGGGTGCATGGTAGCCAGCGCGGTTTGGCAATGTCGACAGACTGCACGCCGCGCTATGTTGAGGTTGATCCCCGCAATGGTGGCGCTCAAGCGGTAGCCGAGGCCTATCGAAACATCTGCTCCGTTGGCGCACGCCCACTGGCAATTACCAACAATCTGAATTTTGGCAATCCTGAGAAGCCGGAAATCATGACGCAGCTGGCACAGTCGGTGGTGGGGATGGGTGAGGCAGCGTTAGCGCTTGACACTCCTGTGGTGTCCGGCAACGTATCGCTCTACAACGAGACAGATGGGCGAGCGATCCGGCCTTGCCCGGTAGTGGGCATGGTTGGTGTAATTGATGACATTAAAACAGCTGTTGGTATGGCCCCGACAGCCTCTGGTCAGATTTTGTTGGTCATCGGGCAGGACGAGGACTGTAATGATGGTTGGCTTGGAGCCTCGCTTTATGCTCGCCATCTTGCGGGAGAGCCTCAGGCCGCTCCTCCCCCTGTCACATTGGCGGCTGAGCGCAAAACAGGTGAGTTCCTGCAGTCGCAGATTAGGGCGGGCAACATCATCGCAGCGCATGATGTCAGCGATGGCGGCCTCGCCGTGGCCATTGCCGAAATGTGCATGGCGGCAGGGCTTGGTGCGACCATTGCATCGCCGGACAATGGTAACGCACACGGATGGGCTTTTGGTGAGGATCAGGGCCGCTATGTGATTGCAACAGATGATGCTAAAGCAGTCACCTCCGCTGCCAAAGCTGCCAATGTTGACATTTGCCAACTTGGCGTGATCTCAGCCACAGATGAATTGAAATTTGATGATAATGATGCCATATCAGTTTTGAAGTTGAAATTCTGTGCCGAGGCGACAATGCCGGCATTGATGAATGGCTGAAAAAATATCGGAGACAGCACAATGGCGATGGAAGCGTCAGAAATCGAAAGCCTGATCCAGGCGGCTTTTCCCGATGCGGCCATAACGATAGAGGATCTGCGCGGCGATGGCGATCATTATGCCTGCAATGTCGTGTCCTCGGCGTTTGCCGGCAAAACACGGATCCAGCAGCATCAGATGGTCTATCAGGCGCTTGGTGGGCGAATGGGTGGGGAGTTGCATGCCCTTGCCTTGCAAACCTCAATCCCAAAAAGCGAGTGACTACCGCTAGCCCAAATATCGACACAAGGGCCTAGCCATGAAAAGGAGGTTATAAATGTTAGACGATACAACAAAGGAACGGATCGACGCTGATATCGCCAGTGAGGACGTGATACTTTACATGAAGGGAACACCCGTGTTTCCACAATGCGGTTTTTCTGCCGCCGTCGTTGGGGTATTGACCCATCTCGGCGTTCCCTTTCGGGGGATTAATGTGCTTGAAGATGAGCGCATTCGCGAGGGCATCAAGGCCTATTCAAACTGGCCCACCATTCCGCAGCTTTATGTGAAACGTGAATTTGTTGGCGGTTGTGACATCATCCGTGAAATGTATGAAACTGGCGAGCTAACAGAAATGTTCCAAACTCAAGGCATCGACGCAAAGCCCTCCTAATCAATCCTTTAGATCGCGCCTCACGTCCTTGTCGAAGCTTGCATCAAAAGCACGGTGGTCAAAAATTTCAGCAATACGGACTTGATACCATTCATAAAATTCCTTGCGGCCCATTTGCTGGGCTGCGAGGTGCTCCACATTGATCCGCCAATTCCGGATTGCCTCACGATCCCGCCAATATGAAACCGTGATACCGATACCATCGTCACCGCGCACCGCTTCAACGCCGAGAAAGCCTAGTTGCTGCTGCGCCAGCGTGACCATCCTGTCCGCGGTAATCTGATACATATTTTCGTCTGACATGGTGCGCTGCGCCGTGAAAATTACCGCAAAATAGGTGTCTGGCCACCCATCCCTCATCACCACCGGCGCTTGCTGCAACTCCTCCTCAGTCATTGGACACTCCCATTCGTATCGACGCTTATGGGAAATAGAGAGTCAAGAATCCATCTACGAAGCGACGATCTTTCTTAAGAAAACCAATCGCGGGATACCAAGTCAAATTTTGTTTTGCTGCCTCACTCGTATAAATATGTAAACGGTGTCTCCTTCAAGACGGCGCTCAAGGCCGGGTCAACACTCCTGATCTGCGCCCATGTGCCTACCGCAAAATTGTTCAGAAGCCACTCCTCACACAGTTGAAAAATAACGGCATAGCCCAGCACAACTAAATTAATTCCTACCACTTTATGCATAAAAACAGTATCTTATTTTACATATTTTAAAAAATTTTACGCACCAAAGTTGGCTGTCTGACAATCAGTCGCACATAGCGCTCGAAAGACTAACGGGTAATCAGCGTTATTGGTGGTACTTCAGCAATCAGCGCCAAACGAATGGCGGGCATTTTTTCTCAACATCTAAATTCATGACTTGCTCTCGCTGACAACACAAAAAGGTGCAACAGCAATTGCACCGCTCCTGTAAAAAGTCAATTTTGGCAAAGGCAAAGCGCCGCGTCTAACATCCCCCTCTAGCGTGAGTAATACTCGACAACCAAATTTGGTTCCATCTGAACCGGATAGGGCACCTCATCAAGCGTGGGGACGCGAACCAAAGTTGCAGTGAATTTATTATGGTCAGCCTCGACATATTCAGGAACGTCCCGCTCAACAGATGCAATCGCCTCAAGCACAGCTGGGATGTTCTTCGCCTTTTCCTTGAGGGCAATCTGATCCCCGGGCTTCAAAAGTACCGATCCAATATTGCAGCGCTTACCATTCAGCATCAAATGCCCATGGTTAATGATCTGACGGGCGGCAAAAACAGTTGGCACAATTTTCGCACGATACAAAACTGCATCAAGGCGCGTTTCCAGAATACCGATCAAATTCTGACCGGTGTCTCCCTTGCCAGATGCAGCCTTGGCGTAATATTTCTTGAATTGCTTCTCACCAATATTGCCATAATAGCCTTTCAGCTTCTGCTTGGCCATCAGTTGCACGCCAAAGTCAGTTGGCTTCTTGCGGCGCTGGCCATGCTGGCCGGGGCCATATTCGCGTGAATTAAGAGGAGATTTTGGACGGCCCCAAAGGTTTACACCCAGTCGACGGTCGATTTTATGCTTAGCGGAATGCCGCTTGTGATCAGACTTTGCCATAGTTGGCTCCTTTTTTTTGCCCCGGTAGGGTTTTGGCTTTCACCGCAACCGGCATTGCACCCCGCTGGTACAATCCACTTTCCCGAGAATGCCGGGAAACTAAGTAGCCCATCGGTTATTGTCAACCCGCTTATTCCTTGCCTTCACGACGTCTTGTCAGTGCCTGAATAACCCCGTGCAGGGTGCTGATCTCCTGGCTTGATGGTGCAGCGCGGTTGAACATCGCGCGGATATTCCGTTTAACAACTGGGGCCATTTCCGCGGATAGGAAAAAGCCGCCAGCATCCAGCTCCTCCTCCAACCGCTGATAGAGGAAATCACGCTCTGCAATTGGCGCCGGCACTATTGTTGATGACGGAATGATGGCTGATATGTTACCGGCTGACGCCCTAAGCATTGCTGCCCGCCATTCCCACGCCAGAAGCAAAACTGCTTGCGCCAGATTTAGTGACGGATAGTCGGGATTGAGAGAGGCGGTAACAAGCACATCCGCCTGCACGACCTCATCATTGTCAAGGCCTGATGCCTCCGGGCCGAACAGCAGCGCCACTTTGCCCTGATGCGCCAGAATCTCACCAGCCGCGGTTCGTGGATCGGTCTCACGCATCGGGATACCACGGCGACGGGCCGACGCTGCGACAATGAAGTTCACATCATGGGCAGCAGCGGCGATATCATCATACAGCGTTGCATTTTCGATAATTTGTATACCACCAGCGGCCATAGGATCAGCGGCGGGATTCGGCCAGCTATCGCGTGGGGCAACAAGCCGTAGATCACTAAGACCACAATTCATCATGGCGCGCGCCGACGCACCGATATTTTCAGCCATTTGTGTGCGCGCCAGAATGACAATAGGAGGCAGATAACCTGATGGCGCGTTCACTTTTATCCCGCCGTTTCTGGTCCGGGAACACCATCATGCTGGAGCTTCCAGATCATGCCATCGCCAAGCGCAGCCACAGACGCATCAATGATGTTTGTTGACAGCCCGACAGTGCGCCAGACCGGGCCACCCGGCACCCTAAATTCAATCATCACCCTGGTAGTCGCACCGGTACCAGACTGGCCGTCACGCGCATCGAGAATGCGCACCTTGTAGTCAACCAAGTCAACATCCTCAAGGGTTGGGTAGGCCGCAATCAGCGCCTTACGCATGGCGGTATCAACCGCAT
>CACJUX010000064.1 GCA_902596655.1 uncultured SAR116 cluster alpha proteobacterium | reverse complement strand
TGTTGACTGTGAAGTCACAGTCTATAACCTATTGCTATTGCCTATACTGGATGTGCATTGGTGCTGTAGCGAGGAACTAACCCTCTCAAAAGGCACTATCTCCTGCAGCGAAGCATGTCCAACACGTCGATTTGTAGACATTGTGCAATGCTTATGAGGATTTGAGATGGAATTTCTGCTGCTCTGGGTCTTGAGTGGAAATATACTGGATAGTGGGATGCGTTTTGAGGACGCTGGAAGTTGTTATGCGGATGCCCAAAACAGCGGGATTGAACTTAGAGAAATAGGACTAACTCCGCCAAAATTTACATGTGTTCCAGTAGCTAAAGGAAAGGACCTTAAATTGGTGGTACCTGCAACGCCACGGTCAACATTTCCGTTCAATTGATGATTTGTGATTGAAATATAACAATGAATACTGTGTCAAACTACAAAACATTGGTAAGTTTACCATGAAGTTGGGGTGGCCTATGGCTAAATTTCATCTACTTATCATTTCCTTAATTATTATTCCGTTTCAAGTTTCCGCCGACCATTGGGGAAAGCTAAAATTTGATGGACCCAGGCCATGGGAAGAGAACCTATCCACTGTCATCTCTGGGGGTATAAGTTTTGAAATTGCAAAAAAGGGCAACCTGTCAATCAGGCAAGCCGGCGTTGCAAATTTAATATATAAAGATTTACCAAGTTTGTATTTACAGTGGCTGCCTACGGTCAAGGATTTGCAGCCAAACTTTGACCATGTACTTAGCTGGAACGTAATTTATCAAGGCGACGAGTCAATAGTATTAAATACGATAAGCGGGTTCCGCCGTGTGTTTAAACCTGGCGGCACGTTTTTACTCACAATATTATCCAATCGTAGACTATGGCTCGACCGGAAAAACCTCAATAGACCTCGTGAAACCTCCCGTAACACATGGGTTTTCGATGAAAATAGTTCTGACAAAATCCATCCTCACTATTACTTTGGGGCCACTGAAATGCTTTGCCTATTTCAGGGTTTTGAAATGCTCTCGATGGAGGATAGAGAGCATGCAAAGCCGGATTTTTGGCATTTGCACCTAAATTTGGAGCGTCAAGCATGACGCAGACCTTTGTCGGAGCGGAAGTATATCTCCCCGGAGAAATCGCAAACACCACCGTCACAGTGGCCGACGGGGTAATTGTTGAAATTGGTGGGCCGGTTCAAGGCTTGGAAATAAGCGCACATGGCAAAATACTCGCGCCGGCAATAATCGATGTGCATGGCGATGCATTCGAACGTCAACTTATGCCGCGCCCAGGGGTCTATTTTCCAATAGAGGTCGCGCTGATTGATACCGACCGTCAATTGGCAGCAAACGGGATCGCCACAGCCTATCACGCGATTACACTAGGTTGGGAACCCGGGTTGCGCAATGTGTCGCGCGGACGTGAGCTAATACAGTCAATACAGGACCTTGCTCTACGATTAACCGTGGAAAATCGAATTCAGCTAAGGTGGGAAACTTTCGCTTTTGAAGCTCTGGACGTCATCGAGTTAGCGCTTAAGGGGCCGTTGCTACCCTCTGTTGCATTCAACGACCATACGTCAATGACAATGCGCGCTTATGATGTTCCTGTTCAGGAAAGAGTATTTGAACTTTCGCCTGACTTTTCGATCGCTTCCCTTGACGACGAACGAATGAAGCAGCGGACCTTGTCCAAGGCTCAACGTGCTGGCCTAAGCCAAGAAGACTACATCGCCATGTTAGGAAAGGTTTGGGATCGCAGGAGTGACGTACCTCATAAAATTTCTGAGGTTGCAAGCATGGCATCCGCTGTCGGAGCACCAATGCTCAGTCACGATGATACTCGAGCAGATACAAGGGCATATTTTCGCAATCTAGGTGCGTCAGTTGCAGAATTTCCCATGGTGATGGAGGCCGTGGAGGCTGCGCGAAAGCATGAGGACTTGATTATCTTAGGTGCTCCAAATGCCGCGCGAGGTGGCAGTCATATTGGGTCGGTTGGCGCTGCTGACATGGTTGAAGCAGGCATGTGCGATGCGCTTGCATCTGATTATTTTTATCCAGCGATGTTGGCAGCAATTGACCGGCTAGACCGCGAAAAGCGTGCTGACAGAGTTACTCTTTGGTCCTTACTGTCCAGCGGCCCGGCTCGTGCAATGAAACTTAACGATCGCGGACGCATAACAATTGGAAGCCGGGCAGATTTAGTTTTGGTGGATTGGACGAAAGGTCAAGCACCAGTAATCGAGGGAACTTGGATTGCTGGCAGGGCAGGGTATCGCGTTCAAACCCAGCAACATTTGATTTAGGCTTGACTTGATGCACAAGAAACACCTCAAAAACTTATTTAAAGACGACTTCCAGAATAGCTGTTCAGCCGATGAAACCGTTACACGTTCATATCAAAAAACTTTATATGTTCGTTGGCTCAATAATTAATTCTGGTTGGAGCTTACTTTTGCCGCGAATAGAGCCCGGTTTCTCGCCGCTCGTGGACTACAGGACTATAGGCTGCAACTAAGTTCCACCCACCTCGAAGCGCCACTCAATTCGCTATATAATAACACCCTTATTAGGGGTGATATTTATGCTGACGAAAGACAACGTAACCATTCGAATCGAATAGCGGTTCGGGTCTGATTGGCTGGGACAGCCATGCAGTGCAAAGACGCGGCGGGGCATCGCGTGTCAGCGCCCTGCCAACAGGAAGAATGGCCGCTGCCGACTACATGGCGATGCCAGCACTGGTGCAAAGACCCAAAGAGTTTGGCGCGGATCTCGCCAGCGAACTTTCGTTATAGGAAGTTCACCAAGGACAAGCTTTTGAAGCGGAAGGCGAACGCTGCCAAGGGACGGGAGATCCGTAAGGAACTTGCCGGTGAAACGTGAGTTAATTGCTAATGGGTTGCTTGACAAGCGCTGGCGGGACAGTTTTTTGTGATAATCAGAGAACTTGGAGCGGCACTAAATAACTTTGTTAGTGCTGCTCGAACTTAGGAAGTCTGGTTATAAAAAGCCATAGGGGACTTCTGTGCTCTTGCTACCGAGCGCGTATGTAATGAGACGACAACACGCTTCCTATTGAACCGCGTCTTTAGGTCTGATGATAAATTGCGTCTGAAGTAATAAATGCCCCTGCAGCAGTACAGATAGTTCGCTGAGCTTCTATACACCATTGTCTACAGTCCTTTGAATTCCTCAAACATGAATTAAAGAAATTAAGAAACTTGGACCTTGAACCACGGACCATAGACGTTGGAAGTGGTGCCCGCTGAGAAGTTCAATGCCCTAGCAGGGACCACTCTTAACCTGACTTTCAATCTTATCAATATCTTGGCTGATTAGCGCCAGCCAGCCAATGGCCAATTTTGCATAACAGTTTGGATAACAGCCCAAGGTCCGAGCACCAATGCCACATCCAGGGTTCGCAATATCAATAGGTTATGGACTGTGAGGTCACAGTCAAGTGGCACGAAATGTACATCAGTTTGTACATCAGTCAGAAATCTTCTTGTAAAGAAAAGGACCTACTACAGTTACATGTATATATAAGACGGGTAGGCAGGACCCATACCCACCTACGTAGGTATTATACATGCGCTGTTACACAGCTTGGTGTGGAGGTTAGGTAACCAGTTTAGTTGTCTTTGGTGGCAGTTAAGTGAGTAGCAAGTATGGTTACTAATGATTTTTAAACCAATTAAAGGGAATTGTGCCACAGTGGTAGAAATTTCAAATGTTTAGATTAGAAAATAACTAGCTTCTCTATTTCAATATTTTTTTCCCTCTGATTTCAAACTCTCTCTTAAGTCGCTTTACTACTCTAGTTGTAAGATTGGGAAAAATGAAAATTCTTTTGAATAACGATGGATTGAGTCTATTGATAGATTTTCTTGTATCGTCACTAACAGTTTTTGGATTTTCAATTGGAAATACTATGTCCGATAAATTTTTTTGTTTTCCTAGCCCGGCCACGATTCTAACGGTAGCTCCATCAAGCCCATAGGAGGTCGAAACAGGATCAAAACCTGAGAGTTCTAACGACGTTGACAATGTCTTTTTTGTAAAATAATACAAGTGTGCTGAATGTATGTTGTATGGATGCCTTCCAAATTCTCTCGCCCACTCTGAATTTGGCACTTCAACACAAACTAAGCCCTCCGGTTGAAGAAGTTTACGCACGTCTAGCATGAAATCCACCGGGTGTGAGACATGCTCTAATACATGAGATAAGGTTATAATTTCAAAAGGTTTGTAATCGATGTCTAGATAGTTTTGTAAGGTTCCTGTAAAGACGTTTTCATCCCGACCGCTTGTTGTTTTTGACGCATGAACTTCTGGCTCTATACCAAAAGCATTGCAACCTCGATCACGGGCTTGCTGAAGTAAAAAACCATAACTAGAACCTATATCTAACAAACGGGCATCTTTAATTTTCTTATGAGTCTCAATGGCATCTATGATTTCGCATGCGATTCTATTTTTTCTCTCTAACCAATTAGGATTATTAAGTTTCTTATCATCCATAGAGTAATTCCTGTAGTATTCAGTAGAATAAAATTCCTCTAACTCTTGTTCAGTTCTTCTAGGATAAAGCTGTTCCAAGCCACATGTTTCACAAACTACTAGCGATACTTCTATCCCATACATATCAGTTTGGTGAAAAAGATGGTTGTAACTCTGACTTTGACATAAAAAACAGCTTGGCTTTTTCATGAATGTATCCTTTTATTTAGAATTTAGACCAATGTTATCTGAGGTTTGTGTAGTTAGACTGTTGATATTTTTAGGGTTTTCACCTCTGTTTCAATATTAGTTTTGGATGCGAAGTGAAAATATCATAAAAATTTAGTTCTTAGCATTTATAGAAAAGCCCAAAGTAATTTAGATAAAGAATAAAAAAATACTTGAAACAAACTCAGTGAGTGGAACTGGGGTGTTTTCAACAGTTATACAAGCAGGAACTGTGTGCAATTTTTTTAATCTTAGTTTTTACATCTCAAACATCAGAAATAAAATTGTTATAATCTAATCTTTAGAAAAAATTGCTAATTATTCTTTTGCATATAAATGGAATAGGCATAGTTCCTGCCTACCCATCTGATAGATGGATGTATCTGTAGTAGGTCCTTTCCATTACCAGAAGATTTCTGATTGGGTAGGTCACTGGGTAGATCATTGATGCATCTTGACTGCGCATATGTTGAATGAGATTCTAGGCTCTGCTTAGATTAAGGCACCTAGCTGGTACACACTTAACGAACCAGTACCGACCCTGGGCATCACTTTCCTGTAAATGCTCCATTTAAAATGCCTTAATTCAAGCAGTTAGTTAATCACTGCTGAATTGGGTAGGTCGCAGTGAACATGTCTAATCCTCCATCATCTTCATCCATTTAGCCAACACGGGCAATTCATAGCCTTTGCCATAGGATGAACCAATAGAAGATGATGACCATCCAACTATCTGGTCAATGATGTCTGATGGACATTCCACTGCACGAAGCCTGTCTCGCATGGAATGACGAAGACTATGCACTACTGCATGGTCAGTAAGTCTAGGCTTAAGCCATTTATTCAAGGTAGCACTAGCTGAGTTGGCATTGCATACCCTGCCATCGCAGTAGCGTGGAAAGGCATAGCTACAATCATGCTGTTGGATGCGCTTAGCTGCCCACAGGCTTGCCCCAATCAATGGTACTAGTCTCTCACTACCTTTGGTCTTCAGCCTGCTCTATGGGTGCGGAATGAGTTTGATATGAGGAATGTCAGCATCCAGCACGATGTCGTCTATCGCTAGCTCAGCGGCTTCTGACAGCCTCATGCCTGTATCACTGATAAGAGCAAGTAGCCATCTGTTCTCATCATCAACTTGCTTACACTCATGTTGGATGCGTCTGATGTCATCTAGAGATATTGGTTGTCTGTCTGTTATTGTTTCATCAGGCATATGGATGCTGGCAAAGGGGTTGCGTCCTTCTATCCCATGCTCCGCCATTGATAGATTAACAATTGCTTTGATAGAACCAAACATCCTCTTGATGGAGGTAACTGCTAGTCCTAAATCAAGCAGCGTATCACGTAGCTTACCAGCTTCAGATGACGCATAGTTATTGATAGGTCTGTCGCCCAACACCTCAATCACTGAAGCAGCATTGCGCTGGGCTGCACGTATGAAGACTTTGTCTTTGCCATCACCTTTCAATCTCAAGTAAAAGGCAGTTGCTTCTGACATCAAAAGAGCAGACGCCTTCACAGGTTGGAACAGTTTACTCTGCACATTATCCAGCCCCATCGCATCCAGTTGCATATGGAACCACTGGTCTCCCAGTCACTTGGATATGATTTGGCTTTGCCTCAAGGCATCACGATACTGCTTGGTCTTCAATGCAAGTACGATGCGGGGCTTTGGATAATGTTCCAGCAATGCCTTTGGCACACGCCTACAGAAGTAATAGAAGCCAAGTTTGTGATAAAGATGGTGGTTTATTTGACCTACCATGCGACCTGCCCAATTCAGCAGCAATTAGCTAACTACTTGAATCAAGACGATTTAGGTCTGGTGAAACACAGTAATTGGTGCCCGTTGAGAGTGGCTGTTTCCATTTAGATGCACCAGTTGTACTGTCGCACAAGCAA
>CACJUX010000063.1 GCA_902596655.1 uncultured SAR116 cluster alpha proteobacterium | reverse complement strand
GCCCATTGCATGCGACGGCGCTGGCACGAGAGCTCGGTGTTCCCGAGGTGCTAGTACCTGCGCGTCCGGGGATTACCAACGCGCTTGGCTGCATTGTTGCCGATCTCAAACATGATTTTGTCCGCACTGTCAATCGACCGCTTGACCTGATTGACATCGAACAGGTCACCACCATCATCAACGCCCAGCGCGATGAGGGGATGGCACTGATCTGTCAGGAACCCGTTGCCATCGACGAGATCAGGGTGACGCATTCACTCGATATGCAGTTTGTCGGGCAAACCCATATCCTGCGGGTGCCGCTGCCCGCCGATCAGGTAAAACGCGCGGCGATTCAGGCCGCGTTTGATGAGGTCTATTTCGCGCGTTTCAGGGTCAGCCTGCCTGAAATCCAGGCGCAGATTGTCAATGTCAACACGACGGTGAAAGGCCGTCGCCCCAATGTTGATCTGGCCGGATTGATTGATGATGCCGGACGCGCCGAAACATTGGCCGCCGCAAAAACCGGCACCCGGGCCGTCTGGTTCAATGGCGATTGGCAGGAGACGTGCATTTTCACCCGCGAGGCGCTGCCGCTTGACGCCGCGATCACCGGGCCGGCGATACTCGAACAGATGGATACGATGGTTCTGATTGAGCCCGGAGACAGGGCTGTCCTGGACAGCGATGGCAATATTCTGATCACCCTGGGAGAGGGGTCATGAAACTTGACTCGATAACACTCAGCGTCATTCAGGCCGGCCTCCAACAGGTCTGTGACGAGATGGATCTAAGCTTCTCGCGGGCAGCGTTCTCCCCGGTGATTGCCGAGGCGAATGACCGTTCCGATGGCATCTATGCCGCCGCTGATGGTGCATTGATTGCACAGGGGGCAGGGGGATTGCCTGTTTTTGTCGGTACCATGCAATATTCCACCGCTGAATTGATCCGACTTATCGGCGAGGAGGCGGTCATACCTCCAGAACCAAATGATATTTACATTGTCAATGATCCCTATCTTGGCGGAACGCATCTCATGGATGTGCGTTTTGTACGCCCCTATTACCGTGGGGGAAAGCTGTGGTGCTGGCTGTCCAACACCGGCCACTGGCCTGACACGGGCGGGTCGGTTCCGGGTGGCTTTTCGGCATCGGCCACCGCGGTAGAGCAGGAGGGGCTGCGTTTGCCACCTGTCAAGCTGTTCAAGAAGGGTGTACTCGATCAGGAAATCTACGCGATAATCTGTTCCAACATTCGCGTCGCTGACCAGCGCATTGGTGACGTCAAGGCGCAGGCGGCGGCATTGGAAGTAGGCGCCGACCGGCTTAACCTCCTGCTTGATCGCTATGGCGATGATACGGTGCAGGCAGCAATTGTTGAATTGCGGGAACGCGCCTCCCGACAAATGCGCCAGATGATCCGCCGGATGCCAGATGGCGTCTGGCAGTCAACGGCCTTTGTCGACAGCGATGGCGTCGTTGATCAACCGCTTGTGATCAGTCTTCAGGTGAACAAGGATGATGACCGGCTGATCTTTGATTTTGCCGGATCAAGCCCACCCTGTCGTGGTCCGATGAATTCGGTGCTGGCAACAACTCAGAGTTCGGTCTATCTGGCGATGCGGCATATCTTCCCCGAGGTGCCAATCAGTGCTGGAGCCTTTGAACCGCTGGAGATCATTCGACCTGTCGGAACCTTTCTGGATGCACAATATCCCCGTCCTGTTTCCGGCTGTGCCGCCGAGGTCAGCCAGCGGATCGCCGAAGCGGTCTTTGCTGCGCTTGTTGGCGCGCTTCCCGACAGGGTGACAGCAGCACCGGCGGGAACAAGCGGCAATTTTGCGCTTGGCAGACATGACGCTGAGAAGGGGCGTGATTTTGTCATGTATCAACTCTCCGGCGGGGGGTATGGCGGCAATGCCGACAGTGACGGGCTAAGCAATGGATGTTCGACCATCGGAATTTCCAAGGCGCCGCCAGTAGAAATCATGGAACAGGCCTTTCCTGTCCTTTATCATCACTATGCGCTTCATGAGGGATCTGCCGGGGCCGGCCGGATGCGGGGTGGTTTTGGACTTGATTACGAACTTGAACTCCGTAACGGCGAGGCGCGTGCCAGTTTTGTCATGGATCATGGCCGCTTTGGTCCACAGGGTGCGCTTGGAGGACGCGATGGTGATGTCAACAAGGTTGTATTGCTTCGTGATGGTACATCCTATGTGCCGGAACATCTATCGAAGGAACAGGATATTGCGCTCGCTCCGGGCGATCGTGTCTGGGTGCGGACACCGGGTGGTGGTGGCTATGGCGATCCGCTGAAAAGACCGCTCGATGCCGTTTTTGAGGATGTCCGCCTGAACCGCTACAGCGCGGAGCAGGCGCGTGATCTGTTCGGCGTTGTGGTTGATGATGAACATTCATCCGGCGTTGATAAGCCAGCCACTAAACGTCTTCGCCAAGAGATGCGACGCCACTCCTAGACGACATCTCACCCTCATAAAAAATTTACCTGACGGGCAGAGACTGGCCACCAGACCGATATGGACTGCCTCATTAAATTGTTTTTATACAAATGAAATAATCTTGGGGGGATACAAAATTGTTGGTATGCAAACAATCCAGCGAGGCAGGTGCGGGTGAATATCCACCATAATCTCGAAGATTTTTGTGAATTTGCTATTCCTGACGGCTGTTTTGCTGAAACAGTTACTAAGTTTCAGCATCACACTGACCGCCTGTTTCGGTTTCGCACAACGCGCCCTGCAAGCCTGCGTTTTCGCTCGGGTGAGTTCGTGATGATTGGCTTGCCTGGCGATTCGCCAGTTTTTCGTGCCTATTCGATTGCGTCTCCTTCTTGGGACGACACGCTGGAATTTTTTTCGATCAAGGTGCAACATGGTCTGCTGACAAGCCGGCTGCAGAAAATCCAGCCTGGTGACACGATCCTAATCCAGAAGAAACACACTGGAACGCTGGTGACAGACGCGTTGCTCCCCGGCAGGCAATTATGGTTGTTTGCTACTGGCACGGGCATTGCCCCTTTTTCCTCACTTGTCCGCGACCCGGAAGTGTATGAAAAATATCAAAAAATCATTCTCGTCCATGGCACTCGAAAAACGGCTGAACTGCACTATGGAAATGAGTTGATGAAAGCCACTATGGATGACTTGCTGGTTGGAGCAGCGGCGCAACAAAGCCTGATCTTTATCAACGCGACAACGTGCGAGTCCTACAGGCTTAAGGGGCGACTGACGCATCTGTTTGACAGTGGGGTACTTGAAAAAACAGCGGGGGTGGCGTTCTATCCGGCTTGTGACCGCGCGATGATCTGTGGCTCACTCGGTTTTACTAACGACTTTCGGCGGCTGCTGACTGATCGCGGTCTTCGCGACGGCTCGAACGCAAGACCCGGCGGCTTTCTGTATGAAAAGGCTTTCGTTGGCTGACCGACGAACCATTACATGCCCTATATCTGCCAGCATTTCAGCTTCTTTTCATAATAAGCGCGTCGCCCGGATTTGGGGCTTTGTGCAAAAGTCTTTTCATCCGACGCAGCGTTGTGCGCGCCGGATGCCCGGCCTAACATGCAAAATGATTTTTAATGCGTGATGGCAGGCTGCGAGTGCAGGATCGCGCGGGCTCAAAAAAGAAAGTTTTGTCTGATGATGGTTTCTGCTGTTTCCCATCTATACCCGCTGGCGTGGCGGCGGCGGCGTCATTGGCCAACTCTTGGAATACTTGCCCATCTAGCTGCGCCGTTGATTTTGCTGGCTGGAACGCCTGCTCTCTCGCAGGGCTATGGGGGACGGACAGCGGTGGTGGAGACAGCCCCTGCAAAGCAGGAAATCCTGTCACGTTATACTGATGTTCAGGGCCTCATGGTGGCTGGCACACCCTCCGCCATTACGGCGGTTACCAATGGTGTTGTTGACCTCGAGCCTTTGCGGATTGGCGATATGGTCCAAAAGGGACAGCTCATCGCCACGCAGAACAGCAAGACACTGCACCGTCAGCTTGCCCTCCTTGAAATTCGGTTAGACGACGCAAAGCTGCGTCTCGCCGAAGCCATTCAGGCAGATGGGGATGAGGCTTACCGCCAGCAACGCCAGCGTGAGACTCTACGCCTGTTGCTCGCCGTAAACAGGCAAAAATTGGCGCTTCTCGAAGGAAAATCGCAACGGGCTCAGGATCTGGCTGACCGGAACACATTGCCGGTTGAGGCTGCGGAAACCGCGCTCGGTGCCAGCCTGAATGCGCGTCAGCAGATGCTGGCGCGTAAGGCCACGATCACCCGCAAAACGGCACAGCTTACCAATGCCCGCTCCGCGCTTGCGCGGACCAGACTGGAGATCGAGCAGCTGGAACGTGAGATCGTCGCCCCGGATGATTTTGCGATTGCGAGAGTCAGGACAGAAATCCGGCAGTTTGAGACAGATATCTCTGACTTGAAGCGCGATATCGACGATACCCGCCTTGTCGCGCCACGAGATGGCCAGCTTATCTATCTGTCTGCAATGCAACGGGGTTTCAGCCGCGAGGGCGACGTCATTGCTCGCGTTCTGGCAATGGATGAATTCGAGATTGAGGCGGAAATTCCCGTCGCCCACATGGGCTTTGTCAGCAAAGCGGACGTTATCAGATCCTATGATCTTGAAGGACAAATGATACGGGTAAAACCGCGGGCTGTGTTGCCGGTTCAAAATGCCCGCACCGGAACGCAGACTGTTCGTTTCAGCATTAACGGTGATATCCCTAGCGCTGCGCGGGCGGACAAATCCGTTATCGTGCTAAAGGTGCCAATATCAAACCCTGCGCCCGTTGTTACCATACTCAAGGATGCGGTGTTACCTGTCGTTGGTGGTCATATCGTCTATGTCGCCGAGGACGGTGTGGCGGTCAAGAAACGTATCCGTCTGGGTGAGGCCTTTGGTGACAGCTTCGTTGTTCTACAGGGGCTTAAGGTTGGGGCCGAGGTGATCATCCGCGGCAATGAGGCCTTGAGTGACGGCAAGAAAATCGAAATAGGCGGTGCGCCCGCCGGTGCAAAGCCAAAGGGTCCGGCGGGTGAGGCCTGGACCCTGAACTGGACCACAAGCCGTGGGCCGGCCTCGGCCGATCTTCTGCTTGGTAAGGAAAAGTCGCTGTTCAATGATGAGGAAATCACTGTTGTTCGCGCCGGAAACAGTATCAATTTCATTGGCAAATTGTTTCTACCGTTCGGCGTTCTTGATTTGGATTTCAACGGCACCATTGCCGGTAACAATATGGCTGGCCAGGTGACCTTGCGTGGTCTGCCCGGTGGACGCGAGCCGACGCTCGATTTTACCGGCACCAAGGCAGGTGAGTGATGGGTACTTTGATCAAAACTGCAATTGAACGTCCGGTTGCCATTCTGGCTCTGGTCTTGCTGACGGTACTGTTCGGTATTGTTGCGCTGCGCAATATCCCGATTCAGATGAGCCCGGACATTGAAAAGCCGATCCTTGAGGTCCGGGTCAATTGGCCCGGTGCATCTCCTGAAGATGTTGACCGCGAAATCGTTGCCCGTTTGGAACGCGAGCTTGCGTCGCTGAACGGGCTTGAGGAAATGGCGTCCCGATCCTCGCGGGGGCGCGCCCGCGTCACGCTCACCTACAATGTGTCTCAGGATATGGATAAAGCGCTTGTGCTGCTTCTCAGCAAGCTTTCCTCGGTCGGCAACCTGCCAAATGATGCGAAAACACCTGAGGTGCGCACCTCGAACTCGGACGACAGCCCGATTGCCCGCATGGCTCTTGTCTCGACCATCGGCGAGACTAATGATCTGGAGGGACTCGGCAATTTCGTTGAGACCGGTATTATCGAACCGTTGGGCCGTGTTGATGGCGTTGCCGAGGTCACGGTCTATGGTGGCGGCAACCGTGAAATGCGCATTTTTATCGACCCGGACAAACTCGTGCAGCATCGTCTGACACTTGGGGAGGTGATTGAGGCTTTACGCTCATCTTCCACGATGATGAGTGTTGGTGTGATCAATGAGGGCAAGCGCACCTACGCTGTTCGTGCCGAGGCGGTCAACTACACCCCGCAGACTGCTGGACGGATCGTCCTGCGGACTGATCTTTCCGAATCCGGTACATTGGTGCCCCTGCTTCTGTCCGATGTTGCGACAATAAAGCTACAGGTTCAGGAACGCACCAGCTTCCGCCGTTTGATGGGTGAAGATGCGATCATCATCAATGTGTTACGCGGCCAAGGTACGAATGTAGTTGAAACAATGAAGGCGCTCGCGGTCGTTGTTGACGAGCTGAACGCTACTACGCTTGCTGCCCGTGATCTTGATCTGGCCATTGTCTATGATGAGACCCAATATATCTCCTCGGCAATCGACCTCGTCCAGCAGAACATCTGGATTGGCGGAGGACTGGCGCTCATAGTGCTGTTGCTGTTTTTGCGCAGCCTGTTGCCGACAATCATTGTCTTTGCGGCAATTCCGGTTTCGGTGATTGGCACCTTTGTCGCCATTGCCGGGCTTGGCCTTTCGATCAATGTGATCTCGCTTGCCGGACTTGCCTTTGCGGTCGGGATGGTTGTCGATGCTTCAATCGTCAGTCTGGAGAATATTTTCCGCTTGCGACAACGCGGCATGAGTGCGGAAAACGCCGCCTATCATGGCGCACGGCAGGTTTGGGCGCCAATTTTGGGCTCGGCGCTGACAACGGTGATCGTTTTTGTTCCGGTGTTGATGCTGCAGCTTCCTGTTGGCCAGCTTTTCCGCGATATTGGCATCGCTATTTCAGTGGCGGTGCTGATTTCCGTTGTTGTTTCGGTGACCGTCATCCCGGCTCTTGCATCGCGGCTGCTGCGCGGAAGCGCCAATCGCTTTGGTGCGCTGCTGCCGATCCCCGGACTTGATCATATGGCGCGTGGCTTTGCCGAGTTGATCATGCGTTATGCAACCCTTA
>CACJUX010000062.1 GCA_902596655.1 uncultured SAR116 cluster alpha proteobacterium | reverse complement strand
TCTAAGGATGTTCAATGTGCCTTCTACGAAGCCAAACGATTCTAGAGGTAATCTCTTGACGTTGGATGATAACGGTATTCATTTATCTAAGGCGTCCTTTGACCGGCCCAACAAACCAAAATATTGTAGCTTCATTCTTGCCTATTAGAGGTGCTCAGCCACAACTGTAATTTCAAGTGAAAAGCTGTCAAAAATCAAAATCTGATCGAGGGCTGTAGAGGCTTCACAGCACTCGCCTTACCTCTTCCCTCGTTACTGCAATGACAAAGGCTGTAAGGCCAACTCAGCCAGTGCTGCACTGAATAAATGGCTTAAGCAAACCATCGGTGATAGCGATGTCATGCACAGCTTCCGACACTCCATGCGCGACAGGCTGAGAGCAGTGAACCGCCTATCAGAGATGATTGACCAGATAGGTGGATGGTCAGAAAAGTCTGTTGGCGAAGGTTACCGGAATAGTGTCAAGATGGGCCAAAAATAAGCCCACCTAATTTAAAAAACATTTTGAGTTGATTAACCCATAAAGTAGTTGCCAATTTGGGCAATAGGAGTCGTTGATGAAACATCAGCACCTGCAGCCTCTCTGATTGCCACAATATCCTCTCTCTCACCAAATGACTTGATGAATGATGGATCTTTCATTTCCACCAATACATAGACTGCACTCTCGTCCGCATTACAGCCGGCCCAGAGGATTTTAGACCCAACCTCATTCATTTGTGGCTCAAGGCCTTTAGCCATCTCAGACCAAGTTTCCCATCCTTTTGAAATATTGATCGTAACAAGCATAGTAACCATTTTTAGTCTCCATAATGTGTTGGTTTATCCTGAAAACTTTCAGGTGATCGGATATCGCTGACATCCATGCACGTAAATCTCCTGGTAATGGAGAGGGATTTAATACAGAAACTTCAACTTGATCTCTATATTTTTTTAGACTCTGAAATACGCTTTTACCTGTGGCCGAAACATCAACAAAAGAGCAATGAGTTGTATCACGGTGTTTAAACTTAAAATTGTTCTTATACTAATTTCATTTATACCAATCTCTGGAAAAGGTGAAAAAGGGGCACTAAAGGAGTGAGATAACGCACCAAACAAATCAAACATTCCAACTGCATTCCAAGCTAGTAGAACTCCCCAAAGTAAAGCGGACGGTTTTTTCCAAATATTATATGCTAACAATAATGCAGTTGTGCCTATTACAAAATCGCCAAGAAATGCAATTGTCCAATCTGATGACGCAGCACGTTCGCTTCCTATCGCGCCAAGAAAAAGAAATAGACCAGCACCAACTGCTCTAAACACCATCCAGCCGGTTGTAAAAATTAATACTTTCACTTGAATGGGCATCGCTACATCGGCTTTCAGGACATTTATGGTTAGAAGTAAATTAGCTCCAGAATATTCTGGAAAAAAAATGTAATGCATACTTCTAGTTAAGGCGCTGCGTTTTGTACATCACTAATAATTTCTCATCGATTAAGTCTGCGACTGTCTTGCCATCAAGCCACACTGTGGTCTTGGAGAATAATATTTCTCGTGGCCTCAAGTATCGCTTCTGACTTCTTCAATTCTTTCCATTGTGGCTTTTTAGTCCACAAATCAATTTCCTTCTGACATCCTTTGAAAGAACCAGGGGTTTCGTATTCAAGATAGGACGATGCTTTGAATTGTCCCTCCTTATTCCAGACCCGATTGAACGTCACACGGGTACAACCGTGCTTGGAGAGGTCTGAGAAGAAAGCATCACCATGTTTCTCCCAAAGGTTGATCCAAAGATTTAGATGGGCTTCATCCTTGAAGGTGAGCATATTGAAAGTGCTAAGAGCAGCTTTTTTTTCAGCCATATGGTCTACCCAGTGGTCTACCCAAACTAAGTTACACTAATCCTTACCGTTATCAATATAGGGAAAGTGTTCATGTAGGTGACCGAAACGGACCTATATAAATCCAAATAAGTATGACATCTAAATGCCTTATCAATTTCCATAAGACACGTAACTATCATCACTTACCTATCTACACAGAAATCTTCTGGTAATGCAAAGGACCTAATACAGATACATGTATATATAAGATGGGTAGGCAGGATGTGTGTCCACCGAAATGGATACTATGTATTTTCTGTTAAAATGATGGAAACCGTAACTTAAATAACACGTTTATTTCATTTAAATCCAATAATTCTCAGATGCTTATGCTTGAGCACTTAACGCCATTAAATTGGGCAGGATGGAGAAAAGAAATGTCAAAAGTCAGCGCAAAACTAGTCAACTACACTGTGCAAACTTACATGAATGAAAGAGACATGAACTTCGCAGCCTCTCAATGGCAGGAACGAAAAAAGGAATATCTCCCCCGTTTAAAAGTGGCTGGCTTGAAGAAGATGACTGGCATGAGAATATGGAACAAGGAGGGTGCGTTCTCAACTGGCTGGGTCTTTGAGTATGAAAGTGAGGAAGCCTTTAAAAAATGTAGGCCAATTTGGCAAGAGATAGACCGTCTTGAACAGTCTGAATACCCATTAAAAACCCTGTCATTTCGGGGCGTGGTGATTTCTGAGGAAGAACTCTAATTTTTGACCATTACAATGCGCAACTTTGTTAGTCTTTAACTTAATCCTGAATAACACTTAACTGTCTCAGTTAGACTGCATTGGCAATGTCCATAAGACACGTAACTATCATCACTTAGCTACCCCATGCATGGGCCATGGGGGGTGTGTAGGTAGTGTATTGTTGGGTAGTGCAATGGATGGGGGGTTCATAGGTATTGAAGAATTGTTTTGCCAATATAATAAATAGCCAAGCATACCAAACCAATTCTCAGTCCGTACCAAATTCGCTTTAATGTGTTTTTTAAATTGACCTCTGGCTCAAAAGAAGAAGCGTAACCATCTGGAAGACTCTTCAGTTCATCAATCTTCTCAAGCCGCCTTATTTCTTCAGGGGATACATATTCATCGTTGTGCCAATTTATCTCGCTGTATTTTTGAACGTAATCAAATCTATCCTGCTCATTTGCCCAAATGAATTGGGTAATTGGCATTAGCTTTAAAAGGTTATCTTCTTTAATGTAGTCACTTTTCAAATCATCTATTGTTTTACCATCCCACGCAGCTAACTTGGTGAATGTTTTCAAAAGATGGTCTCTTATTTCCTTATCGGTGATAAAAATTGAGTGTTCGTTTTGTAAACAGGTTGAAAAGAATAATGGTAAAAGTTCATGCCTAGTCTCAGTTGCAAGGAATTGAACCATTTCAACGTCCAAATAAGAAAAAAAGGCCTCAGTTCTGCCGTCGCCAGTTTTATCCCATTCTTGGATTTTGGCATCTAGATTTTTTCTCTTAAAGTACCAAAGCGATAATTCAACAGGCACTACTTCTGTTGCTATTCTTCGGTCAATATCTGAGAATTTAGTGGAATTAATGGTGTCAATATCCTTCTTGATTACAAGGTCACAAATTTCGCGCACACTTGAAAAACTAATATCAGATATTGTCATAGACGAAGTCATAATAACTCCTCTTCATGCAGCGCATACAGCAGTTACAGCCTCTGCGATGGAGAGATCCAGTGGAAGTTTGAAGTACACCTTTTGAACCTACTAGCCTCGCCTCCAATTAAGTAAAATATTAGCTAACGATAATCACCCAGTGAAAAAATCAACGACTTCGTACTTTAGTAAAAACCAAGCTAAGTCCCAGTCACAGTTGTTGAAAAGACATGTGCTGTGGTCTCTCTCAGGTATCTCAGGCAGCCCGTCTTTATACTTCTTTCTGAACCTGCGATCTGCTTCCTCAAGACTTACAACCATTGGCACAGTATTTGGAAAACCAGCTGGCCTAGTTTTCATCTGACCATCTTCTGCTGGCAGGTAGATGATGTGTTTTTGAAGCGCAGTCATTTGCAGTGTGATCACAGTCGTCATCAGCAATGCGATGCAGAGAATAGGAATACGGTTCATAAGCTATCTCCCCGGTTCAGATTCTGATATTATACCAAAACTCATTTTTGGAAAAATATGGACACATGCGAATTGGTGTTAACCAATTTTGTTACCCAAATACCCACATCCATGGGTTTCCAATATCACAGGAAACAATACATCACATACATGCCATGTATGACTCTGTGAGGCTCACTGGTGGCCTCTGGCATTGTCTTGAATCACTGAGATACGTCTGACTACGCTAGAGAGCCTGTATGAGGCTTATACGAGGCTTTTATAAATCTGATTTTACTCACCCAATAGAGGCTACTTCAGTTTCTATGGATCAAGTTTCAATGTCTGTATATGCACATTTGGTTTTGTATCTCTGACCTCTAACGTCAAAGGTATTTTCAATGTCTGTGACCATCTCATCTATTCTCTCCAGACACTGGTCACGGTTGTAATAAGGACCACGCATGTCCTGGACAGGAAAGCAGGACCAAGATTCTTGGTTACCCAAAGCGCAGATCAGTAGCCAAGCCGTGAACATGTCTTAGACCTCCATATTAGAGACTAAGTTTGTTGTCTTGATGATGTTTAGAATGTGGCTGTTTAGGGGTATGATGTGGGCATGAGGGAACATCTTGAACATCGCATTCATGACCTAGCAGAACATCTCCTCCAGCTTGAGCAGGACGCCAAAATTAAGAAGCAGAGACGTGCTGCTTCCAGTGTCACCAAGTTTCATCTGAGTACAGGATGGCTGTGTAAGAAACTGTTGGCTTCATAAGTAGCCTCACCAGAGGCCGGTATGCGTATTTCCAGAGATAAGAACAGATACACTAGTGGCAGATATGTGCCAGAAGGCATTAGCTATGACATCACTATTGATGGTGTGCTTTATCTTCTGATGATGGATGGCTTTGTTCGGAAGATTCGTAGCGGCAGTTACGACCGAACAAAAGGCGAGGGAGATCAGACACGCATAGCGGCAAAAGCTAAACTGGTGGACTGGTTTTCAGTTAATCCAGCCTTGCTTCCCAAAGCACTCGTTGATTGTGAAGATACAGACCCACTTGTTGTTCAAGTAACAGGCAAGCGCAAAGGCAAAAACAAGAATGGCAAGGAAGTCACATTCAAGACAAAGACACTCAAAAAATACACAGATGATGCCAATACCAATCAGATGCGTGACAATCTGAGTTTGATAAATGACTGCCTCAAACGTCACTGGTCAGACTTGCATTTATCTGATGATGAATGGGTTAAGCTGCAGCGATCTTTAGTTGGCAACAAGAAGTATGATTACACGCCTATACGACTTCACAGACAAACTATCAGACATATCTTCAACAGCACTAACTTTGATATTGGTGGACGGTTTTATGGAGGCTGGTGGCAGAATATACCAAGTGCGTATAGAGGCATGATCACCATAGATGGCAAGCGCACGACTGAGTTTGATTATGGTCGTCTGCATCCAACTATGCTGTATGCCCAAGAAGGTCTGACGCTATCAGAAGATGCATATGATATTGGCATCAGCGCTGAACATAGAGACGTCATCAAGCAGCTATTCAATGCAATGGTTCAAATGAAGGAATCACAGGATAGACCTCCACGTGATGTAAAGTTCAGTCAAACTGGTAAGACATGGAAACAGCTAGGTGACCTTATTCTGGAGAGGCATAAACTAATCAGAGACAAGTTCTTCTGCGGCATGGGCAATAGGCTACAGTATGAGGACAGCCAGATTGCCGAAAAGGTCATGCTGCACTTTGCCAAGCAAGACATCGCTGTACTGCCTGTTCATGACAGCTTTGTTATTCGGCGCAGTCTTGAGCATGACTTGATTGAGGTCATGAGTAAGGCCTTTAGTCAGCATTATGACGTGCCTATAGACATCAAGGATGGCGCTAAGTTTGTTTCTTTGGATATTGGTCTGCCCGATGAGGTTGAGGTTGATGAGATCATCAGTCACATGGCAGAGTTTGATGGTTGGTGGAGGAGGAATGGGTGAGCATAAAGTAAACCATTTGTTTATTTGGCTATAATGCCATCGCTGAATTTATTGAGTTTTGTAATCACTGGAGATTGGAATGGGATATACTGGTGAAATGCGTGACGGTGAGTTTCATGGAAAAGGAAAATTAATAGACGAAAATGGAAATGTATATGAAGGAAATTTCCAATTTGGGGAATTTCATGGTGAAGGAACTTATTGGGTAAACGCCAATGACTCTGTGTGTAAAGGTAGGTGGGTTAGAGGGGAATTAATTGAAGGCTCAATAACCAGCAAATCAGAAAATTTTGTCTATGAAGGTGAAATTAAAAACTTGGGAAGACATGGAAAAGGAACTTTCTACAATTACCAAGACGGAGCGAAGTTCACCGGATATTGGAAAAATGATCAATTAGATGGTGAAGATGATTGGGAGTGTGAGGAAATAGGTGATTGAGTGGTGAAAAATTTATTGGACGCTACATCTCTCATGCTTTGTTGTTTTATAGAAATAATAATTTCGCCATGAACGACAGTTGTTAGTGGCTATGAATTGAGAAATTTTCAAATCCATTTAGAAAGAAAAAATCCAAAGTTTGGGTAAATTGTCTTTTAAAGCGAGTTGGTGTTTGGGGATGGGCATTACAGGTATCAGGTTTAAAACCAATCCAAATTTATGGCATTTGGTTGCTATTGCCATCTCTCTATTATTTTTTTCATCTCCAAGTTGGGGCGAGACAAAAGCCAACCTTGTTAAAAGGGACGGCGTTTATTTCAAAAAATTCTCAAGTGCTCCATTCTCTGGGATGGTAAGCGGCCAATGTCAAGGCCAATTTTTAGATGGCAAAAAAGAAGGAGAATGGATCACTTATCATGACAACGGTCAGTTAGAATCCAAAGGCAGTTTCATAGATGGAAATAAAGATGGCGATTGGGTATTCTTCTTTGACAATGGAACAATAGCCACGCAATTGAACTACAAGCTAGGAAAGAAAAATGGGGATTTTGTGGGTTTATACCCCAATGGATGTCCTCAAATCAAAGGTTCTTATTTAGACGATGAACTTAATGGGATCGTTTTTTGGTTTGACAACGATACCACTTTAAACATCGACATCAGTGGCAGTTACAGTGATGGAAAAAAAATTGCTGAATTATCCGAAGAACAAAGTTTATTCGCTATG
>CACJUX010000061.1 GCA_902596655.1 uncultured SAR116 cluster alpha proteobacterium | reverse complement strand
GCTTGAAATAGCGGTGATGGATGACGCCCATGTTGCTGATTTGATGCAAACAGCTGAATGTGTCCATTGGCAGCCCTGGCTACGCCGGGTGCGGGCAATGGCACCGCACCAGCTATCGGCGGACATGGAGCGCATGTTGGCAGAGCGTGCGCCGGCTGGACGGGGTGCCTGGGTTCGGTTGTTTGACGAAACTGCCGCCGCGATGAAATTCGCCTTTCAGGGGGCCGAAGTCACCGAGGCCGAGATCCTCGACAAGCTGTCCAATCCTGATGCCACAATCCGCAAAGAGGCGGGACGATCGCTGTCAGCGACGCTGAAGGCGAATGACCGGCTGCTCTCACTCATCCTGAACACCATCGCCAAGGACAAGGAAGTCGAGGATCGCTGGCGTGGGTTTGCCAGACCTGTTTCCTCGCGCAATCTTGCCAACGACGTCGATGATGAGGTGGTTGACGCGCTGGTATCGGCAGTCAGCAGCCGAAATGCTGATCTTTCGCATCGGTATTACGCGATGAAGGCGGGCTGGATGGGCGCCGACCAGCTCGATTGGTGGGATCGCAACGCGCCACTGCCGGGCGATGATGATCGGAAGTTTTCTTGGTCTGAGGCCGAACGTATCGTGCTTGACGCCTTTAATGGGTTTGATCCTGATATGGCAGCAACAGCCCAACCATTTTTTGAACGTAACTGGATCGATGCTGCACCGCGGCCGGGCAAAAGCTCGGGCGCTTTCTCGCATCCTGTGACGCCCTCAGTGCATCCCTATATCCTGATGAATTTCGCAGGCAAATCGCGGGATGTTATGACCCTTGCTCATGAGATGGGACACGGTGTTCACCAATGTCTTGCCGCAGAAAATGGCTATCTGATGTCAGACACACCCCTAACGATTGCTGAGACGGCGTCTGTATTCGCGGAAATGCTAGCATTTAGACAGTTAGTTGACAGCGCCGAAGATGCTGAAACCCGCCGTGTCTTAATAGCTGGGAAGGTTGAGGACATGCTCAACACCGTGGTACGACAGATTGCGTTTCATAATTTTGAAACAGTCTTCCATGCGGCGCGGGGTGAGGGTGAATTGACGGCTGAGGAAATTTCGGATGTCTGGATGGATACACAACGTGCGGCTCTGGGACCTGCCGTTCGGGTTGGTGATGATTACCGACCTATCTGGGGCTATATTCCGCATTTTGTTCATACGCCCTTCTACGTGTATGCCTATGCTTTTGGCGACTGTCTAGTGAATGCACTCTGGCAAAGTTTTCAGACTGCAAGCGCCGCCGGCATGTCGGGTGATTTCGTGACAAGTTACAAAAACCTGCTCCGTGCGGGCGGAACCGAGCGCTATGATGTTGCGCTGGCCAATTTCGGACTTGACGCGCGCCAGCCCGCTTTTTGGTCTCTGGGACTTGATATGATTTCTGGAATGATTGATGAGTTGGAAGGTCTTGATTGATGGCATCGCAAAAGGGATCTGAGCAACCCTCAAAAAATATCGGTCAGTTGGGCGGGCGTCTGCGCCGCTATGCGCGTGTTACAACCACCATGGGTGGGCTTGCTGCACGCGTTGCGGGTGAGCGCTATCTCGGCATTGAGATTGACAGGTCAAAACATGCGGCTGATCTGCGTGAAGCATTGGGCGGTCTGAAGGGTCCAATCATGAAGGTGGCGCAGATTCTCTCGACGATTCCTGACGCTCTGCCGCCAGAATATGCTGAGGAGCTGGCGGCGCTGCAGGCAGATGCGCCACCTATGGGTTGGCTTTTCACCCGCCGCCGCATGGCGTCTGAACTTGGGCCGGATTGGCAGTCGCGTTTCTTGTCCTTCAGCCGCGAGGCTATTTCTGCCGCCTCGCTTGGCCAGGTTCACAAGGCAACCGACGAAGCAGGGAACAGCTTGGCGGTTAAGCTGCAATATCCCGACATGGCCTCGGCTATCGAGGCAGACCTGCGGCAGCTGAAACTAGTTCTGCAGCTCTATGAGCGTTATGACTCAGCGATTTCGACAACCGATGTTTATGATGAGCTTTCGGAGAGGCTCCGCGAAGAGTTGGATTACCAGCGTGAAGCGGTTAATATGCAGCTCTATCATTATATGCTGCGTGACGAAGAGTGTGTCAGCCTGCCAGAGTATCGGGCTGATTTGTCAACCGACCGATTGCTCACTATGAGTTGGCTTGAAGGTGAGCGCGTGATGCCCTTTCTCGCGACGAATCCTAGCCAAGAGTCACGCAACGACATTGCCAAAAAAATGTTTCGGGTCTGGTATGTGCCATTCTATTTTTATGGAGTGATTCATGGTGACCCGCATCTGGGCAATTATTCGATTGATTCGTCAAACCGGATAAATCTGATGGATTTCGGCTCAATTCGCATTTTCCGACCACAATTTGTAGGTGGAGTGATTGATCTCTACAGGGCGCTGCGTGATGAAGACCGCGACCTAGCCGTACACGCCTATGAAAGCTGGGGTTTTGCCGGTCTTGATAATGAGGCGATCGACGTGTTGAACATATGGGCTGGCTTCATTTATGCTCCGCTGCTCGAGGATAGGGTGCGGCCCATCCAACAATTGCGCAATGGCAAGGCTGGCCGCGATCTTGCAGGACAGGTGCATGCCGAGTTGAAACGTATTGGAGGGATTAAACCGCCGCGTGAATTCGTCCTGATGGACCGGGCAGCGGTTGGTCTCGGCTCGGTCTTCATGCATTTAGGCGCAGAGGTTAACTGGCACACAATGTTTCATGATCTGATCGATGATTTCGATACTGAAAAATTAGCCACCAGACAGCGTAAAGCCGCTTGCGCTGTCGGCATTCCCGATAATCTGTTGCATAAACATTCATAATCTGCCAGCAATTAAAGGCGTCGGGCACTTCACGGCGACCAACTACTCGGGGTAGGGTTGGTCGTTTGCCAACTAGGAAATGTTTGTAACGTTAAATGACAGACTTTGTTGCCGGCTTAGTTGGTTATGCTAACCAATAGCTGGTCGAGCGAAGACTTAGCGTCACCATAGAGCATGCGCGAGTTATCTTTGAAAAACAGCGGATTTTCAATGCCTGAATAGCCACGCCCCTGACCACGCTTTGAAATTATTACCTGCTGTGCTTTCCAGACTTCCAGCACTGGCATCCCTGCGATCGGGCTGTTTGGATCATCCTGTGCCGCCGGGTTGACGATGTCATTTGCGCCAAGAATGATCACCATGTCCGTATTGGGAAAGTCAGCGTTAATTTCATCCATCTCCAGAACTATGTCATAAGGCACTTTAGCCTCTGCAAGCAGCACATTCATGTGTCCGGGAAGGCGACCGGCTACTGGGTGGATGGCAAAACGGACTGATTTACCCTGATCACGGAGGCGGCGGGTGATTTCTGAGACGGCACCCTGCGCCTGAGCAACAGCCATACCGTACCCGGGAACAATTATAATGCTTTGCGCATCTTGCATATCAGCGGCAACTGAAGCGACGTCAGTCGCGATCATATCTCCTACAACTTCCTGCTGTGCGCCAGTGGCAGTACCCCAGCCACCCAGAATCACTGACAGAAAATTCCGATTCATCGCCCGGCACATAATATAGGACAGGATAGCGCCCGACGCCCCAACCAGCGCCCCTGTGACTATTAATAGATCATTGCCAAGAAGAAACCCAGTTGCCGCCGCCGCCCATCCTGAGTAGGAGTTCAACATTGATACAACTACTGGCATATCGGCCCCGCCAATCGCCATCACGAGATGGGCGCCAAAGATAAAGGCAATGGCTGTCATTAGATAGAGTGTCCAGATCCCAGCGTGATTCAAAAACATGAAACCGAGCCAGATACAGACACCAACAGCGATAAGATTTAATAGATTGCGCGCTGGAAGCACTAGCGGTTTGCCATCAATGAGCCCGGACAATTTGCCAAAGGCAATGACCGAACCAGTTGTAGTGACTGCGCCGATAAAGACGCCAAGGAAGATTTCGACCTCGTGAATGATGATTTCGGCCCCAATCAACCCAGCTGGTGGTGACAGTTTAGAGTTGATACCGATGAAGACGGCAGCTAGACCGACAAAGCTGTGCAGGGCGGCCACCAACTGGGGCATGCCGGTCATCTCGACACGCCGCGCGACGACAGCGCCGATCACTGCGCCAATCGCGATCATAGGTACAAGCCACTCGTATCTTGTTACCTGTGGGCCAAAAATAGTGGCAAACACAGCCAGCGCCATGCCAACGATGCCGAACCAGACGGCGCGCTTGGCGCTTTCCTGATTAGATAGTCCACCCAGAGACAAAATGAACATAACACTGGCGGCGATATAGATTGCTGTAACGATATTTGAACTCATGATGCGCTATCTTTCTTCGTGGTCAGCTTTTTTGGAACATCGCCAGCATACGGCGCGTTACCATGAAGCCTCCAACAATATTAATTGTGGCAATCAATACTGATATACTAGCTAAAATCATGACGATTTGGTTGCTTGAGCCTATTTGTAGTAAGGCACCCAAAATGATGATCCCTGAGATTGCGTTGGTCACCGCCATCAGCGGCGTGTGTAGCGCATGGCTGACATTCCAGATTACCTGGAAGCCAACAAAACAGGCCAGAGCAAATACAATGAAATGCTGCATGAAGCTCGCTGGTGCGTAATTGCCGATAAGCAGCATGAACAAACCTCCGATCGTCAGCAGTCCCACCTGTTGTCTTCCTGCTTTGCGCTGGTCCGCCATTTCCTGAGTTTTCTTCTCTTCGGGTGTCAGCTCGATTGGTTTTGGCGCATTGTTGGCCTTGCCGATTGCTTGCACTTTTGGTGCAGGTGGTGGGAAGGTGATCTCACCATTATGGACCACTGTGGCGCCGCGAATCACATCATCGTCCATATTTATGTTGGCTTGACCGTCTTTTTCCGGGGTCAGGTCATCCATCATATGACGGATATTGGTTGCGTAGAGTGTCGAACTTTGAGCTGCCATGCGACTTGGATAATCAGTATAACCGACCACGGTCACGCCATTATCGGTCTTAATCACTTCATTACTCACGGTCAGATCACAATTGCCGCCCTGCTCGGCGGCAAGATCAACGATAACCGAACCCGGTTTCATCAACCTAACCATTTCTGCTGGCCATAATTTTGGTGCGGGACGACCCGGGATTAGCGCGGTGGTGATCACTATGTCAATCTGTGGCGCCTGTTCGCGAAACAGGGCCATTTCCTTTTCTATGAATTCCGGCGAGGCAGGTTTTGCGTAACCGCCTTCTCCCCCGCCATCCTCATCAAATTCCAGCATTAAAAATTCGGCGCCCATGGACTCAATCTGCTCGGCTACCTCGGGACGCACGTCAAATGCACGGACAATGGCGCCAAGCGATGTTGCAGTGCCGATTGCCGCCAGACCGGCAACGCCGGCACCAATTACAAGGACCTTGGCAGGTGGAACCTTGCCGGCGGCGGTGATCTGTCCGGTGAAAAAACGTCCAAACTGGTTGCCGGACTCAATCACCGCCCTGTAGCCAGCAATGTTTGCCATCGAGGACAACGCGTCCATTTTCTGGGCGCGGCTGATACGGGGGACCATATCCATTGCAATTGCGCTGGCATTTGCCGCCTTAAAGACTTCCATCAGATCGGGGTTTTGGGCAGGCCAGAAAAAACTGATTACCGTCTGCCCAGTGCGCAGATACTTTCGCTCTTTGGCGTTGACGCTGCGCACCTTGACAACAATATCACTGACCTTCCAAAGCGCTGCTGCAGTTTTGACTACCTCCACTCCGGCTTTTTCATAGGCGATGTCAGTGAAGCCAGCGTTAACGCCTGCACCACTCTCGATGATACAATTAAAACCAAGTTTTTGCAGTTGCAGCGCGCTGTCGGGCGTCATTGCTACGCGCTTTTCACTCTCAGCAGTTTCTTTTGGTGATCCAATTATCATGGCCAACGTCTCATTTAATCCAAGATTATCTATTCTGCCGATCTAACCCGGCGCAATGTTGTCGCTGATCATTTTATCAGATGCAAGTTAAAACACTTTTGCTGGCCACTGTAATAGCCCATCAACGCTTGATTTTTTGTCAATAATTGAAATGTCGATGGAGTAGTGCACAGTTCTTACCCCAAATTAAATTAAGCCACAATAAAAGCCGCCAGGAGAGGTCGGGGCGACTTTCATCAAAAATAATTGGATTTGATTTTCTAGTTAACGCTAGTAACCTTCGCGCTCAAGGCGTTTGCGCATGAGTTTGCGAACTCTGCGCGTGGATTCAGCGGCTTCACGCGCTCGGCGCTCAGAAGGCTTCTCGTAGGCCCGGCGATTTTTCATCTCCCGGAACACACCCTCACGCTGAAGTTTCTTTTTCAGAACCCTTAGCGCTTGATCAACATTGTTGTCTCTAACGGTGACGTACACGTCTTTCACATCCCTTCTAAAGATTGCTTGTCATCCAGACTTTCAACAGAGCGGTGTTACCACACACAAGGTTTGAATGTAAAGTGCCAACCGCAACCTTGAAATGGGGATTTGCCTGCAAGCCAAGAAAGACAAAAGGCCGCATGGGGTGGTATTGTGAGTCAGATTGTATAATCCTGTTGTTACTCATTGCTAAGGGTTTAATCATGGTCGGACGAGAGTTCACAGGGTCAACATCAGGCATCGACACCGCTGGAAAACGTGTATCTGAGGAGGCGGCCGCAATCATTTCGGCGGCACTCATGCATGTTCCGTTTGATGGATGGAGTGATGAAGCGTTGCTGGCAGGTGCTGTCGATGCGGGAATTGAGCCAGAGCATGTCAGTGTCTGTTTTCCATCTGGCCCAATCGATGCGATCGCTGCCTACATCGCGCTGGCAGATGCGGAAATGGTTGCTGCTTTTGAATTATTGGATAAAAAACCTGAAAAGGTGCATCTGATGATTCGGAAATTGATCCTGCTCAGGCTCGAGCAGGCTTCAGCGCACAAAGAAGCCGTTCGTCGTGCCGCAACCCTGCTTGCCTTGCCTATCAATGCTGGCCAGTCGGCGCGCACACTTTACCGGACTGTTGACGCGATGTGGCGTGCCGCTGGGCAACAGGACACGGATTTCTCTTTTTACACGAAGCGGGCAACCCTTGCCGCTGTTTACAGTTCCACTTTACTTGCCTGGATGGCTGATACCAGTAGTGACATGGCGGCGACGGAGGCATTTCTTGATCGGCGGTTGAAGGATGTGGCTCGGATCCCACAGATGACAGGGCCAGCCAGGTCAGTGTTTGCTGCTGGCCAAAAGTTGGCCGAAGGTATCGTTGGTGGAATAGGCCGGCGCACAGGGCGCTGATCCGGCGTCTCTCTCCAATATAACAGACCTCATCAAGCGACTGGCAAAATCTGTTAAATCGATTATAACCGCATATCGTATAACAGACTATAAACACTAGTCGTTCCACCCAAGGTGAGAGGTTCATGCCAATTAAAGTGCCAGATAATTTGCCCGCATTGACTGAGCTTTTCGCTGAACAGGTTGATGTCATGGCACAGCAACAGGCTGTCGGACAGGATATCCGTCCGATACGCCTACTGCTGCTCAATCTGATGCCGAAAAAGCGTGATACTGAAATTCAGTTTGCACGGCTGTTCGGCAATACGCCACTCCAGGTGGAGATGATACTTATGACCACGGCGAGCTATACGCCGCGGAACACCGAGCCTGGATATTTGAGGCGGTTCTATCGGCATTTAGATGATCTGCGAGATCAGTTTTTTGATGCTTTGATAGTGACTGGTGCGCCCATCGAGACCTTGCCATTTGAAGAAGTCAGCTATTGGCCAGAGCTGGTCGAGATTATGGAATGGTCGCGAACGCATTGTTTCCGTCGGCTTGGCATATGTTGGGGGGCACAGGCTTTGCTCAGCTATTTTTTTTCGGTGCCAAAATTTGAAATGGCGAGAAAATTGTTTGGGGTCTACCAGCACCG
>CACJUX010000060.1 GCA_902596655.1 uncultured SAR116 cluster alpha proteobacterium | reverse complement strand
TACACTCCCTATTGCTATGATTTGGCGACTTTTTCACCGGTTGGGGCGATCGCGTTCGACCATCCTGATCCCTCGATTTTTACTGTTCTGACCGCGCCATCGGCAACGCCGGGAACGGCAAACATTGATTTTGTAATTTTTCCCGAACGCTGGGCGGTGGCCGAGGATACCTTCCGCCCTCCCTGGTACCACCGCAATATCATGTCTGAATTCATGGGGCTGATCAAAGGCCAGTATGATGCCAAGGAAGAGGGGTTCGTTCCCGGTGGGGCCAGCCTGCATAACATGATGCTGCCGCATGGTCCCGACGCGGACGCTTTTGACAAGGCCTCAAACGTGGAATTGAAACCGGTGAAGCTGACAAATACACTGGCGTTCATGTTTGAAACGCGCTTTCCCCAACAGGTCAGCAAATTCGCGGCAACAAGTGGTGCGCTGCAGGAAGATTACATTGACTGTTGGGCGGGTCTGGGCAGGAATTTTGATGGATGAAGCTTGCAAGTCTGAATGATGGAACGCGCGATGGCGCATTGATGGTGGTCTCGCGTGATCTGGCGCGATGTACCAGCGCCGCCCGTATAGCCCCCACCTTACAGACCGCGCTTGATGATTGGCATCGCACGGAACCGGCGCTGCAGGCCCTGTTTGCTGATCTGCAGTCAGGTGCGATTTCTGGGCAGGCGTTTGATCAGGCAGCGGCGCATTCACCGCTGCCGCGCGCCTTTCAATGGGCCGATGGATCGGCCTATGTCAATCATGTGCATTTGGTTCGCAGGGCGCGAGGTGCGGAAATCCCAGAGAGCTTCTGGACCGATCCGTTGATGTATCAGGGAGGATCGGATGATTTTCTGCCGCCACATGCGCCGATTGTTCTGCCGGATGAGGCATGGGGCATTGATATGGAAGCAGAAATTGCCGTGATCACCGGTGACGTCCCGATGGGCATCACACCGACAAGGGCATCATCACATATCAAGCTGGTGATGCTGGCCAATGACATATCGCTGCGCAATCTGCTGAAGGCTGAATTGGCCAAGGGGTTCGGCTTTTTCCATGCAAAGCCATCATCGGCCTTTTCTCCAGTTGCCGTAACGCCTGAGGAATTGGGGACGGCATGGCGGAACAACAAGCTGCATCACGTGGTCGAGGTGGATCTGAATGATGTACCGCTTGGCAGGGCCGATGCCGGCATTGACATGACCTTTGATTTTGCCCAATTGGTCGCGCATGCGGCAAAATCGCGTCGATTGGGGGCTGGCACGATCATTGGCTCGGGTACAGTGTCAAACAGGGGCATTGATGGCGGTCCAGGCCTGCCGGTTGACGATGGTGGACGGGGCTACTCCTGCCTTGCCGAGCTTCGTATGGTGGAAATAATCAATCATGGACAGCCGCACACATCGTTCATGACATTTGGTGACAGGGTCAGGATAGAAATCTGTGATGAAGCGGGTAAAAGTGTTTTTGGCCGGATTGAGCAGATAGTGGAGAAATACGATGTCTAAGAAATTTGCCTCGCAGGGCGATCTGGCGGAAAAACAGGTCAGCTTTACCGAAATAGGCCGCGATCTGTGGGCCTTTACAGCCGAGGGAGATCCCAACACTGGTGTGATCATCGGCGATGACAGCGTGATGGTGATCGATGCACAAGCAACGCCGCGCCTCGCCAATATCGTGGTCGAAAAAATCCGGTCGGTGACCGACAAGCCAATCAAGCATGTCGTGCTGTCCCATTATCATGCCGTTCGTGTTTTGGGTGCCTCGGCCTATGACGCCTCGGAAATCATCGCATCAGACAGATGTCTGGCGATGATCCATGAGCGTGGGCAGGAAGATTGGGACAGTGAGTTTGGCCGTTTTCCCCGTCTGTTTGAAGGGCATGAGAGCATCCCCGGCCTGACTTGGCCGACCCTGACCTTCAAGGAGAAAATGACGGTGCATCTTGGCCGACGGCAGGTTGAGCTGATGTTTCTTGGCCGTGCGCATACCGCCGGGGATATCGTCGCTTTCATTCCCGATGAGCAGGTGATGTTTACTGGTGATATCGTTGAATATCACTCAGCCTGCTATTGTGGTGATGGGCATTTTGCCGATTGGGGGCCAACGCTGGCCCGGATTGCCGTCTTTGCGCCGAAATCGCTCGCCCCCGGGCGGGGTGCTGCGCTTGGTGGGGACATGATGGTCAACGCCGCCCTAAGCAACACCCGTGATTTTCTGCGCTCAACCTACCAACCGGCAGCGATGGTTGCGGCCCGTGGCGGGACGTTGCAAGAAGCCTGGGATGCGGTGCGTGCCGAATGTGATCCGAAATTCTCAGATTACGCAATTTATGAGCATTGTCTGCCTTTCAATGTTGCCCGTGCCTTTGACGAGGCCAAGGGTATTGATACACCGCGGATATGGACCGCGGAGCGTGATCTTGACATGTGGCATGCGTTGCAGAATGGATAGGGGTGACGCAGTGACAGGCAGGGAGATGTACCATGGCGCGTTACAGCTTTGACCCCTTTGCCTATGTGACACCGCCTGAATTGTTGGGTGCGGCCGGCACTGATGCGCCGGTGATCATCATTGGCGCGGGGCCGATTGGTCTTGCTGCAGCGGTCGACCTTGCCACCAGGGGCGTGGCCAGCGTCATTCTCGATGACAACAATGTCGTTTCGGTGGGAAGCCGCGCAATCTGCTGGGCAAAACGCACTCTGGAAATCTTTGACCGGCTTGGCATTGCCGACAGGATGCTGGCCAAGGGGGTGACCTGGAAGGTGGGCCGGGTCTATCGCGGTGATCAGGAAATCTACAGCTTCGATCTGCTGCCTGAGGATGGCCACAAATTCCCCGCCTTTATCAATCTGCAGCAATATTATGTTGAGCAATATCTGATCGAACGTTGCGCTGATTTCCCTGATTTGATTGACCTCCGCTTCAAGAACAAGGTTGTTGATGTTGCCCAGCAGGATGGCCATGTGACGGTGAGGATTGAGACACCCGATGGCATATATCAATTGCACGGACAATATCTGCTCTCCTGTGATGGTGCCAGCAGCCAGGTGCGTCGCCAGTTCGGGCTGGAATTTGACGGTCGCCATTTCGAGGAACGGTTCCTGATTGCTGATGTCGAGATGGAGGCTGACTTTCCCTCAGAACGCTGGTTCTGGTTCACGCCCAATTTTCATCCGGGACAATCGGCATTGCTGCATAAACAACCGGACAATATCTATCGCATTGACCTGCAGCTTGGCCCCGATGCCAATATCGAAGAAGAAAAGAAGCCGGAAAATGTCATTCCACGCATTGAGAAAATTGTTGGTGGCCGGCCTTTCACGCTCGACTGGATCAGCATTTACAGTTTCAATTGCCGCCGTATTGAGCGGTTTGTCCATGAACGGGTGATTTTTGTTGGTGACTCGGCGCATGTTGTCTCGCCATTCGGTGCCAGAGGTGGCAATGGTGGCATTCATGATGTCGATAATCTGTGCTGGAAACTTGCTGCCATCATCCGCGGTGAGGCATCTGTAGAGTTGCTGCAAAGCTATGATGAGGAGCGTGTTCATGGTGCGGATGAGAATATCCGCAATTCAAGCTGGACCTCGCGCTTCATGTCACCCGATGGTGCAGTGGACATGGCTTTTCGCAATGCCGTCCTTGGTCTTGCGGTTGATCATCCCTTTGCGCGGCGGCTGGTCAATGCCGGCCGGCTGTCGCTCCCCTGCAGTCAAGAAGCTAGCAGCCTGCCCAGCGCCGATGTGGATTTGTTCGATGTGCCGATGCGTTCAGGCATCGCCTGTCTCGACGCGCCAGTGATGTCGGCGGCGGGACGTGACTGGCTGCTGCGGCAGCTGGGTGATGGATTCACACTGCTGATCATCGGCAATGCACTGCCGCAGGCGGACAGAGAATTTTCTGATGATCTTGTGGTTATACGAGTTGGCGCAGGCGGGTTTGCAGATTGCGAGGGCAAGGTCGAGGCCCGCTATGGCAGGGGTGTCTACCTCATCCGCCCTGACCAGCATGTTGCTGCCCGTTGGAAAGACCCTGACGTGGAGCAGGTCCGTGCCGCATTGAGGCAAACTCAAAAACTGATTCTAGCCTGAAGGGGAATGTGTGATGTCGCTGAACATTGATTTCAATATGGGTGCCGATGGCGATGATCTGTTCAACGGGTTGTTGGCAGCACATGAGGGCCTGTCACCCTCGCAAAGTGAGCAGATGAATGCGGCGCTGATCCTGCTTTTGATGAATCATATCGGTGATGCCGCGGTGATCCGTGATGCTTTTGACAGAGCGCGGTCGACACTGGACCGGTGACGCGCGGGGACCGGTGATGTGGACTGATGGCGATATGTTGGTGAGCGTGGTCAGGCAGGGTTTTTTTGACAAGCCGCGAGAAAACATGCGAGCCTTTTGGACACATCTCCGTTGTCTGGGAAATGTCGCTGGTTGTCCCGAAAGAGAGGTGAGACAGGTGTCCGTGTTGGCACTGCCTGACTCTATTTGGCAGCGTGTGTTTGGTTTGTTTGGAAATGGAAAAATCCTATGACAATCAATGCGTTGAGTTATTTGGGCGTGAATTCTGACAATCTGCCGGACTGGGCTGACTATGCCACGAAAAATCTTGGCCTGCAGCTGGTGGACAGGGGGACTGGCGCACTCAGCTTTCGTATGGATGATCAGAAACAGCGCCTTGCGGTAACCGGTGAACCCGGTGACCACCTTGCCTTTATGGGGTGGGAGGTGGACAGTGAGGCCGATCTTGAAACCTACGCCGCCCGGCTTGAAAAGGCTGGTATTGCCGTGCAGCGGGGTGTTTCCAATCTCGCCGACAAGCGTTTTGTTACCTCGCTGATCCATTTCAATGATCCGCAGGGCAACCGTATCGAGCTTGTCTACAAGCCGATGCAGGATGACCGGGAGTTCGTTCCCGGCCGTCCGATTTCCGGTTTCAAGACAGGGGCCTGCGGGATGGGACATGCGGTTCTGCATACAAAGAATGTCGATGCGCTGGTGCCATTCTACCGTGATATCCTTGGTTTTGGTGTGAGTGACTACAGCACTGTGCCGATCTCGGTTTATTTCTTTCACGTCAATGAGCGTCATCACAGTTTTGCGCTGATTGGTACTGGTCGCACTGGCTTTCATCACTTCATGGTTGAATATGACCATCTGGATGATGTCGGGCAGGGCTATGACCTGCTGCGCTACAAGGATGGTGCCATTGCCTATACGCTTGGTCGCCACACCAATGATTATATGACATCATTTTACTCGCACACCCCCTCTGGATTTTTCATCGAGACAGGATGGGGTGGGCGTATCATCGACCCGGACACATGGGTTGCTGAGGAAACCGATGTTGGCCCAAGTTTCTGGGGGCATGAACGATTGCACATGACGGACGAGATGCGTTTGCGATTCCGGGAAAAGCGCCTCGAGACAGCTGCATTGGGCAAACAGGCGCCGCCGATGATTGACTGCCCATGGCTGTATTCGCAAACGCGCCGTCCTGCAAAGGACTGACAGCCAGTCCGGTGGTTCAAAGGTTGTGAGAGGCGGTAGGCCCTGATGCCCGAAAAAGATGACTTCGATGTTGTTGTGATCGGTTTGGGGCCGACGGGCGGCACGCTGGCCAATCTGCTAGCGATGGATGGCCTGTCTATCTGCGTGCTGGAGCGCGAGGCGGCGCTCTATAATCTGCCGCGTGCCGTGCATTTTGATGATGAAATCATGCGCGTATTCCAGACAATTGGAATCGCCGACAGGCTGCGCCGGCATCTGATCGTTAACCGCGGCACCAAATTCATTGATCCCGATGGTAAGGTGCTGATTGACTGGCCGCGGCCACGTGCTGTTACCGAAAATGGCTGGCAGCCAAGCTATCGCTTTCACCAGCCAGATCTTGAACGCTGCCTGCGCCGGGCCCTGGCAAAATATGAGCATGTCACAATCATATCCGGCGCACGGACCACGCGCATCAGGGATAATGGCGATCACGTTGAAATCGGGTTCCAGCAGGCAGGAGAGGCGGCCAACAGGGTTTTGCGCTCGCGCTATGTTGTGGGGTGCGATGGAGCGCGCTCACTGACCCGAGCCGCCATGGGTGTCGAAATGGCCAGTCTTGGTTTTGAGCAGACCTGGGTGGTGATCGATCTACTGCTCACCTCACGCGCCGTTGATCTACCGGATCGCACGATCCAATATTGCAACCCGGACAGGCCAGCCACCTATTGCCGGAATGTTGGGCGGCGGCGGCGGTGGGAATTTGCCGTCGGCCCTGATGAGTCGCCAGAAGCCATGCTTAAGGAGGAAGCTATCTGGGACTTTCTTGCCCCCTGGGTCGGCCCTGCGTCAGCGCGTCTTGAACGAAAGGCGATCTATACCTTCAAGTCTGCACTTGCCAGACAATGGCAGAAAGGCCGGGTGTTCATTGCCGGTGATGCGGCCCATCTGATGCCTCCCTTCATGGGTCAGGGCATGTGTGCCGGAATTCGCGATGCGGCCAATCTGGCCTGGAAAATCGGTTTTTGCACCAGACAGGGCCATGATGGAGAGCTGCTTCGCAGTTATCAGAGCGAACGTGAACAGAATGTCCGTGAATATATCGAGACGACAAGCCGTATGGGAGAATTCATCAACGCGCTTGGCGATGCACAGTTTTCCAATACGGTGTTTGCCAGGCCGGACGGCACTGTCGGGATGAATTCAATCACACCATCGCTTGGCAGCGGCCTTGGTGATGCTGCTGATGCGCTGCTGAACAGAACTTTTACCAATGTCACTCTGGCTGATGGATCATCCTTCGATAGATGGTTTTCAACACGGCCGATCCTGATTGCTTCGTCTATGATCGACAACTTGCCGGATATCGGCGCTGGCACCGCGGTGGAAGGCCGGATTGTTACCACCACCCAACTGCCGGAACTTGCTCCGCTGCTCGCGCAATTCGGGGTGGCTGCATTGTTGCTTCGCCCTGATCGCCGGGTTCTGGCCAGTTTTCCGGGCGGTGCAGGCTTTGACGAATTTCTGGCCGCTAACCGAATGCTATTGAGCTAGCGCCTGCGCCTATCTAAGGTTAAAGGGCGAAACAACTGGCCAGCACGTCTGGTCCCGGAGGGTCCGATGGACAAGAGAAATCTAATCGTTTTGGTCAAATGTGATCTTGGAAAAACCTATGATGTGGCGGCGGCGCTGGCTGATTTGCCGGAGGCGCCGACGGTTTATTCAACTTCGGGTGATTTTGATATCTTCACCATGTTCAGGCTTGGGAACAATGATGACATTGGCCTCTATGTCTGTGAAACGGTGCAGAAAATCGAGGGTGTTCGTGATACCAATACCATCGTCTGTTTCAACCCCTTCACCAAAGACCGTGGCATCTAGGCACCATGTTGGATACGCCCATCCAAAAACATTGGCTTGATGCATTTGTCAGATTGTTTGATCTATGCCGACCAGTCCGCGAGGAAAATGTTGTCATCCTTGTTGAGTCGCACAGTCGTCCGGTAAATCTGGTGCTGGCCAAAATGGCATTGCGTCAGCTTGACGTGTCCTTTGAAACGCTGCGTGTTAACAGCAAACCTGCTCACGCCCGCCCGATCATAAGATCGACCGGCGCGTCAAATGCACTGGCTGGCGAGACAGCGGCTGTTGCCCGGCTTGCGGCGGCTGATCTGGTGATTGATCTGACTGTTGAGGGGCTGATGCATTCTGTGCAGACGCCAAGTATTCTGGAGGCTGGTACCCGTATCATGTCCATTTCCAACGAACATCCAGATATTCTGGCGCGCCTTGCACCCGATCCTGATCTGAAACCCATCGTCAAAGATGCGGTGGCACGCTGCCGGTCGGCAACCGAGATGCAGGTAACATCGGCGGCAGGAACCAATCTTGCAGTTGCCATGGCGAATACGGTGACGGTTGGCGTCTGGGGCTGGACCGATCGTGCTGGCACTCTGGCGCACTGGCCGG
>CACJUX010000059.1 GCA_902596655.1 uncultured SAR116 cluster alpha proteobacterium | reverse complement strand
TTACCGAGTTATCTGGAGAAGAATGCCGAACTTCGAGCGGCTGGGGTTGACCGGATCGCCTGTCTTGCCGCGAATGATGCACATGTGATGAAGGCATGGGGGGACGCGAATGATGTTGGCGACAGGGTTGATATGCTCGCAGACCCGCATCTTGAGTTGACCAAAGCCCTTGGCCTTGACCGCGACATGGGGTCTATTCTGGGTGTTCGTGCGGCCCGATGCGCGATGATCATCGATGATGGGGTTGTAACAAAAATATTGGTGGAAGATGTCGGTTCCTACGAGGTATCCAGCGCGTCGCACGTCCTCGGTGAACTCTAAGGACCCGTTACCAAGCTTACAGACTCATAGCTGCGGCACGCGCCAGATGATCACATCTCTCATTCAGCGGGTCACCTGAATGGCCCTTGACCCAGTGCCAGTTGACGCTGTGCCGTGCAAGCGCGGGGTCGAGTTGTTGCCATAGGTCCCGATTGGCAACAGGATTCCTTGCCGCCGTTTTCCATCCATTCCGGCGCCACTTCGGCATCCATGCCGTAACTCCTTCCAAGACATATTTGCTATCGGTATAAAGTTCGACATCCATTGGTCGGCTGAGCGCATTCAGGCCCTCGATCACGGCCTGCAATTCCATGCGGTTGTTGGTCGTGTCTTGCGCTGCGCCGGAAAGCTCCTTTTCATTGCTGTTCCATTGCAGAATGGCGGCCCAACCACCTGGGCCTGGATTGTTCAGGCAGGAACCATCGGTGTGGAGGATAACGGGTGAGCTCATAGGGCTATACGTCAATTCCATAGGCGGCAGTACCAGAAACGGATTGATGGAAACGCAAGATTGACCAATATTCCATCGGGTCCTTTGGGCTGACAAGAGCATCCGTAGGGGTGTGAATCCAATCATAAAGCCGTGTCAAGAAGAAGCGCATCGCGGAGCCAGCTGCTAGTATTGGTATGGCCTTGAATTCAGCATTTGACAGTGGTCTAACTTGGTCATAGGCCTTTAACATTGTCCGCGACTTCGTGAGGTTAAAACTACCATCTGCTTCAAAGCACCAGCTGTTCAGACATATCCCGAGATCATAGGCGAGAATATCCTCGCAGGCGAAATAGAAATCAATTAATCCGGTCAGCTTGTCACCAATAAAAAGCACATTATTGGGAAATAGATCGGCATGGATTATCCCCTCAGGCAAACCAGTTGGCCAATTCTCAATGATCGCATCAAGCCTGTCCTGAATCTGTTGTGGCATGCCCAATCCAAGATCATCAGACTGATATTTTACAGAAGAAAACAGAGGCTGCCAAGCAAGTGGACCGAGGGCATTCGCCCGATGCCGGGTTACCGCAACAGCCTCTAAATGTAGGTTTGCTAGCGCTGTTCCCAGCTCGTGACATTTTTCCTTGTTAGGAATGCGCGACCAAGTGCCGTCAAGAAAGCTGAAAATGGCACAGGGACGCCCTTCAAGCTCCTGTAGCACCGATCCATCCCTCGCCATCACCGGTAGCGGGCAGTTCATCCCTGCCCTGGCAAGCGTTTCCATTAGTTCCATAAAGAACGGAAGATCTGTTGGATTGACGCGTTTTTCATATAATGTGAGGATGTAATTCGCTTCATCGGTACGAAGCAGATAATTAGAGTTTTCAACGCCTTCGGAAATGCCGGAGAAACTCAGTACATTACCAAGTTCATAGCGCTTCAGAAAGTTGCCAAGTGTGGTGTCGTCAACAATTGTGTAAACGGCCATGGCTCAACTCTTTCAGCTTGTCAGAATACTGGGTAGCTTGAAGGTGATGTTTTCCTCTATCAACGCTTTTTCATCCAGTTTGACGTCATATCGTTTTTGAATCTCAGCAATCAGCTCTTGAACCACTGGTTCTGGTGCCGAGGCACCCGCCGAAATGCCGATCAAGTTGGCTTTCTCAACAGCCTGCCAGTCAACTCCATCTTTGTCCGCGACCAGCGCGGCCGCGCCAGCACCGGCACGCAGTGCCACCTCAACAAGACGCTTTGAATTGGATGAATTTTCAGCGCCCACAACAAGCATCAGGTCTAGACCCTTAGCCACCGCCTTAACGGCATTTTGCCTGTTAGTTGTAGCATAGCAGATATCCTCACCGCGGGGACCGGTGATTTCAGGAAATCTGAATTGCAGGATTGAGATGATTTCAGCAGTGTCGTCCAATGACAAAGTCGTTTGTGTAGCGAAAGCCAGATCACAATCTTTAGGTGGCGTGACATTGTGGGCATCATCAGGTGTTTCGATCAATGTAATAGCATCATGATCGACCTGTCCCATCGTGCCTTCCACCTCGGGATGGCCAGCATGGCCAATCAATAGAATATGCCGCTTGCGGGCGGCGTGGCGTCTAGCCTCTATATGAACCTTGGTTACCAGCGGGCAGGTAGCATCGACAGCAATCATTTTTCTGTCGTTCGCCTCATTGATAACAGCGCGTGAGACACCATGGGCGGAAAACACCACCGGCGCACCGGCTGGCACTTCATGCAGTTCCTCGACAAAAACGGCACCTTTGTTGGCAAGTTCATCAACGACAGTTTTGTTATGTACAATCTCGTGACGCACATAGACAGGCGCACCAAACTTGTCTATGGCTGCCTCGACGATTTTGACGGCCCGGTCAACACCGGCGCAAAAGCCGCGCGGCGCGGCGAGTTTGAGATGTTTTACTGTCCTTTTCATGCCATAGTTCATGCGCGATAAAGGCTCCAAGGTCAATTGCCGTTCTGGTAAAAACAGGCTAGCATGTAAAAATGAACTCTAATAAATCCCTATATATTCTGACCGGGCTAGCACTGACAGCGATAAGCTTTTCCGGATGCAGCGTTATAAGCAAGGAAGTTGTTGACTGTCCGCAGATCACGGCTATGCCTGAAGGAGCCGAGGCCTTCGTTAAGACAGACGCCCTTGCACATCTTGTAGATGTTCGTTTCAACGGTGTCAGCACATCCTGCACCAAAAAACGCAATGGCAAGATAAAGATGGAGGTTGCTGCCGGACTGAAGGCTGTCCGCACCTTTACCGACAAAGGCGAGGCTGATGCTGCTATCATTGGTATGGCAATGGCCGTACTTGGCCCAGATGACGAAATTGTGTCAAATGAAGCGTTTGGATACCGAATTGGTTTTGGCAACGGAGTGCGGGCTCACTATCCAATTGCCGAGTTTGATTTAGTCGTCGAAGCGGATGAACGAGTGGTCCTAATGTTAACGCCGACTCTTTGACAGAAGCGAGCGTCACGACATCCATTGTCGTCAAGAAAACCGACTAGTTCAGCCTTTCAATTTCATTGACGGCGTTATCAACCAACTTCAAGCTTGCTTTTTCATCGAGTTTGGACGTGATAATCGTTGTTGCGGTGGCGATTGCTAGATTGGCCGCGCGTTCGCGCAATTCCTTAACCATCGCAGCTTCTGCAGCTTTGATCTTGGCTGATGCCTGAATTTCACGCCGTTTAATAGTCTCCATGGCGGACTTTTCAGCATTCTCGCGAATGCGTTCAGCGGTTGCCTCGGCATTTTCTAGCATAGCTTTTGCTTCTTCAGCCGCTTCACGGTGCAGGCGTTGGAACTTATGAAGTTCCTCCAGCGCCTCATCGCGCAATGTGCGGGCTTCATCAAGATCCTTCTTGATCTTCTGTGAGCGGTCGTCGAGCATGCCACCAACTAAAGCACCGGCGCGACGCCAGATCAGCGCAACGAACACAGCAAAACCAACCGCAACCCAAATTGACTCCACCACAATACCTTCCATCAGTTAGCCTCCTGTGGAGCCATTTCCTTGGCGGCAGCCTTGACCACCTTCTCTGCCTGCGTCTTTGTTATCTTGATCCCGGTCAACCCTTTCACAGCTTCAAGAGCGGCTTCTGCAGCAACATCGTTGAGGTTTTCCATCGCCTCAATTTTCGCCCTAGCAAGCTTTTTTTCTGCTGTGGCTGCTTTGTTAGCTAGTTTTTTGTCAGCCTTTTCTTCAACCAAGGCCGCCTTTTCTGCCGCCTCGGCTGCTGCCTTCTGGGTGAATGCCGCTGCGTCATTGCGGGCGGATTCGAGGTCGGCCTCGTAGTCAGCGCGGATTTTTGCTGCCTCAGCGCTTGCCTCGCGGGCTTTGCTAAGATCATCGTCGAGGCGGGAGCGCCGGTCCTCCAGTACTGTGCCGATTTTTGGGGTAACAATTTTGGCCATCACCAAGTAACCAATGCCGAATATGATAACAAGCCAGAATATCTGCGAGGGCCATGTACTTACATCCAGCTGTGGCAATCCTGGTTCGCTTGCACTAGCTGCTAATGCCTGTCCACTTGTAACAACAACGCCGAAACCAGTACCCGTAGCCAGAGTAACGCAACGCATCATACCTCTTTTGGCCATATCTGATCCCATTTTACATACCATTTTTGCGCTCCACCTAGCCGGCCAAAAACAGGCAGGAAAGGACAGAAGTATCAAGTTAAGTGCTGGTGTATTACAGTGCAAACAGTAGTAACAATGCAACAACAAGCGCGAACAGCGCAATCGCCTCAGTCAGTGCAAAGCCAAGAATGCCGATACCGAAAACCTCACTTCTGGCGGCTGGGTTGCGAGCGATTGATGTGACAAGAGCGGAGAAAATGTTGCCAATACCAACACCAACACCAGCAAGAGCGATAACAGCTAGGCCGGCACCAATCATTTTTGCAGCTTCTACTTCCATTTTAAAGTCCTTCCGAATTAACGACAGTTAAGGTCTAAACAAACACCGCTATAAATATTCTATTCAAAAGCGCTAGCGGATCACGCGGATAAACTCCCTTCTTAGTGCAGGTGAAGAGCATCGTTCAAATACATACAGGTCAAAATCGTGAATACGTAAGCTTGGAGTGCTGCCACGAGCACCTCCAATCCGGTGAGGCCAATTAGCGCTAGAAATGGCAGTAGCGAACCGGCCATGCTAAGGCCACCAGCACCCGAAATCATAACGGCAAGTCCCGCAAAAACCTTCAACATTGTATGGCCAGCAAGCATGTTTGCAAACAGACGGACAGATAGGCTGACCGGGCGAACAAAATAGGAGATGACCTCAATCACGATAAGGAACGGGATCAGCACCTTCGGCGCCCCTGCTGGCACGAAGAAACTGAAGAAATGCAGCCCGTGCTTGAACAGCGCGACCAAAGTGACACCGACAAAAACAAAGGCTGCCATAAAAAAGGTGACAACGATCTGCGATGTGAAAGTATAGGAGTAGGGAATCAGCCCAAGCATGTTGCCAAATAGCAGGAAAACAAAAAGCGTGAAAATAAATGGAAAATAGGCGCGGCCTCCGCTGCCAACATTGCTGCGAACCATATCAGCAACAAACTCATACATCATTTCGGCGGAGCCTTGCATACGGCCGGGAACAAGTTCGCCCCGGCGCATTGCGATCAAAAAAAACAAGCCGCTGACCAATATTGCCAACAGCATGAACAGGCTGGAATTGGTGAAAGAAATATCAAACCCGCCGGCGGAAAGCTCGATAAGGGGCTTGATTTCAAACTGCTCTACGGGTGAATGCATGCCTTGAGATGCCATCTTCAAATCAGTCCTTCACTCTTTTGCCGACGAGTCACGATGCTCATCGAAATACCCCACCGCAAGACCACGGCCTGAAAACATACGCCAGACGTTCAGCATGCCCGCCATGGCGCCCAAGAAAAACAGCAGCACAAGAAACAAAGGTGATGTTCCAAGCCAATTGTCCAGCATCCAGCCCATAAAAGCTCCGACAACGGCCCCAGCGACTAACTCAGACGCGACGCGGCCAACAATGGCGCCGATACCGACTGGCAAGCCCTGATCAACTTTCTTTTTCTCGCCTTTGTTTTGCCTTCCCTGCATCTCAGAGATACGGCGTTCAATAAGCGCCAGTCGACTGTCGCCATCTGGATCCTGTTCGCTCATTTGTCCTATCCCACCATCAGCTGATTTTGGCATAAAAAATCAACGTTATGGCCAGCAGAACTAAAGGTAGTGTGGTCTGCCCTATGTGCTAGTTCCTCTCAAACTTAATAGACCGTTATGCGTCCTAAAAAGCGACCGCATAATCTCTGCCAAAACCGCGCTCAACATATGTGGGTGGCTTAGCCTTTGTCAAGCCTTCAATCCTCTCGCCCTGCGGTTAAAATAATAGCCATTAGGGATTGTCTGTGAGGCACGATTTTGAATGAAAAAATATCGCAATAGGCTGGTCTTCGTCAGCATCATATCAGGCCACTGCGGCGTCACGGATTCGTTCGGCTGTTCGCAGGTCGACTGACACCAGTTTTGAAACGCCGCGCTGCTCCATTGTTACGCCAAACAGCCGATCCATCCGCGCCATTGTCATCCGGTGGTGGGTTACGACGAGAAACCTTGTGCCTGTCTTCATGCATATTTCGCGCAATAGATCACAAAATCTCACAATATTCGAGTCATCTAGCGATGCATCGACCTCATCTAGAACACAGATTGGTGCCGGATTCGTCAAAAACACCGCAAAAATGATTGCCAGCGCTGTCAGTGCCTGCTCACCACCCGACAACAGTGAGAGTGACTGTAAGCGTTTGCCTGGCGGACTCGCCATGATCTCGAGGCCAGCATCAAGCGGATCATCCGCTTCAGTGAGCTGGAGCTTGGCATTGCCACCGTTGAATAGCAGTTTGAACAATGTCTTGAAATGACCGTCCACCTCAGCAAAGCTGCGAAGTAGGCGCTCACGCCCTTCTCGGTTCAGCTGCCTGATGGCACTTCTCAACTTTGCAATGGCAGCAAGCAAGTCATCTCGCTCCTCCACCATGCTGGCAATCCGTGAAGCCACCTCTTCCATTTCCGCCTCTGCGCGCAGATTGACCGGTCCAATATTGTTTCGTTCACGAATCAGCCGCTGTACCCTGTCATCAAGTGTATGCAAATCCGGAAGGGATTCGGGATCATTCACCTCTGCAATTGTTGCCAAATCCTTTGGTTTGCAGCCGAGCTTTTCAGAAATGTTTTCATGTAGTGCACCCATGGTTTCAAGCAACCGTTCCAGCTGGCCCTCGGTCCGGATCAATGCCTCGCGCTCAGTTGTCAGCGCCGTATCATTTTCACGTTGCTCAGTTTCTGCTTTGACGAGGGCGGTTTCGGCCTGCTGCAGAGCGTCGCCAGCCTGCTGCCGGTTGTCGTCAGCAACTTCCAGCTGGTTAGCTATCTTATGCCGCCGGCGTTCCAGATCGGCGGGCAAGCCCTGCAGACGCTCCTGTTCGCGCTCGCCATCGGCAAGTCGGTTCTGCATTTCGGTCACGCGCGTTGCTGCACCATCCAACCTGTCCTGCCATGCTTTGCATTCGCGCTCGCACTCACCCACACGCTGCGTGGTGCTGCGGATCAATTCATTCAGGCGTGAAACGGTCTGCACTACCTCGCTCAGGCGTTCGCGCGCAGCTTCGGCGATGGTGCGGGCATCGGTCTCTGCCTCTGTCAGCGCAGCATCGTCACCCATTGCAGTGGCCTCTGCCTCGCAGGACAGCAATTCCCTAGACACTGTATCCTTTGAGGTCTGCAGATCGCTGGCTCGGTCCTTCGCGGATTGCACTTTTAGGGATTCGGAATCGGCGGTGCGGCGGGTGGCGGCAAAGTCATCTTCCGCAGCAACGGCTTCGGCACGTGTTCTCGCCATATTTTCACGGCAGTTTGCCAGATTTTCTTCCGCATCAGTTTTGGCTCGCCGTCGTGCGGCGACTTCATTTGTCGCCTGAATGGCCTTTTCCTGCAAAACGTCGAGCCGTTGCCGCTGGCGGATTCGTTCTGCGCTTTTATCGTTGCCGCTTGCCCTGCGAACGAATCCATCCCAACGCCACAGCTCACCATTGCGTGTGGTTAATGCCTGGCCAGGACGCAGATTTGCCTGTAGCGACTGCGCTTTTGCATCATCATCGACCACGCCAACGCCTGCCAAAGTCGCTCTTAATCCGGTAATGCCTTCAATGAAATCCGCTAGCGGCAGACTGCCATCTGGCGCGTTGAGATCCGGTTTGGAGCCAAGGCTGCGCCAATAGCTGTGATCGCCGGCATCGATTGGGGCGCTCAACTCGTCGGCAAGATATGCGGCGAGTGCATCCTCCATGCCGTCCCTAACGCTGATTAGATCGGCAACCGGCACCTCATCCGGGTTTACGGTATCAGCAAGGAAGATCTGCAAAGCATCAATCTCGGCCTGCAGGCGGGTCAAATGGGCCTCAGCATCGCGCTGGTCATTGATCATA
>CACJUX010000058.1 GCA_902596655.1 uncultured SAR116 cluster alpha proteobacterium | reverse complement strand
TCTCGTGAAACACTATGAAACTCTGTGAGACACAAACCATTACTAACACGATGAATTATAACAGATAAAAACAGAATTTGAAACCTTAAGCAACACACTGAAACATATGTTCAGTGCCCTCAGCGGGCACCACTTCCAACGTCCATGGTCCGTGTTTCAAGGTCCAAGTCTCTGAATTCCTTTAATTCACGTTTGAGGAACTCAAAGGACTGTAGACAATGGTGTATACAAGCTCACCGGACTTTTTGGCGCTGCACCTTTAGCCTGGCCATTTTGGGCCAAAACGCCATTCGGCTCCGATGGTTACGTTGTCTCTAATGAGCATTAAAAACACCCCCAATATAGGGTATTATTATACAGCAACATGAGTGCCACTTCGAGGCGGGTGATACTTGGTACTGAGCTAGATTTTAGCTTTGGAGCGTTTGCTTAAACGCGCGTTTAAACCAAACCCGACTTTTATAAATGTAATACTTACCTAACATTTTGGCCATAAAGTCGTTATAGAGAGTGAACATATTTTTCATGTTTTCTCCCTTAAACTCGGGCCGGCTTTTGCCGGTCCTTTTTTATGTAAAATAGTTGTTAGGAGAGAGATGTGCTTTCTTTTGATGTCCAGTGCAAAAGTCAAAATGATTTGCTCGGTATGAAACGCCACTGCGCCTTTTTGCTAAATTTGGAGACTAAATCAATTATTTCTCGCTCAACAGCCCGACATAGAAAGGTTTGCGGCTTGTTTGTCGGGGTAGCCAAATATAAGGTCCTCTCAATTGTCGGGTCCACAATAACAGCACTAGTAACCTCGTTTTCGCTGACCAGTTGATGCACCATAGCGAAAGATAAAATAGCGTAACCCTCTTTTTGCTTTACTAGATCTAACATCGCACTTGGTGAGTCAATTTCGAACACGACATTGGGGCTTACGCCTATACTGTCAAAGGCTTCATTATATAGTTTGCGAGTTCCCTCCATCATTGGAAGCAGCAACGGTAGTTTTGAAACATCATCTAGAGCAACCGTTGTTCTACTCTGCAAAAAAGACTTTGATGGGCCAATCAAGTGCAATGCCTCTGAAAAAATTGGAGTCCTGCGACCAACCAGGCTCGGGCTAGTATTCGCAGTTATTCCAATATCGGCTTTGTTAGAATTTAGATGGTATGGAATCATATCCGGTAAGGCCGCTTGAAAGCTTAGTTTAACAAGAGGGTGCTTCTCAGCCATTCGACGAATTAATGGAATGAATAAAACCTTTCCTACACCGTCTGGAAAGACTACCCGCAAGGACCCACTGAGTTGACCACTTATTTTACCAATGCTGTTTTGAATGCTATCAAATTGTTCAATAATATTAATTGCATGCTCGCAAAATACTTGACCTAGTCCGGTCAATTCAACCCCTCGTCCATTTCTCTCAAAAAGCGCCACCCCCAAGAGTTTCTCAGCACCATTTAATTTTCGACTTAGTGCTGGTTGTGAAATGTTCATATCAACTGCTGCAGCGGTAACACTTTTCTTTTCAGCAATCTTAATGATCATTTTCAGAAGGTCGTATGAAATATTCACTGGCACCTCCAATGGAGAAACACATACCATTTTTGTTATAGCAAATGAAACAAAAGTGCCAATACCTTCTCATGTTCTGCAGTGTAAGATATTATAGTTAAATATACAAACTACTGTTATTTATCATTTTTTTGATTTGCTGGCGGTGGGAACCATACTTTTGCTTTTTCGTTTAGAAAAGTAGTCTTTGGTCGCTCTTCTCGCAAACATACGGTTTCAGGAATATCGTCGAGTGCCAGAAAAAAAGTATGATTTTATAATAGTTGGAGCTGGTTCTGCTGGATGCGCGCTAGCGTCGCGTCTCAGTGAAAATAAGAACTTTTCGATTCTGCTATTAGAAGCCGGTGGTGAAGCTAGAGGAAAATGGATCCAGATCCCAATCGGCATTGGCAAGCTCATAGGTGATACATCAATTACATGGCCATTTGAAACAGAGCCTGAGAAAGGGATGAATGGTCTTAGAATGAAGTGGGCACGTGGAAAACTTCTGGGCGGATCGAGCAGTGTTAATGGCACTGGATTTGTCCGTGGTGACAAAAGTCAATATGATCGCTGGGCCAAAAACAATTGTGCTGGATGGAGTTACAAAGACGTTTTACCAGCTTTCAAGCGCCTAGAACATCGAGCTGGGGGTGATCCACTAATAAGAGGACTGGGTGGGCCCATTACAGTGACTGACGCTGCTCATAAAGACGCCCTGACAGAAGCTTTTCTCAATTCATGTCTTCAAATCGGTATCCCAAATAACAGAGATTATAACGGTGGCGTCTACGAGGGGGTAAGCTATTACCAATTCTCCCAACGTAAGGGAAAACGTTGCAGTACCGAAGTTGGTTACCTCCAGAAAGCTAGAAGCCGAATGAATCTCGATGTAAAGACATTTGCTACGATCGATAGAATCGTTCAAGAAGGCACCAAAATTGGCGTCTCGTATTCATTGAAGGGTCAGACAGACCAAGCAGGCCAGCAAATTAAAATTTTTGCTGAAAAAGAAGTAATTCTTTGTACAGGGGCTTTAGGATCGCCAAATATTTTAGAGCGGTCCGGTATTGGTGACTCATCGAGGCTCACAAAACTTGGAATACCTACAATATCCGACCTGCCAGGGGTGGGAGAGAATCTCCAAGACCATCTGAATGTTAGGACCACTTATGAGTGTAAGTTGCCTATCACGGTAAATGACACATTAAATAATTGGTATTATAGAACAAAAATGGCGCTCCAATATTTTGTCTGGCGGCGAGGCTTTATGGCAACACCAACAATCGCAATTCAAGCGCTTACAAAAAGCCAACCTGATCTTGAGACACCAGATTTTAGACTTCAACTCTCTCATATCAGTGGTGCAGATCGATCAGAGACCAGTCACGGAATGACCAAAGGCCTTACCGCAGATAATTTTTCTGGATTTAGCTTGCAGGCCTTTCAATTACATCCAAAGTCACGTGGCTCAATTCATATTCGCTCAAAAAACCCGGACGATTTGCCGATTATAAATGCAAATTACCTCACAGACAAACACGACAAAAAGGCGGTAGTAATAGCCCTAAGGTTACTGCGTAAACTTGCTCAGCAGCCAGCTTTGCAAGAATTGATTTCGCGTGAAGTGAGGCCGGGGGCGGAATTAACTTCAAATGAAGACTTACTTGAGTATGCGAAGCATTGCGGACACACATGTTGGCATTCTGTCAGCACTTGCAAAATGGGTACTGACAAGATGTCAGTAGTCGACCCAAAGCTCAGAGTCCACAACATACCCAATTTGCGAGTGGCTGATGCCTCAGTAATACCTCATTTAGTTTCATCAAATACAAACGCGCCGGCGATCATGATTGGTGAGAGGTGTTCAGATTTTATTAAAGCTGACTACCAATAAAGATGCGAATTCAACTTATTGAAAGATGACTAGAAGTTATTAAAATTATTTTAAGGAGAGAGAAATGGACGAAATACAAGCGCCTTTGGCAGGCAAAATCTCCGGCGGCCACATTCTTGTAAAGGCATTAAAAAATAAGGGTGTCGAACGAATCTATTCTCTTTGCGGTGGTTTTTTGAACCCAATTTTGGTTGGTTGCCAGGAACAGGGTATCGAAGTTGTCACCACTCGAAATGAGATGGAAGCAGGCTTTATGGCAAATGCTGCGGCGCGGACAACGCGCAAAGTATCTGTTTGTCTTGCTGAGCCAAGTGGTTTTACAAATTATATCTCAGCGGTTGCAGATGCACATTTTGCAGGCGACCCAGTAATATTTATAGGCGTCTCGTCCAATTCGAATCATTTTAACAATAATGGTCTGAAAGAGTTGCCTCAGGCAGAAATCGTCAAGTCTATGACAAAATACGCTGTCGAAATAAATGATCCAGCACGCATTGAGTGGTTCGTAGATAAGGCGTTTGACATTGCAAACAACCACCCAAAAGGTCCAGTACAGCTCAGCATACCTACCAACTTTGTTTTTACTGGAAAGACAGGGTCACCGCCTGATGAAGGGGCAAGAACATTTGACAAGTTTAGAAAAAAAACTCACCGACCTCATCCAGACCCCAGCGATATTGAACAAATTGAGGAAATCTTAACCTCTTCTTCAAAGCCAGTAATAATCTCTGGGGGAGGTGTTTGGTACAGCGAGGCCGAAAAGATATTGGAGAACTTCGCTGCCAAAAATAAAATACCAATATTCACACCATTCACGCATTTGAAATCGATTGATATGTCACACCCGATGTATATGGGACTTTATGACTATCATCAAAATCCCTGCTCAAGACTAGCAAGTTCAGAAGCGGATTTGATATTGTTTTTAGGGGGTCGTTTAGATTTTGGCCTAAACTTTGGCGAGGCTCCATTAATTGGAAAAAAAACTACACTTATTTGTGTGAATCCCACCGCCAAGGAATTGAGTGAAAATGCTCTGGCTGATGTGCGCATATGCTCTGATGTCAGCGCTTTTTTGGATACTTTGGATAAAAGGGGTAACACTCCTCCGATTTCATCTGATTGGGCGGACAGTTTAAGACAATCGCGCCTCGAGAGTTTGCAGCCTTATCAGAAATTTTTAAACACTAATTCAACCCCCGTGCACCCGCTACGTCTTTGTTATGAAGTGCTGATGTCACTAGACGAGGATGACATCCTAGTTGTTGACGGTGGTGATATCTCATGTTGGTGCGAAACAGCCTTTAATTTTTGGGCTTTTGAGGGCCGCAAAATAGGCGGCGTTATCGCAAATGGTCCTTGGGAGCAAATGGGCACTGGTCCTGCCTATGCTACAGCAGTTAAAATGTCTAAGCCTAATTCGCGTGTAATTTTAATTACCGGCGATGGCGCACTTGGCCTTTCTCCTGGTCTAACTCCACTAGAAACAGCGATTGATAGAGAAATCCCAATTACGGTCGTTGTAGCAAATAATGCGAAATGGGGAATGATCCATGAGCAACAAGCAGCGATGTGGGGGGAGACTAATGCAACGTCATTGCGAGACGTCAACTACAGTGAGATTTTTGAGGGTGCAGGAGCACATGCCGAATTGGTTACAGAGGCCCCAAAAATCGAAATTGCGCTAAAAAATGCATCCGTGAAAAACCGCCTTTTGCCATCGTTTATAGAAGTTAAGACATTATCAACACCATCCCCAATCACTCAGGGCCTAGTTGAGATGCGTGTGCGCACAGCAATTGAATGATGGTGCCATTGAAGTATCAGTTAGAGCCCGCGTCAGCAAGATCGCACAGCAAAAAGCTCCTGTTTTAAAACGTTTTCCTCCATGAGTGTGTTGTCATGAAAACCTGCAAAGATAATCAAACGCTTGGTAACGTATCCATTGATCCTCTTAACAATAGAATTCGCAGATCTCCTTTTTGGGAATGCTCTGTAAAAGCTGGTAGGAAGTCATACCATCTCTATAACCGTATGCTTCTCGCTAACACTGATGAGAATGATTATTTCCATTTAAAGTCGGGCGTGCAGTTGTGGGATACGGGAGCTGAGCGGCAGGTTGAAATTAAAGGACCTGATGCACATCGATTAGTCCAATCATCAACACCGAGAGATCTCTCTGAAATGGGGGATGATCAATGCTTTTTAATTCCGACAGTGGACCAAAATGGTTACATGACCAATGATCCAGTGCTCACAAAAGTCGCCCAAAACCATTATTGGCTATCGGTGTCAGATGCAGATCTAATTCTGTTTTATAAGGGTGTCGCAGCTGCAAAAAAAATGAATGTGTCTATAGAGGAACCTCAGGTCTCACCTTTGGGCATTCAGGGAGCTAAAGCAGATGAATTGGCAGTAAAGGTTTGGGGCGAGCAAGTTTTAGATATCAAGTTTTTCAGATACAAGCGTGTAGATGTTTTTGGCAAGCCTATGATTCTTGCGAGATCAGGTTTTTCTTCGCAGGGCGGTTATGAACTTTATTTTGAAGGGACATCAAGAGCAGAGGAAATTTGGGAAAAGCTTATGAATGCCGGCAAGGATATGGATATTAAAGCTGGATGCCCAACACAATTCGACCGTATCGAGTCTGGCCTCTTGGCTTACCGGATTGATATCACCTCCGACATGACACCATTTGAGGCGGGGCTGGGACGTTGGTGCCAAATGGAAAAAGATTTTGGTTGCTTAGCTTGGAGCTCTCTGAGGGAAAAATGTAACCCAAGTCGCCAAATTCGGCCTATAGAAATACTAAGTGATCCGCTACCCAGAATGCAGGGGCCTTGGACTTTGAGGAATTGTAAAGGCATTAATGTGGGCAGGATTTCATCAAGCTGCAGAGCGTTGGGATACAACTGTAATGCTGGAATTGGTCTGGTTGATTCTGACCATTGGAACCCTGGCACTGACCTCATTGTGGAGACTCAAAACGGATCTCGTCAAGCTATCGTCAAATCAAAATTTTGGGCTCGAAAATAGCAAAATATATTCAGTTATTTGGTTATCCCAAATTATGAAAACCTGTGAACTAGCGCCACGATTAAGTAAATTAACGAATGGGAAAGCAAATGGATGGTAATAAAGAGTTCCGATTTGTGACGATAAACAAAAATGACAGAGCCGTTCATGTCAAATATTCCACTCAAGGAAAACTGACCTTATTTTCGAAGAGTTTGATGGAGGAATTGACCCAAGTAGCCGAGGCCATATCAAAACTGCCCAACGTGAATGTCGTAGTTCTAAGCACCGACGGACCGTTTTGCTCAGGAGCTGACTTAAATGACAAGGAAGGGCTTTTTAATTCCAAAGAAAGCTTCTCGGAAAGGCGTCAAACTTTGAGGGTTGGTCCAGACATGTGCAAAGCTTGGCAAAATATTGAAGCTTTTACAATCGCGGCAATTGAAGGACATTGCATTGGTGGTGGCGCTGCATTAATCGCCGCGCTGGACTATCGCATTCTTAGTAAGAATGCCTACATCAGGCTGCCCGAAATAGGCTTAGGAATGAATATGAGCTGGCACACTTTGCCTCGTCTTGTCGCGCAGATTGGCCCTTCATTAACCAAGAAATACGCTATTTTGTGTGAAAAGATATCTGCGGGTGAGGCTTTAAGAGTGGGGCTTGTCGAGGAGTGTGTAGAGGCTGGGCATTCAATAAAACGAGCGCAGGCTTTGGCAAACCAAGTGGAAAGCATGCCCACCCATTCGATTAGAATGACGAAGGCTAGTGTAAACGCGGCCGCATTTAACCTCGTGGACGCCATTGGTCATGCAGATTTAGACCAGTATTTGTTAACTGAATCTACGGATGAATTTAAAAAGGCGATGAAGGTTTTTAAAGGTTGAAAAAAATATGGCATTTGTGCAAGTGACCCTCATTAAATTTAAAAAGGATACTGATCAATCCAGCATCGTTTCACTAGAGGAAGGATTAAAATCTATTTCCAACGTAGTGCCGGGTATAACAAAATTTGAATTTGGTCCTGATTTAAAAATTGAGAAGGACTCGATGGATTTTGCCCTCATTATTACTTTTGAGAGCCAAGACGCTTGGACAGATTATCGTGCACATCCTAAACACTCAGAGTTTGCGAATAGCGCTATGAAAGTCATTGAGAGGGTTGAGCGAGTTCAGTTTAACACCTAATTAGCCCCAAAATTGAAAAGTCGTAGTTAGGGACTAAAAAACTTAAGGACTAACTCCACCCACCCACCAAGACCCAAGCTCCAACGCGCAAGCACCCTCACCAAAAAACCCCGCCCCCTCCGATCCAAAGACGATCTAGGCCAGCAAACAGCATCAGTAACCCCGGTCCGTGGAGCGTGGTGCCCGCTGAGTGGGTTTGATGCCCCACCTGTGTATCAGCCATATGCCTTAATCTAAGCAGAGCCTAAAAACTCATTCATCACATGTGCAGTCAAGATGCATCAATGACCTACCCATTCAGAAATCTTCTGGTAATTAAAAGGACCTACTACGGATACATACATCTACAAGGTGGGTAGGCAGAAATCATACCCCTGTAGGCTGGTATAATACATGTGCTGTTACACAGATTGGTATGGAGGTTAGGTAACCAGTTTAGTTGTCTTTAGGGTCGGTTAACCTCTAATAAAATATTTTGCAGCTATTGTTTGATCAACAAAGAAGTTTTTCTCAAACTCAAAACCCAACTTTTCAAGAATTCTGATTGATGGAATGTTTTCTATCGCAACTTCAGCGTAGATTTTTTTCAAGTGAAGATGCTCCAGCCCATAATCCAGAACTTTTTTGGCAGCCTCGTGTCCTATTCCTTTGCCCCAAGTCTCTGCAGAGTAACGATAACCAAAATCTATCTCCTCATCTTGTTGCAAGAATCCACACATACCGATTAAACGTTTTGATGTCTTAGACCTAACAGCAAAGCGCCCAAAGCCATGCTCCGCATAACTATTTATGTTCATCGTAACATAATGACCAGCTTCCTCCCTGCTCAAACACCTCCCGTCAACAAATTTTCTTACTAACGGGTCAGCCTCAATACAGGCCCACATATGAATATCCGCGCACGTGAAGTGTTCAATAATCAGCCGCTTTGTCTCAAGTATCATTATTAAGTCTTTTAAATTTGACCCATGCATGGGCCTGTGGGGGTTGTAGGTAGATATTTTTGGGTAGTGCGATAGATGGGTGTTCTAGACAATTA
>CACJUX010000057.1 GCA_902596655.1 uncultured SAR116 cluster alpha proteobacterium | reverse complement strand
GTGATGATGTGTTCGGCGGCGATGATTGGATCTCCTAACGCGTCGTCCTTTAGGCAGAATTCCAGGAGCGTGTTGGGCAGGGCAGAACCTTCCTCTATCCCAAGCCGGGGACAGATGGAGCCGGCGGCGACATTGCGCACGACAACTTCAAACGGAATGATCTCAAGCTTGCGAATCATTTGTTCACGGTCATTCAGCCGTTCGAGAAAATGCGTTGGAATGCCGATCTGCCCGACCGCCTGCATGAGGTGTTCGCTGATGTAATTGTTCAGCACACCCTTGCCTGTGATGACGTCTTTCTTCTGAGCGTTAAAAGCGGTCGCATCATCCTTGAAATACTGAACGAGTGTGCCGTCTTTTGGTCCGTCAAAAATGACCTTGGCCTTGCCTTCATAGAGCTGTTGTCTGTTAGTCATGCGTGCGTCAACCCCCTAACGGGCATCTGTTGCTGGTTGATAGGCAAAAACCCGGTCAAAGATTTTATCGACATGGCGGAAATGCTGGTCAAGATCAAACAGAGATTCCAGCGTCGCATCATCGAGATATGCTTGGACGTCGGTATCGGCTTTCAGCAAATCAAGATAGCTTCCACCGTCCTGCCAAACCTGCATCGCGTTTCGTTGAACGTATTTATAGGCGTCCTCCCGGCTCACACCAGCCTGGGTGAGGGCGAGCAGAACCTGTTGTGAATGCACAAGGCCGCCGAGCTGATCGAGGTTTGCCTTCATTCTGTCAGGGTAGACTAGCAAATTTTCCATCACGCTGGCGAGCCGGTGCAGGGCAAAATCAAGGCTAATTGTCGCATCCGGCGCAAACACACGCTCAACGGAAGAGTGCGAGATGTCACGCTCGTGCCAGAGCGCCACATTTTCCAACGCTGGCGTGACAGCGGCGCGCACAATCCGCGCAATGCCGGTCAGATTTTCGGTCAAGACGGGGTTGCGCTTGTGTGGCATTGCCGACGAACCTTTCTGCCCCGCAGAAAAAAATTCCTCCGCTTCACGGACCTCGGTGCGTTGCATGTGGCGGATTTCGATAGCCAGACGCTCAATTGAGGCTGCGATAACGCCAAGCGTGGCGAAGAACATCGCGTGCCGGTCACGTGGAATGACCTGTGTTGAGACAGGTTCGACTGTCAGCCCCATCTTCGTTGCGACATGCGCCTCAACAGCTGGATCGATATGGGCAAAAGTACCCACAGCTCCGGAAATGGCGCAGGTAGAAATCTCGTCACGCGCTGCCTGCAGACGGCGGTAACAGCGCGCGAACTCGGCATAGAATGTGGCAAACTTCAGGCCGAGGGTCGTTGGTTCGGCATGGATTCCATGACTACGTCCGATGGTTGGTGTGCGCTTGAATTCATGCGCTCGCATGCGCAACGCGGTCAAGAGACGCTCAATCCCCTCAAGCATCAAATTGCTCGCTCGCGTCATCTGCACGGCAAGAGTGGTGTCAAGAACGTCTGACGAGGTCATACCCTGGTGAACAAAACGTGCTTCAGGGCCAACATATTCGGCAAGATTGGTCAGGAATGCGATTACATCATGTTTTGTTTCCCGCTCAATCTCGTTGATGCGGTCAACGTCAAAGGCACCGTTTTTCCAAACCGTTTTTGCGGCCTCAACAGGGATTAGGCCGAGCGCCGCCTGCGCGTCACAGGCGTGTGCTTCAATCTCGAACCAAATTTGAAACTTACTTTCCTCTGACCAGATAGCACTCATTTCTGGCCGAGAATATCGCGGTATCATAAGGTCAATTTCCTTTGCGTTGGATTGGGCCAAGTTGTAACATTTGGTGCTAAAAAAAACCAGTGCTGAACCCCCAGTTTGTGGCTGTAAAGCGAGGGAAACCACACGATGCTGTTACGTCAGATCATTTTTGGTGCCTTGATGCATGCGGCACGTAACCCCGCCGTTCAAAAAAAGGCTGGTGAGGCCGCTGGCAAGGCGTTGCAAGTGGCAAAACCTGGACTCTTGCGGGCGAGCCGGCGTGCCGGTGAATTGACCCTCAAGGCAAAAAACAAGTTTACGTCCAGTGACAAATAGAAGCATGGCTCTCTGCCTGTAAATGGCTGAGTGATTTGAAACTGATACATTGCGTCCCGGCAACGATCAGATTGTCATGCAGATCAATTGTCATCAATCTAAGGGTGCGGTCTGTTTCGTTGGTTATCGTGGTGTCGGCTTGTGAGAGTGTTGTCTCATCACTCGGGCAATCATTAATGTTGGAATGGGCCAGATGGAGGCCAGCCACCTCTCCAAGTTTCAGCGCACTGGTCGACGCATTATTTGGGCCGTGCTGATCGGCCAGCCACTCCACGAACGCTCGAAGAATGGCGGCAAGCGAACCAAACTTCGGGATGAGGATCTTGGCGAGCCGCTTAGTGTCGCCATCCGGTTGTCTGGCGAACGGTGCATTTCCAAAATTTGTAGCCCATTCAGCGTTTTGTTGCCCTTGGTGAGCAACCTCTTGCGCATTCGCTGGCGATGCCCTTTTGTGTGATGGGTAGCCATGCCTTTTTGGTACAGCAATCATTCGAAAAAATGGTTCACAGATCATAAGAAATTGTCAGCCATAGGGCGGTTGTTTATAGCCGGCAGGTGACAGGGTAAAAATCTCTGCATCACCTTCGGTGATGCCAATGGAATGCTCAAACTGCGCCGAGAGGGACTTGTCTCGGGTAACGGCTGTCCACCCATCGCCAAGAATTTTGGTGTCGGCCTTACCGGCGTTGATCATTGGTTCAATGGTGAAGATCATGCCGGGTTCCAACGTCAGCCCTGTTCCCGGATTTCCATAATGCAGCACCGTTGGAGCGCAGTGAAAAACCTGCCCTAAACCATGACCGGTAAAATCACGCACAACGGAAAACCGCATTGCCTCAGCATAGCTCTGAATGGCGTAGCCGATATCGCCAAGGGTGTTTCCAACACGCGCAGCGGCAATGCCCCGCATTAGGCACTCATAGGTAACATCGCTGAGCAATTTTGCCTTCACCGAGGGTGTTCCAACAAAAAACATACGTGAGGTGTCACCATACCAGCTGTCCAGAATGACTGTGACGTCGATATTGAGAATATCTCCGCTGCGCAGTGTTTTTGGGCCGGGAATGCCGTGGCAAACAACATGGTTGAGTGAAATGCAGGTGGATTTTGGAAAGCCCTTGTAATTAAGAGGCGCCGGCAACGCACCATGTGCCAAAATATATTCATGGCAGAGCCGGTCGAGTTCTTCCGTTGTCACCCCGGCTACCACATGTGCTGCGATCATATCGAGCACTTCTGCGGCTAGCCGTCCGGCCGCGCGCATGCCGGCAAAGCCCTCTTCCGTGTGACGCATCACTGCTTCGCTTCGCATTGTCCTGCCTGCTTTAGTCTGTCAGTTGTAAATATAGGCAAAGCATTTAAAGCCAAATAACGATCCTGCCAAGCCCTTGACCCCTTAAATGGTATTTTAACGGCTTTTGAGGTAGAAATGGCGACTTCCCCTTTTTCCGGTTTCTGACGGCGCTATAAAGGGGGCAGCCGTGAGATAAACGCGAGAATTTAGATGACCCATCCCAAAAAACTGAACCCGACAGCAGCGATTATCGTGATCGGTGATGAAATTCTCTCCGGTCGGACCAAAGACAAAAATATCGGTTGGCTGGCTGAGCAGCTGGGGGCGATGGGAATCACGCTGCGGGAAGCGCGGATCATTCCTGACATCAAACAGGTTATCATTGATACGGTTCTCGAATTGTCAGCGCAATGTGATCTAGTCTTCACCAGCGGTGGGATTGGCCCGACGCATGATGACATCACCACCGTGGCCATCGCTACGGCGTTTGGCAAACAGGTTGTCCGGCATCCTGAGGCTGAGGCGGTGCTGCAAAAGCACTATCAGAACACCGATCTAGAATTCAACGCTGCAAGGCAGAAGATGGCCGATATACCAATGGATGCCACGCTGATTGACAATCCACTAAGTGCCGCACCAGGGTTCATTCTCGAGAATGTGCATGTTCTGCCGGGTGTGCCGTCAATACTGCAGGCAATGTTCAAGGGGCTTTCTGCCCGCCTGCCGGGTGGCGTGGTGATGACTCGAATCACTGTCCAATGCGCCATGGGTGAGGGCAGCATTGCAGCCATCCTCGCTGATGTGCAGGCGGCGCATGATGGCATTTCCATCGGCAGCTACCCTTGGTTCAAACCGGGCAATTTTGGCACAGCTGTAGTCATCAGCGGGCTTGACGGGGCGGTCGCCAGAAAGGCGGCGGAGGCAGTCGCCGCATCGGTGAAGGCATTCGGTGCCGCAGCGTTCATTGTTGCTGCTGGCGATACTGCTTAGTCACAGGGGCCGCGCTTTTCTGTTGGACGACGTTTCACGCTTGGCACTGATCCATGCCCGCTGCGCCTGTAGGCTTTTTTGGCCCTTGTGCTGTAACCTTTCTTGGGAGGGTCTTGCCTGCTGACCCGGCGTGAACCCAATGGGTCCCGCCGTTGGCCTGGACGATAGCGTTGATGTGCCTCGGCCTTGATTGTGGAAAAGTTGATTGGCTGTCCCATCCAATGCTGTGGTGGCGTGTCATCGCGGCCAAAGAGCCGTACATCATGCCGTTTGAAAAACGGAATCAGAATTATGCCTGTGGCAAAACCCCCAATATGCGCCAAATAGGCAACGCCGCCACCATCACTGGCGAGCGCATTCGGTACGGCGATGAACTGGCCACCAATCCAGATACCGAGAACGATCCAAGCGGGCAGATTGATGAATCTGACAAAAACGATGATAAGTACAAAGGTGCGAATCGCCGCCTTCGGGTGCAGCATCAAATAGGCTCCTAGAACCCCGGCAATACCACCAGACGCCCCAATCATCGGTATCCGGGATGCTGGGTCGATCGCGAATTGCGCCAGCGCCGCTGCAATACCGCAGAGCGCGTAGAACAGAATAAATCTGATCCGTCCCATAGACTCCTCGACATTATCCCCAAAAATCCAAAGATAAAGCATGTTGCCACCAATATGCATCCAGCCGCCATGCAGAAACATCGAGGTAAAGATAGTCATCCAGGCTGGCAGCAGGGCAAACTCGGTGGGAAGGGGTGCAATGCCACTGGCGTTGGCTGGAATGAAGCCAAACTGGAAGATAGCTTCGCGTTCATGAGCGGGAGCCAGCGATTCCTGCCAGAAAAAGACCATAATGCAGGCAGCGATGATCAGCCATGAAACATATGGCCGCCGCTGGGTTGGGTTGTCGTCGAAAAGTGGAAAAAAGAACATGGTGGCTTTTTGCTTGTCCTGAATGCCTTACTATAGCCAAATTAAGAGATCATTACCATGTTGACCAGGTGGCAGCTCGGATGACCACCATCAAATATGATAATCTTTTCTGTCATGATGGACTGGTCTACGAGGACGGACGAACCCGCAGGGTGGATTGACCCAATACGGCGGAATGAAAAGGGAGATGACGATTATGACGGGGTTTTTCCTTGTAGCGTGGCGGTCATGGCTGCTCAGTCCAGTCGCATTTGCTCTGGTTCTAGGTACGTCTTACGCAGAGGCACAGATATCGATCGATATTGACGAGGGGCAACGGATCACCTTTGTTTCAGGCAAATTTGACGTTAGGCGCTACAGTGGGGAGATGCAGGGCGTTTCCTATTTCGTTGATGACAGGTTGGTGTTGACAGCTGATCGGATTGATCTGGAAACCGCTGGTCCACCTGAAGATGGCCAGTTCTTTGTCAAATCTCTTGAGATGATCAATACTGATATCACCGGTGAGCATTTACGGTTTGCCAGCGCGATTGCGCGAAATGTTGATTTTGGCGCACTGCTCGCAGAAAATGACCTGGTCAGCACTGCGTCCTATTACAACGGAAGTGCTGGCTTTTTCGATGACAGCTTCCTGCAGGTTCAGCAGATCGAATTCAGCGATAAGTCGGCCGAGGTTACGATCGGTAATGTCGAGACCCTGGCCTTTGTCTTTGATCAGCTGCCATCAGGGGAACGCTATGCCAGAAATGCCGGACTGTTGATTGATGATTTGCACTTTGGCCTTGGTGAAGTAGAGCCAGAGTTTCGTGAGTTTGCCGAATTGTTGGCGGCGCGCGGTTTGCGCATGGCGGAATTCGATCTCGCGGTCTCACAGATTGCAGAAATAGTTGGCGATGAGTTGCGCACTGAACATGCGCTCAATCTGGTAATGGATGACATGGCTTCGCTTGAGCTAGTCACTGGTTTTGAAGTCAAGCTCGGCACTCTGATTGCGCTCCGTGGAATGGCGGCACAGGGGCTAGCCCAAGAAGGCGTCATGCTCAATCTGCTTGGCGGTATCGAACTGGCCACGTTGAATGCGACCTATCTCGATGATGGACTTCTTGATACGCTTGTTGCAGTGTCGGCGGCGGAAAGCAATATCAGCGCGGCCGAGATGCGCAGTAGTCTGGGATTATTGCTGGCACAGACCATGAAAGGACTTTTGCCACGCAACGGCCGCCGCATGGCTGAGCCAATTGAGACCCTGCTGAAGCAGGGTGGGGGCTTGGAGGTTTCAGTGCGCCCTCAGCAACCGGTGTTACTGTCTAATTTTCTGGGTTTTTTGATCATGCCCGATCTGGCGCTCGATCAACTTGGTGTTACCGTAACACATTTGCGCCGCCAGTAAATGCGCCTATTGCGCGGTTAACCAGCCACCATCGACATCGATTGTAGTTCCGGTGACGTAATCATTTTCGATGGCGAAGATAATCGCGCTGGCAATTTCCTCAGAGGCGCCAGCGCGTTTGATCAAATGCGATTTGGTGACATTATTATAATGTTTTTGACGTTCCTCACCGCTGAGCGCGACCATTGGTGTGTCAATAATCCCGGGTGAAACAACATTGATACGTTTAGGAGCGATCTCCGCAGACAATGCACGCGTCAACGCCTCAACAGCACCGCCAACAGCAGACAGGGCAATCTGTCCGGGTTTCGGCTTGCGGGCTGGACTGCCACTCACCAGGACAATGGCACCATCATCTGCGACATTTGGAGCGCCATGGCGCACGACATTAGCATAGCCCCATAGCTTGTCGAATGATCCCCTGAAACCTTGCATGTCCATTTCCAGAAACGGGCCAAAGGCGCGTGAGCCACCTGTTGCCGAATTGACGAGAATGTCGATCTTGCCCTCTGCCTCAAAGAAAGCTTGAACATCGCTCTCGTTGCGAGTGTCGAGCGCGGCAAGGCGAATACCGTCCGGCACATTGCCGGCCTTACTGGGATCACGGCTGACGGCGACAACACTCGCCCCCTTCCCAACAAGCATAATGCTTGTCGCAAGACCAATTCCTGAGGTGCCGCCGAGGACGATGGCTTTCTTGCCTGCAATTTTCATAATTTTTTAAGTTCCTTGCTTGGAGGTATGGGTCAAATTGAAATTCCCCGAAACCACGTTAGGCCATTTTGTCCACTGGCAGCAATAGCAATAAAAGCGCAGCGACGCGTTACCTTGACGAGGCTAATCCCGGGTCCGGTTGGTTCCACCCGGTGGCAAGGGCGTGTTCCAGCGCATCAAAGCTGGCAAGAATGGAGGCGTCGATCTGCGCGGCATCCAGCAGGCGCCGTTCAAAATCGATGGCAATCCGCGACAGCTCATCCGCCATCTTCCAGCCTTCATTTGTTAACGCGAGGCAGACAAGCCGCCGGTCCTGTTCATTGACCAGTTTCGAGACAAGCTGACGTGCCTCCAGACGTTGCACTGACCGTGTGACACGCGCTCTATCCATATCGACACGCAGGAAGATGTCGCGGATCGAAATTTCTGACTGTTGGGTCAGATGTACAAGGACCCGCCATTCTGCAACCGAAAGTGAGAATTGCCGTTCATAGAATTCGGCCAGCCGACGGCTGAGTGCCGTGGCAAGGCGCGCCGTTCGATAAGGTAGAAAGCGGTCAAGGCTGATTATCGGCAGATCGGGAGAGTTTGCTGACAACTTGTCTTTCCTGTGGTCCATGGTTCCTCCCTCACACGCGTTGGTTTTGCCCTTAATCTGTTCCCCATTGACAATCATTTCATTTGCAATGATTGTCAATGGGGAGTTGTGCGTTGGTATTGGACAGGAGGCAGTATTATGTCGTCCAGAGATTCAGGAAAAGTTTCCGGTCAATTCAGAATGATGCCGGGTTTTGGCAATGATTTTGAGACCGAGGCATTGCATAGCGCCTTGCCGCGGGGCAGGAACTCGCCGCAGAAATGTGCCTATGGCCTTTATGCCGAGCAACTGAGCGGTTCGCCCTTTACTGCGCCCCGGTCAACGAATGAACGCTCATGGCTGTATCGTATTCGGCCATCGGTGCGGCATACCGGGCGCTTTTCCCGGCTTGAGATGCCGTTGTGGCGCACCGCACCGGATGCTGAGCAATATGAACTGCCTCTTGGTCAATATCGCTGGAATCCCCTTCCTTTGCCAAAGGACAGGACCGATTTCATCGATGGCATGCACACCATGACCTCGACCGGTGATGCACGCCAGCATTCGGGAATGGCCACACATATCTATGCGATCAATGAAGGCATGGCGGACCGTGTGCTGCTGAACGCCGATGCGGAAATGATGATTGTTCCGGAATTTGGCGAGATTGTCCTGTTCACGGAGATGGGAAGAATGCCTGTTCCGCCCGGACATATTGCCGTGGTTCCCCGTGGCATGATGGTCAAGGTGCAGCTTTCAAGCGAGGGGGCGCGTGGTTATC
>CACJUX010000056.1 GCA_902596655.1 uncultured SAR116 cluster alpha proteobacterium | reverse complement strand
GTGCCGGCTACATAATTTGGCTGGCGCTGCAATCTTGGAACGATCGCCTGGCGGTTGGTGTTGATCAGAATCCGTTTAGCTTTCGCCATGGACTGATTTTGCATCCGCTCAATCCAAAGGCCTGGGTCATGGTGATCCTTGCTTGGAGCCAGTTTGCACCATCGCTTGGTCCGCTTGAGATACAGCTAGTTTTGGTAACGGCGGGCTTTGCCGTCATCCAGCTTTTTTTTCATACGATGTGGTGCCTCACCGGGGCGTTGTTGCAAAGGGCGTTGCCAAGATCACGCTGGCTTACTCGATCAATGATCCTGATGACTGTGGCGATCGTCATTTGGGCGCTGCTTTTCTGATTTGTTATTCCGTAGTACTTGTCATACCGGTAATGTCATCCCCGCTAATGTCCCCAAGATATTTGAAGCTGAAAGTGAACTTGATTTCGTCTCCGCGTGACACATCGCGGTCCTTTGTGGCGTCATGCGTGTAATCAAGACGGATGGTGATACAATTCTGCACACCACCATTCCAAACTAGTGCGGCATTGGTTTTCTGTCGCGTTTCCTTGCCGGCGGACAGGTTCCAATTCTGGCCGGCCGAAGCGCTCCATCCCATGCCAAGTGGCATACTCGCACGCAATTTCATTTCTTCACGGTCGTCGGCGCTACTAGCAAAATAGGCCCTGGCCAATTGGTTGTGTTCCAGTGATAAACTCATTTTGCCGAGTCTTGTTGAAACATCTGTTTTTGACTCATTCAGGGTAAAATCATGCGATGACATCCGCCCAGACCAGCGGAGCGAGATGTTCTGCGGTGGGTTGATGCTCAAACTGGCAACATAGTCGGAATAGATATCCCCCTGGTCGGGTGCAAGACCTGCGGATGGTTTGCCAGATATGCGACGGCTCAGGCCAATGAAACCTGCGAGCTTGCCAAAAGTCCGGTCATTGGCGATGCTTGAAACGCCAAGGTCGGCACGTGTTCCTGGCAAGACATAGTCTTTTCCCTGATATCGATGCAAAAGGAAAAGATTGGCCTCATCAATTCTGTAGTCAGATGAGTCACGGTTTGGCACCTTTTGCGTCCGGTCTGCTCCACCCACCCAAACTAGCTGCGCCTTTGGTTCAAACATGGCTGTTCTGCCAAGCCCGGTAACTACCAGCGGAAGGCGTGCACCAAGTGAGAGGGAGGGGTTGATCTGGCCGAATTCGCCCAGGTTGCTGGTGGCAGCAGCGGGTTTGCCATGCAGCGAATAATAGCTTGCCATTAGATTTGCCTTATAGGAATTGACAAATGGACCTCGATGGAACTCCTCGGAGACCTCGGCTGTTCCGGACCAGCGCGCAAGATCATGCTCTTCATCATTATCTAGCTGTATGGCGCTTATCTCCGTCCGGAGCTTTTGGTTTGTTTTCCATCCCTGCTGCAGCTTTTCATAGAAAATTGACGGTAGGATCACAGACTCCCGGTCAGGTGTGTCGCCTGAATTAAGCCCCTGTAGGTCAGATGCCTTAACGAGGTAATAGCGGTTTTTTTTCAGACGCTCAGCAGTGACGGACGATTTTAGTGTTGTCTTGTCGTCGAATTTATACCGGCGCATAAAAGTGTCTTGGCTCGCTCGATTAACCCGCGCTTTGATGGCCCAGTCATTACCGATGTTTGTTGTGAATGCTGCATTTATTGACGCAACATTTTCTCGGACCTTTTTATAGGTACTAACATTGCCACTAAGTAATTGAACATCTAGGTTAGCGTTGTCCCAATATTTTCGATAGCTGGTAAGTAGACCGATTCCGCGATACTGATATTTATATGTTGTAAATCGTAAGTCGCTGGTCTCGTCAATGACTTTGAAATAGGGGACAATGGGAGTAATTCCTCGATCAGAACTGATAGAAACGGCAGGACTTAAAAAACCCGTGCGTCGCCGGACAGTCCAGTCCGGATGCGCCAGATAGGGCAAATATAACAGCGGCACATTTAGTACATGCATGCGGACATTGCGGTGCGTAATAGTCTGTGTCTTTTCATTATGTGTCGACGATGTAGCCCGCACATCCCAGTTTGGGCTCTCACCTTTTTCAATGTCACAGTTGCAGGGGCTAAAACGGGAACGCGAGAAAACGGAACGGTCGCCGGTCAAGGTGTCACTTTCATCGGCAACAAAGAACGCTCCGTCTTTGAAACGCGTACGAAGATTTTCTGCTACGATATGAGTGAAGCCCGTATCCAGCGTCATAAAATCTGCTCGACGTTCAGTACCATCCTCTGATGTCATGAAGACATTACCGCGGGCAACCGCTCTGTCCAGTTCTTGGTCATAGGTCACTTCATCGGCCATCAGTTCAGTGCCATTCTGGCGCAGAATAACGTTGCCAGTTGCCAACATACTTCCGGTTTCCTTGTTTACGGTAACCTGATCAGCTTCAAAGCTGATGGGTCTGTCCGCTGCAAGGGCTGATGCTGTCAGCGAAAACAGCAAAAGACTACCGGAATAAAAAATACGACGTAGCGTTAACATTACAACCTCGATACAACCGGCTCCAGCCATTATGGCTATCGCGTTTTCCCCCATAAGTCTATGACATACGCCAAAAATAGTCATATCTAAGAGTAGGTATATTCAATTAGATTGGAGCTAAGAGATATTGCGCGCGCAGGGTATCCGCATCATCTGCCATCGCGTTCGCGGTGAAGGGAAAATCATGCCAAGCTACATCCTGCAAATTTTTAAGATAAACATCATCATTTAGTAGCTTTTCAAAGGCGGCGCTGAATTGCTCGATGGAGGGCGTGTCGACGATATGGGCCCGGCCATCGGCGACCTCTGGAATTCCGCCACGTCGGGTTGTCAACAGTGCGCATCCGGCGGCGAGGCTTTCGATAACGGCCTTTGGCATAGGGTCATTCCAAATTGATGGGCAGGCGGAAATGGCGGCCTTGGCCTGCCATTTGCGGACCTCATCGTTGGGAATGAAACCCGTCATAACCGCCTGCTCACCAAGACCCTCTATTACCTTGGAAATTTGTGCCTCATAGCTGCCGCGTTCAGCTGCCTCGAACCGTTTTGCGCCGGCGATCACTAGTCGCCAATCAGGATGATTTGGCAAGATGCCGGCTAACGCCTGTGCACATTCCAGAATTCCCTTTTCGGGTACCATTCGACTGGCAATGAGGATCACCGGTTGCTTGGCTGGTTGCATCGTAAGCCAGCGCTTTGCACCATTTCGGGCAACACCAACCTTTGCGGCTAGGGCTTCATCAACGACAAGGCCATCAAGAAAACACTCGCGAATGTATGTACTGACACAAATGATGCCAGCCATGTCCCGCAGCAGGGATTTCCGTTCGTCCACACTCCTTCCGCCTTTCATGCCACGCGGATCATTGTGCAGGTAAAGGCTAACCCGCAAATTCGGTTGGCGTTGTTTGATGTAAGTTGCTACGTGGCATCGGCTATGCACTTCCAACAGATCGGGAGCGCCGGTTTTCTTAATCTGCTCGAGATAATCCGCTGCACAGCCGATATTGTTGCCCCGCAACCACTTTCTGCGTGGTCGCAGGCCCATAAATCGGTGATTGTTGAGGGGGTTATCTACCATCGTGCCGCAGATGCGAAAACAGCTGCCAGTCTGGCTTGCGGCAACCAGATCATTTACCACGCCAGAGATTGCACCAGCTTTTGCTGCTGCAAAACGTTCCTTTGCTGGCAACAGAATATCGATCGACGGCAAAGGCCTGATCTGGAGAAGCGGGCTAGGTGAAGGTGACGATGTATTGGTTGCTGGTGACAAGGTTAGAGGATTCCCTGGGGTTCAAAACGATTCATGTTCATCATTAGACGATCTTTTCCATCGCCTCGACGTGCCGATATGGTATGTCATATCCGGGGTGGATGTCATCCATTGACATTAGATAGCAAAAATAAAAAAAGAGGACAAAGTGGCGGTGGCTGAACGGAAGCAGATACTGGTAATCAAGCATGGAGCGCTCGGCGATGTGGTGCAGGGTTTTGATGCTTACGCAAGCCTTCGTGCCGGCCTTCCCAATGCCCATATCGCGGTTCTGACCACTCCTGCCTTTGCCGGTTTCATGCAAATGATGCCCTGGTTTGACGAGGTGCTGATTGATCCAAGGCCGTCGCTTCTAGACGTGCCGGCGACGCTTCGGGTCTGGTCGCTGCTTCGGCGTGGATGGGATGCCATCATTGATCTGCAATGCAGTGGTCGAACCGCGAGCTATCACAAGTTTTTTGTGCCGCAGGGGGGGCGTTGGTTTGGAACGGCAAAGGGGGCGAGTGACCCCTACCCGGATTTTACTTCAGTCAACAATCATTATCGTATGCTCACCGCTGTTAAGATGGCGGGTGGCAGGGCATTATCGCCTGAGGCGGTGAGTCTGGATTGGCTGGATGATGGTAGTGCGGTAACGATGGCTGGGGCTGCTGTCCTGATTCCGGGCTGCTCACTTGCCAAACCTCGAAAAAGATGGCCTGTTGATCGGTTTGCCGAGCTGGCGAGGAAGTTGCACGCATCCGAGCAGGCGGTGGTCATTGTTGGTACTGATGCGGATCGTCCGGTTGCGGATGCGTTAGCAGCGGCTGTACCACAATGTCATGATCTTGTTGGCCAAACCGATCTTGTCGGTCTCGCCCGGCTTCTGCGCTCGGCTGATCTTGTCGTTGGCAATGACACCGGGCCACTATTTCTGGCGGCCCGGCTTGGCGCACGTTCGATAATGGTCATGGGACCGGACACTGACCCAGCTATGTCTGCGCCCACTGGAAACTGCTGCAGTTGGTTGAAGGCTGATCCTATTGCTAGAATCAGCGCACGACAGGTACTGAAAACTGCCAACGAACTCGTCAGTGATTGAGTGGCATCTAGCCTGCTTAAAAGGATGATCCAGGCTGAGTCAGAAATTCAGTCTCCTCGGATGTGGAGGGACGTCCCAGAATGGCGTTTCGATGCGGAAACCGGCCAAAGCAGGCAATGATATCACGGTGCCGCTGCGCATAATCCAATGTTTGCGCATTTGTATGTATCTCAAACAGCGGCAGTGACATGTCCTGAATTGCCAGATCCTCGCTGTGCATAAGGGGCATCAAAATAAAGTGCCGCTGGTTGGCGTCTGCGTCACCCAGATATCCCCGGTCAAGGCAACGCAGAGACAATGCCAGCGCCATCTCGTCCCCCGAAAAGGCGCGTGGGGTGTCGCGGTAGATGTTTCGGGTGAACTGGTCAAGCAGGATGATCAGGGCCAGACAGCCTGTGGCCATGTCTGCCCAGCTATCCTTTTCGCCTTTCAAGCTGCTGATGATTGTCGGTTCGAAACGGTTTCTGATCGTTGCATCAAAGACATCATCTTTCTTGAACCACTGCTCTGGTGTGCTCTCCTCAAACCAGAAAGCCAGTACCGTGTCCACAGTCTCGGTCTTTGTCATGATGCGTGTCTCCTTTGGCTGATTTTTAGGCTCAGAGAACTTTACCCGGATTCATCAGATTTTGTGGGTCCAAAGCCGTTTTGATTGCCTGCATGGTGTCGAGGATTTCAGCACTTTTCACTGTCTTGAGCTGGTCACGCTTGACCTGACCGATGCCATGTTCGGCACTGATCGATCCCCCATAGCGGGCAAGCGTTCTATAGAGCAGGTCAAACAGCGAGGGAATTTTCTCGGCAAATTCTGCATTGCTGGTCGGATGGCTGACAAGATTGAAATGCAGATTGCCGTCGCCAATATGTCCGTAGCCACAGATACGAACAGTTGGGTCGATCGCCTTGATGCCGCTGACCATCTCGGCATAGAAAGGCGCGATTGCCGATTGTGGCAATGAGATGTCGGAGCGGGCCACAACACCCGACCGCTTGTGCGATTCTGGTGCTTTCTCGCGCACATCCCATAGCGCCATGCGCTGCGCCTCATTGGTGGCGATGGTGGCATCAATGACCAGCCCATCCTCAAAGGCAGCGGCAAGAAAGTCTTCCATGATTCCCTGCAGGGGTATCTGGCCACTGCTGTCGGCAACGCCGCTATTGGGGTTTGTGCTGGCGATTTCCATCAGCACATTCATCGCACCGCGCTGCGCCAGCGGTTGCTGGATTTCAGGAAAATGCTCGAAAAGCACATGCAGAATATCGGCTGGAATCAACTCAAAGGCTTCAACACTACCGCCAGAGGCAGCCTGCAGGCGATGCAGCAGTTCGACGGCCGCAGCAACATCACGTACTTCGGCAAAGGCGGTGCTGCGCGAGACAGGCAGGGGAAACAGCTTCACCGTTGCGGCTGTAATCACGCCGAGCGTTCCCTCAGAGCCGATGAACAGGTCACGCAGATCATAGCCGGTATTGTCCTTGCGAAGCCCACTCAACATGTTCAGCACCCTGCCTCCCATCAAAACGACCTCAAGCCCCAGCGTGAGTTGCCGCGTGGTTCCATACCGAACGACATTCAATCCACCGGCATTGGTGCCAAGATTGCCGCCGATTGTGCAGCTTCCCTTGGCGGCCAGATTGAGTGGGAAATATAGGTTCTGCGCCTCGGTCGCCTCGTGCAGTGTCTGCAGGATGCAGCCTGCTTCGACCGTCATTGACATATTGATGGGGTCGATTTCACGAATCCGGTTCATCCGGCGCAGTGACAGAAGAATGCTGTCGCCCTGTGCATCGGGTGTGGCACCTCCCATGAAACCCGTGTTCCCGCCCTGCGGCACGACAACAATGCCCTGCTGGCTGGCGAATTCCATGATTTTGGCTACCTGCGCCGTTGTCTGTGGGAGAACGACGGCATGGGCCTGTCCGGAAAATCTGCTGTGCCAGTCCGACAGGAAAGGAGCCACGTCATCAGCGGCGTTCAGCACTGCATCCGCCCCTACTATGCTGGTCAATTCGGCAATAATGTCCATTGTCTCTGCACGCTGCTCCTTAACCGGTAATGGCTGTAATCGTCACCGCCGCCAACTATAGGGATTTTGTCGCCTGCCGCCAATAATCCTGTGAGGTTCAGAGACTATCGCGGTGCTGCGGCGCGGCGCAGGCGATCATTGATTGCCTCGCCCAGTCCAGTCTCGGGAATGGGGGCAATGGCGATCTTCGGCAGCTTCATGGCGTCAAGCTGGTGTAGTAGATCGAACAGTTTTGCCGCCGCCTCAGACAGATCACCTGTCGCACTCAGGCTAAGGGGCTGGTCACCAGAACCGGCGATGATGCCAAATCCGACAAGGATCTCATCCGTCGCCGCGGTCTCAACATTCAAACGCAAGGCGGCATTTGGTGCGTAATGGCTGGCGAGTTGTCCGGGGCTGACCGGTGCGCTGTCGCTGTCCGGGGCAGGTGGATTGCCTATGTCTGGATCAAGATTTGCGGCAGCCAGCACGCGGATGATCTCGTCGCGTGTGACCCCGCCGGGGCGCAGGATGATGGCCTGTGCGCCCGTGCAGTCAACGATCGTCGACTCAACGCCGCTTTCACAGGCACCACCATCAAGGACCAGATCAATCCTGCCGGCAAGTGACTGCATCACATGTGTCGCTCGGCTTGGGCTGATCTTGCCAGACATATTGGCGCTCGGTGCGGCAACCGGTCCGCCAAAGGCGGTCAACAGGCGCTGCGCCTCGGCATGCGCGGGAACACGCAGCGCAATTTTATCAAGGCCGGCGCTGGTCAGTCTGGCAATTGGACAATGATCTTCGCGCGTCAGCACAAGTGTCATCGGCCCTGGCCAGAAGACGGCGGCCAGCGCTGCCGCGATGGGGGTTTTGCGGCCAAGAGCAAAAGCGGCATTGACCGTGGCCACATGGCTGATCAAGGGGTTGAATTCGGGCCTGTTCTTCGCGGTAAAAATACTGGCCACAGCAATTGCGTTGCATGCGTCTGCACCCAGGCCGTAGACGGTCTCGGTGGGGAATGCAACAAGTCCACCGCCGCGCAAGATGCCGGCGGCATTGGCGATGCTCTGGTCGGATAGTGGCAAAAGCTGGGTCATGCGCATGTCATAACCTAACCGGTGTGTTGCGCCTAGTGGGCAGCGATGAATAAAATTCATCGGATGTGGCGTTGTGCCTGCGGCGTCAGGCTGGTGGATTCTTGCGGGCAGCTGTCGCATGATATCTTTACCCGTCAAAGGTAGTGGTCTTCTGCTGGTGGCGCAAAATTGGATTTAATGGGTGGCAGACAGATGTGTGGACGATTTACCAGCACCGCCTCGCCAGAGGAATTGATGCGTCAGTTCGGTGTGACGATACTGGAAAATCTCCAGCCACGGTGGAATGTTGCGCCCGGTCAATCCGCTCTGGCTATCCAGCAGTCAGGCCTGCATGCTGAAGGTGTTCACGCCAAATGGGGGCTGCCGCCCGCGTCCAGCAAACAGAGTTTTCTCATTAATGCCCGAATGGAAACGGTCACCGAGAAACCGACTTTCCGCGATGCCTTTGCGGTGCGGCGCTGTCTTGTCGCCGCGACTGGTTGGTACGAATGGTCGGCACCCCGGCAACCATGGCATATTCAGCTGCGCGATGGTGGCTTGATGGGGTTTGGTGGTCTGCTGTTTACCCGTGGAGGGAAGACCCATTTTGTGGTGATGACGAGCGCCGCAGAGGGTGAGTTGAGGACCATCCATCACCGCCAGCCACTGGTCCTGCCGCGCAGCAGCTGGCATGGCTGGTTGACGGGTGATGGCAGAACGGCAGAACAATATCTGCAGGTCGCGCCAACACGCCAGTTCAACTGGTACCGCGTCGGCCCTGCGGTTGGCAAAACGACCGAGGATCACCCCCGACTAGTGACGCCACTGGACGAGGCTGAGCTTGCCGCGGAAAAAAGCGCCTCACGCGCGGCCGGTGCAGCGCAGAGCCAGGGTGATCTTTTTGCCTGAGAGCATCTCAGATATCGGCAACCGTGACCTTGCGGACCAGGATTCCAT
>CACJUX010000055.1 GCA_902596655.1 uncultured SAR116 cluster alpha proteobacterium | reverse complement strand
GATACATTCTAGAGTTTCTGAATAATCAAATTATACAAAGGAATTATTTGATGAAGTTAAGTGATAACGAGATACGAGATATCACCCGTCTTCTAGAAGACGGAAAACCACTCCCCGACAAATATCGGTTCATGCTATTCGGTGATGATCGTGAGATAGAACTCGTTTGGAACGGTAAGTCTCAAGAAGTCACCAACGTCGTTCTTCCTTTTCAGACTATCGAACACATCGACGAACCTCGCCCCGACGGGGAGGTTCAGAGACAACCAGACCTTTTTGATGCAGGTGGACGGCAACTCAAAGGTTGGACGAACAAACTGATCTGGGGTGACAACAAGTTCATTCTGTCTTCATTGAAGAATGGTCCTCTGCGCGAGCAGATCGAAGCAAATGGCGGTATCAAACTGATTTACATCGATCCGCCATTTGATGTAGGCGCTGATTTCTCGATGAATGTTGATATTGGTGAAGAATCTCTTTCAAAGGATTCTAATGTCCTTGAAGAACTTGCCTATCGAGACACTTGGGGAAAGGGGCAAGATTCGTTTTTACAAATGGTCTTTGAGCGCTTGAGTTTGGCGCATTCTCTACTTGCATCAAATGGCGCGATCTACATTCATTGTGACTTGAGGGTATCGGCATCACTCAAGTTGATTCTCGACGAAATTTTCGGTCGAGAAAATTTTATTTCTGAAATAATCTGGCGCAATCATAGCGCACATAATCGCGTTAAAGAGTATGGAAACATACACCAAACAATATATTTTTATTCGAAATCATCTGATTTTATTTGGAACGAACCGAAACAATCTTATTCCGAAGAAGAAATTGCACGAGATTTTCGCAAAGATGAAAATGGACGATTGTTTGCCACGTCTCAACTCGTTGTAAACAAGGCGGGAAGCAAATACGAATGGAATGGGATCAATCTCCCCCCTCGAAAGTGGTGGGGAGTTTCTCAAGAGAGGATGCAGAAATTACACGAAAGTGGAAACCTTTATTATTCTAACACGGGTATTCCCTACGAAAAAAGATACTTGGACGAGACCTCCGGGAAGGCATGTCAAGATTTATGGGTTTATCCACTAGATGGCGATGTCCCCTATAAGTTGGGAGGTGACAATACTAGTTATCCAACTCAAAAACCTGAAGGATTAATCGAACGAATTATTCGAGCGAGTTCGTCTCCAAACGACATTGTTTGTGATTTTTTTGTGGGGTCGGGAACTACAGCGGCAGTGGCAGAAAGACTTGGTCGTAAATGGATCTGCTCAGACCTTGGTAAATTCTCAATTCATACATCGCGAAAACGCCTTATCGGTGTTCAGCGAGAACACAAAAAAATGGGAAATAACTATCGCGCATTCGAGGTTTTGAATCTCGGAAAATACGAACGTCATTTTTTCATGTCGGGTCTCTCGGAACTTGATGATCAGGCAAGGAACCAAGTCGAGAATAATCGCGAAATAGCATTCAACTCCCTCATCCTGCAGGCATATCAAGCAGAACCTGTTCAAGGTTTCCGCACATTCCGCGGCAAAAAACAAAATCGTGTCGTAGCAATCGGTCCCGTGAACATGACGGTTTCCCGGTTATTCGCAGAAGAGGTCGTTCAGGAGTGTGTCGAAAAGGGCATTACCAAAGCAGACCTCTTGGCGTTCGAGTTCGAGATGGGTCTGTTCCCAAGCATTCAAGACGATGCATCAGGCAAGGGCGTGGATCTTGTCCTGAAACACATTCCTAAAGAGGTATTCGACAAACGCGCAGTGGATCGAGGAGAGGCGCGTTTCCACGATGTCGCTTACATCGAGGTTAGACCACACATTCAGGGGAACTCGGTCGCGGTCGAACTTACGAACTACTCTGTCTTCTACACACAGGGCATCACATCACTCGTCGAAGAAAACCTCGGGAATGGAAAGAGTCAGGTCGTCGTCGAGAACGGTCAGGTTCTGAAAATCAGTAAGGACAAAGACGGTCTTACTAACCCGCGTGAGGTCCTCACCAAGAATTGGCATGACTGGGTCGATTACTGGTCCATTGATTTCGATTTCGAGAGCAAGAAAGAGACCATCTACGAACGCGACGAGGAATCCGGGGAAGATGTTCCCAAGTGGACTGGTTCATATATTTTTGAGAATGAGTGGCAATCCTTCAGAACGCGTCAGGACCGTTCCATCGAGTTGAAGTCTGTTCCATGGGAGATGCCTCCCGGACGACGGAAGATCGCAATCAAGGTCGTTGATATCTTCGGTAATGACACGATGAAAGTCATCGATGTTACGATTGGAGGGAAGGTCTAATGGCAATCCATCCAGATTTTCCTTCGTCCCCTCATGAGATTCTAAAACCGGAGGTACGTTGGTTTCCCGCAGATGAAACCCTGCGGGATACTTCTTACGAAAAACTCATGCCGCCGTTGGTTCCCGAACTCCGCAAGAAGGTCGCGGAGTGGCGTGCACAGGGTTATCCGGATATCAGTACGACGGGTCAGACCCTACTAAGATGGTGGTTTGAAACTCCCCACCCGATTCCGCATGCAGACGGAACAATAGGAAATTTCCAGTATTACTTTGCCCAACGGGAGTCCGTCGAAACCGTCATCTATCTGCATGAGTATGTGAAGGTTAAAGACAAACACGATCTTCTGCGTTTCGATGCTCGTGGTGCAGTGACTGAAAAACTTATTGAGGAGACGTGGCGTCGAAACGTGGTGAAAATGGCAACTGGCAGCGGCAAGACGAAGACCATGAGTCTTCTCCTTGCATGGTCTTACTTCCATAAAAAGTACGAGGAAGAATCTGACCTTGCGCAGAATTTTCTTGTCATTGCACCAAACATCATCGTTCTCGATCGTCTGAGGGCAGATTTTGACGGTTTGAAGATCTTCTCCGAAGACCCTGTCATTCCAGACAACGGGATCGACGGCAAAAACTGGAAAAGTGATTTTCAGTTAACCCTTCACATTCAAGACGAGGTTGGTCCGCTCAATCCCGATGGAAACATCTTCCTGACCAATATTCACCGCGTTTACGACGATAAGAATACGCCTCCTTCATCAGATGATGAGAACTCGATGGACTATTACCTTGGGTCCAAACCCAAGGGTCGCACGACAGACTCCGGCGTCGATCTAGGTCGGATTGTGCGTGACATTGATGAACTCGTCGTGATCAACGATGAGGCGCACCATATCCACGACTCAAAGATGGCGTGGTTCAAGTCGATTGGCGACATCAACAACAAACTGCGCCAAAAAGGCGGTGCGCTCGCACTTCAAATCGACGTCACGGCGACCCCCAAACATACGAATGGTGCAATCTTTGTTCAGACTGTCGCGGACTATCCCCTCGTGGAGGCGATCACACAGAACGTTGTGAAGCATCCGGTTCTACCCGATGCTCCTAGTCGAGCAAAACTCACCGAGAAGGATAGTTCTGTCTACACCGAACGATACGGTGACTACATAAACCTTGGTGTTACTGAATGGCGGAAGGTCTATCCAGAACACGAAAAACTAGGAAAAAAAGCAGTTCTGTTCATCATGACCGATGACACAAAGAACTGTGATGCAGTCGCAGAGTACCTTGAAACAACCTTCCCTGAATTTAAGGATGCGGTTCTAACCATCCATACCAATCGCAGTGGTGAGGTGAGCGAGACGGGTGCATCGAAGGCAAAACGCGAGGAACTCGAACTCCTCCGAAAGCAATCTAACGAAATCGATAGATGGTCTAGTCCGTTCAAGGCAATCGTTTCAGTTTTGATGCTTAAGGAGGGGTGGGACGTCCGCAATGTGACCACGATTGTGGGTCTCCGAGCATACAACTCCCCTGCACGCATTCTCCCTGAACAAACTCTGGGACGCGGTCTCCGCAGGATGTACCCAGGACAAGAAGGCGAGGAATACGTCAGTGTCGTTGGTACAGAAGCATTCATGGACTTTGTCGAGTCCATTCAAACGGAAGGTGTCGAACTCGACCGTCGCGAAATGGGCACCGGAACTCCTCCTGTAGCGCCCATGATCATTGAAGTGGACGATGAAGAGGATAAAGACCTCGAAAGTCTTGATATCGAAATTCCTGTTCTCTCACCTCGTGTTGTTCGCGAGTACAAGGACCTGAATGACCTAGACCTTGATGCCTTCGAATTTGAAGTTGCGACCTATCAACAGTTCACTGAAGAAGAACAACGGGAAATCGTATTTCGGGATATCACTACAGACGAGGTGACGCATACGACTGTCTTAGAGGGCACAATCGGAAGCGATTATCGGAGTGTGATTGGATATTTTGCACAGACGGTTCTTAAAGATCTTCGTCTCTATGCTGCCTATGACCTTTTGTACCCGAAGGTTCAAGAATTTGTTCAGGTCAAACTGTTTGGGCAGGTCGTAGAACTGGACGATCCCAACACACTCCGCAATCTCAGTGAACCAAACATTGCTCGCACGATCCTCGAGACGTTTAAGACTGCGATTAACGGTCTTACGATAAAGGACACCGGGAATGCAGAGATCCGCGACAGCATCAAGATCCGAAATATGCGTCCCTTCGTCGTGAAGGACCAAAAACATCTCACCGCGAAAAAGTCGGTATTCAATAAGATCGTTGGTGATAGTGTTCTTGAACTGCGTTTTGCGCAGTTTTTGGAGCGTGCTCCGGATGTCGTTTCGTACGCGAAGAACTATTTCGCACTCAACTTCAAAATCGACTACATCGACGCCTTGGGAAACATTGCGAACTACTATCCAGATTTCATCGTCAAACTTTCTGAAACCAAGGTTTATGTGGTTGAGACGAAGGGTCTTGAGAACCTCGACGACCCGCTGAAGGTTAAGCGTCTCAAACAGTGGTGTGCAGACGTGAACGCATCTCACTCAAACGTAGAATTCGATTTCGTTTATGTGGATCAGGAGAAGTTTGACAGATTAACTGGGGCGGACGGAAGGTCACAAAACGAACTCGCAACCTTTGCAGACCTTGTTTCAAGTTTTACTGCTTATAAAGAGCGATAGTTTTAATTGCAGACAAAGGGAGATACGACTGGCAAAGCAATTCCTTCTATATTCTAAAGAAGGTAGTTTGATGGTTTCGACATGGACTGACCATCTTTATTGCAAGATTTTGAAAAACGGCAGTCTATCTCTCCGCGTAAATGTGCAAGATGCATATGGTTCTGGATGGTTTCCATCTATAAAAAACATCAAAACACCTAACCAATTCATTTAAGCATTTCAGAGCATTGAGAGACTTGAGACTTGGTCTTTACAAGACCTGTTGCCAGCACTTCACAGTCATCATCCAATCTTCGCAATACGTCTGGAATATTTTCAACGATACCAAGAATTAGATGATGAATTAGACACAGACATTAATGTCTTATTGAATAAATTTATGGATGAACTAACGTTAGATCTTCCATCTGGAAATACAAATAAACGTGTGTTCGTAGAGGAAGTGAAAACGTTTGTGAGAGTGTTTTTAGAAAAATCTGGGGAATATCCAAGTGGCACGCATACCATCAACGAAAGACCTGTGGATTTTCCAAATTGAAATTTTCTAATGATGAAACAGAGGTGATGTTTACCGCCTGATAGATCACAAATTCAACTCACAACCGAACCACCTTCTTTGGGTGGTTTTTTTGATTGTTCCGCATATCCGCATACAGACACTTTTGAAGTGAGTTGCGAATGTATTCGCTCCGCAAGAATTGATTTTCTTCGCTATATGTGCCACTATTTTGTTATCCAAATGGAATGTTTGGATTGGTGTAGTAACGACCTAATCGTTCTGGTGTAGCAACGACCTCACACGTTCTATCATCCCCAATCTAGATGTTCTCTTTGCGACCAATTGAAACAATTGTGCGTAGGAGAATGTTATGCAACCCCAACAATATCGTGACTTCACATTAGTTTTTGGTGCGCCATCTGGTAACCGGTATGAAATGCTATGTGGCATTGCTGACCAAACTGAACGTTCATTCAGCGAGGTGTATTTCGAATACCTTTCTGAAATATTCAAACCGAAGGACAGCACCAACCTTATCGATGAGACACTGTCTGTAATTCTGGATGAAGAAGTTCACGCAGGTGAATTGTACATGGACTATCAGCGTTGGTTTGGCGAAAGGCAGGGTTGCTCAAAATTCACACACAACTGTCACTTTCACTCGGCAAATGACAAGATTCTTATCAAGATTCCATTGCTGATGCTCTTCCCAGAAAAAATCATCACTCCTTCTGGGGAGACACCAAATACACAAATTGAAAAAGACCACATTGAATATCTAGCGGCAGTGATTGGAAAAACACTTCAATTGGACTGGGTGCAAACTTTACTCACATACCCTGCCGTTAAAACGGTTGGCATATAGGGGGGAACAAAATTATGTGGATAAATGCAACATCCAAGTGTTTCTTGGATATGTTGTCTGTCTTTGCAGAGTTTGAGACGAACCTTCGCAAGGAACGTCAGATGGAAGGTATCGCAAAGGCAAAAGAGAAAGGTGTCTATAAGGGTAGAAAACCCTCTGTAGACGTTGAGAGGGTCAAGGAACTGCGTGATAGTGGTATGGGTGCATCCGCAATCGCAAAGGAACTGGGCATAGGTCGTGCGAGTGTCTACCGGGCATTGGAGGCATAAATGTGTTTGGATTTCACAAAACTTGATAAAGCGATGATCTTGGAACACCTGGAAAAACTTACTGACTACAAAAAAAAAGAGGACCCTGTTCTCGGATCAAAGAAACCTAGAGACGCAATTTGGGCAACCTTTCCAAACAAGCATGGGACGTTGATTCAGAAATCCCTCTTAGAATTTATGAGGTGTATAAATGGTTGGGACGGGAAAGTTGAATTTAAGTTCGTTACTGATTCATCTACTCGAGATGCCTTTTTTGATAATTTGGTTTTCAACAAAGATTTTGAGATCGCGATTTTGTTTGAGTGCAAAAGGAACATAAAAAATGTTTCCGCACCATATGAAGAAAACTTCAAGCGTTATGAAGAGATATGCAAACTTCATGCGAAGGACTTAACCAAAGAATTGGGTTTTTCTGGAAAAAACCAGAAATTGTTTTTTTCGATATTCGATGCATATGGGCGAGGAACGAATAGTCATTCCAAGGGTATTCGAATAACTAGACCAAGTGACCTGAGTAAATTATTTCCTTCTTGTTTGTCTGATGCATGGGCATCGCTTGAGTATTAGGTTGCCTCTAGACTGAGAAAAAATGAGGTTTCTGTATCTAAGGAGTTCGAACAAAGAGTGAAAAATGCCTTGAATTTAGAAGACTTAGAACAAAGAATGACTGACGATGGTAACTGTGAACATAACACTCCTCAGAAACTCGTGTTTTCGAAGTTTTTTGGAAGATCCTACATATGAGTATCCCTAAGTTTATCGTCTCAAAAACCTAAAAATAGAATATAGACGAAAGCGAGGATGAGTAATGGGCACATATAAATTTGATTGGCAGGACATTGTTCACGGACAAATTGAGATTGAAGCAGAAAACGGAGTAGAGGCAGAGCAAATCTTGCATGCAATGAAACTTCAAGAACGTTTAAACTTGTCCGAAATTGGAGTTGATAAAGACAGTCTGAAAATAAAGTTTGTAGACCTTGGATTTGATGACTTGTTGACCCCCGAAGAATGGGAAGATGGTCTGAAACAATATACCTGAAACGAATTAAATTAATTCTTGGAGGCACTCATGACTGACGTTATTTCAGCAATATTATTCGATTGGTCTATTCAAATCGCGATGAATGTTCTGACACAAATAGAGGCAGTTCAGAACCTGATTGAAAAAGCAGTTTAACCTCTACGTATGAGAACTCTATTCACCATACCTCTGGTTCTAATGTCTATGGTGTCATTCCACAGTTGGGGATTGAGCATGGGCGACTTGGTCTACCGTGAGGGTGTTTATTACCAGAAATTCACTGATGTTCCATTTACTGGTGACATTGATGAGGGTTTTGAAAGAGGTTCATTCAAAAATGGAAAAAAACATGGTCTTTGGACCAAGTTTTGGGCAAGTGGTCAGTTAATGGGTAGGGGTCATTTTCAATACGGAAATATGGAGGGAGTATGGTTTGAATATGGTAGGTCCGGCAATTTAAGAAACAAAAGGGAATATATAAACGGTGAGCAAGAGGGTTTTTGAAGAGGTTTATAACGACGACGGGCAATTATCGACCAAGGGTGAATACGAGAACGGAGTAGCGCACGGTTCTTGGGAACGTTACCACGCAAATGGGCAACTGATGTGGCGAGGTGAATTCCAAAATGGAAAAAGAGCGGATAGTCTGTGGAAAAGATTTTATGCAAATGGACAATTGCTGTCGCGAGGTAAACTCAAAAATGGAATGCACGACGGTCCATGGACTATTTATTATGAAAATGGGCAATTGCTCCATAAAAAAACATTTGAGCACGGAGAATTAGAAGGTCCATTTGTTGAATACTGGCGCAATGGACAATTAAGCATCAAAGGCAATTACAAGAATGGAAAACGGGATGGTATTTGGGAAGGGTATACTTATGAGGGAGTTGTTGACAATGATTTTACAGGAACATTCGAAAACGGTGTGAAGGTGAGTGACTAACAGTTCATAATCCGCAAATTCAAATCACAACCGAACCACCTTCTTTGGGTGGTTTTTTTGATTGTTCCGCATATCCGCATGAAGACATTTTTGAAGTGAGTTGCGGATGTATTCGCTCTCATTAATGCGGTGGTGGTGACAGAACCTGTCTAAGTCACTCTGGGTCTGTTGGGTAAATCTGACCGTCTTGCGGCAGGGATATTTCATCATCTTTTTCTCCTATCCTGTTTCCGCAAATATTTATAAGTCCTGTCGATGAACAGACCACCGGACGCAGAAATGTATGCGTTCCTTCGCATCATCTCCTCTTGCAGTTTGAATATCTCTGCAATCGTCTTCAGCGCATCGCTGAGAGGTTTCTGGATGTCTTCTAGTTCCTTTGTACCTCTGAGTCTGTTTGCGTCATCAGCAAGTCTTCTGACGGTGGTTTGAATCTTCTTTCCGGTCTGAATGGACTTTGCAGTGTTCACTGTGATGACACCTGTCCTGGCGAGTGCGAGCAAACTTTCATTCAAAACCTCTTCATCATGAATGGTGATGGCACCTGTTTCATGAAGGTGTCCAAGGTTCTCAAACAGGATTTCATCAGCATCCCTCGATGGTTCTGATTTGACTGTTGGAGTTGGTTTAAGTCTTTTGAAGGGTGGTTTCACACCCCAGCGAAGTTCTGACATCAGCATCATTCCTAATTGGTCTTTGGTTCTATTTATGAACCCCCATCCACCGTTG
>CACJUX010000054.1 GCA_902596655.1 uncultured SAR116 cluster alpha proteobacterium | reverse complement strand
CGCCTCCCGGCCTATACGTGCAAATCAGGAGACTTTAATCTGATGCTTATGACAATTTTACGGCCTCTCCAGCATGTGAAATCAACTATCGTCCCAACGGTTGCCGGTCTCGCGGTGCTGTTCATGTCGGTCACGGTAGTCGCCGGCGAACGTCCCGACAGTTTTGCCGATCAGGCGGAGAAACTGTCGCCCGCGGTTGTTAACATTTCGACCACCACGATTGTTAGTGAAGGGCCATCAAGCGACATGCCGCGTTTTCCACCGGGCTCGCCATTTGAGGAATTTTTCAAGAATTTTGGGGATAACGAACGCAAGCGTCGGGCCTCATCGCTTGGCTCAGGGTTCATAATTGATAAAAAAGGCATTGTCGTCACAAACTTTCACGTGATCGAGAACGCCGAGGAAATCACTGTCATTCTTTCCGATGATCAATCTTTCAAGGCCAAGGTCCTCGGGCAGGACCAAAAGACCGATATTGCGGTGCTTAAGATCGACCCAGAGGATGTTGAACTCACCGCTGTCGAATTCGGTGACTCAGACAGCTTGCGAGTTGGTGACTGGGTGTTAGCCATCGGTAATCCCTTTGGCCTTGGCGGCACCGTTACAGCGGGCATCGTTTCGGCTCGTGGCCGCGATATCGGCAATGGTCCGTATGATGATTTCATCCAGACTGATGCCTCGATTAACCGCGGCAATTCTGGTGGACCGCTATTTAATCTTGAAGGTGAGGTAATTGGCATCAATACTGCCATTTTCTCGCAATCGGGTGGTTCGGTGGGTATCGGTTTTGCTATTTCATCGAATCTGGCTAAGCGTGTTGCCTCCCAGCTAGAGGAGTTTGGCACCACGCGGCGTGGCTGGCTTGGTGTATTCATTCAGGAAGTCACCCCGGACATCGCAGATTCGCTCGGGCTTGAGAGTGCCGAGGGCGCACTTGTTAGCTCGGTTAACGAAAAGAGTCCGGCGGATACGGCCGGGATCGAACCAGGCGATGTCATAGTCAGTTTTGATGGAAGAAATATTGAGAAAATGCGTGATTTGCCCCGCATCGTCGCCGAAACAGACATAGGTGCCGAGGTGGTGGTTGAACTTTTCCGCGAGGGCAAGTTGATGACCATATCTGTTGAACTTGGCGAGCTGGAAAAGGCTGAACTTGTTGGAACGACCGAAGATAGTGCCGATGACGACACACAGAGCTTCGACAGCCTTGGCTTGTCGGTCAAAAATTTGACCGCTGATCTGGCAGCAGAGCTTGGCCTTGATGGTGCACTTACTGGAGTTGTTGTCACAGAGGTTATTGTTGGCAGCCCGGCAGCCGAAAAGGGGCTGGAGCGTGGCGATGTGATTCGCCGGTTTGGTCAGCGCCGCGTTGAAACAACCGCTGCGTTTGCCGATGCTGTTGGTGAAGCGAGGAACTCTGGACGCTCAGGCATACTCATCCTAGTCGAGCGGGAGGGCAATCAGCGTTTTATGCAGATTGCTTTTAGTGATAAATAGACTTGCACTGCGAAAGGTCAAAAGACCAGCAAGGGACGTCACTGGCGTCCCTTTTTCGTTGCGCAGACCACTTTCGCTGGTGTCTATTTCCGGCTGTATCAATCCAGACGTTGCGCTCAGCCAGCCTAGCCGGTGATAAAATCTACCTTACGGTAGCCCTGCAGAAACAAAAGGCCGGTTAGATCGGTATGATTCAGTTGTAAATTGATGGCTGCCCGCAACACATCCCTGCCGGCAAAGGCCACGCCCATCCCAGCTTTCTGCAGTACCGCTATATCATTTGCCCCGTCGCCAATGGCAGCGGCATCGCTGGCCGCAAGCCCATGCTCTTTACAGTAATGAGCGAGGATATCTACTTTGGTTTCTCGTCCCAGAATTGGTTTTTTGACAGTGCCTGTAATCACGCCACCACTTATGGTCATCTCATTTGCATGCGCGGCATGAAATCCACACCGCTTGGCAATCCTGTCCGCAACTTTAGTAAAACCACCCGAGACAAGATAGCAATGTGCGTGGTGAGTGCGCATTGTCTGCACAAGGGTATGTGCGCCTTCAGTCAGCTTGGTAGCTGCCAGAATTGATTCAAAAAGACTGGCCGGCTGGCCGGCAAACATCGCCACACGTTCTTCAAGTGATGCCTCAAAATCCAGCTCACCATTCATTGATCGCTCAGTGATAGTGGCAATTGCCTTGCCTAGGCCGGCAAGTGCTGCCATTTCATCGAGTGATTCATCTGTAATGATGGTGCTGTCCATATCTGCAAGGAGTAACTTTTTGCGGCGATTTTCTAAGGCGATGACATTAATGTCGACACGTACTGCCTCGCCAATCCGCCTTAATGCGACGATCCCCGGTATTGCTCGGTCTGCAAGAGGGATCTCAGCTGCATGTCCGGGGTCAAGCCAGTTCGGCGGCAATGTGGCGGAGGGCAGCCCCACCTGATCGAGTAGTTGGCCAATCATCTTTTCCGTGAGGGAGATCTGAGGGGCAGAGGTTGAAAAAACGAGAACATGCTGCATAGTGCGGGCTCTAGTCCATGGATAGGGCAAGAAGGCAAAAAGGGATTATGACCAAATGCGGTCTAATAACAAGTCATCGACAAAGCCAAAGTCGCCATCGCTTGATTTGGCACAATGGGGCGCACGATATGTGATTATCACCGGGTCTACCGCTTCGGGTAAATCAGCGCTAGCGTTGGCGCTCGCCGAACGGGTGGATGGTGTCATTATCAATGCAGATTCGATGCAGCTTTATGCCGATCTTCAGGTGCTGACGGCACGCCCGGATGACGCTGCGATACGCCGCGTCCCACATCGGCTCTATGGTGTGATTGATGGAGCTGAACGCGCGTCGGTTGGCAGTTGGCTTGCTATGGCGGCAAAGGCGATGGCTGCCGCCCGCGCTGATGGAAAATTGCCGATTATCGTTGGCGGCACCGGCATGTATATTAGTGCTGGCCTTAACGGGCTGGCGCAAATTCCAGATGTGCCTATGGATATTCATGCTTCCTGTGTGGCGCAGCTTGCAGAAATGGGCGGTGAGGCGTTTCGGGCGGAGTTGGCAAACTTTGACCCGGTTAACGCCGACCGGCTGTTTGCCGGTGACAGCCAGCGTCTGGTCCGGGCGATGGGCGTGGGGCGGGCGACGGGAAGGCCGCGGTCCGCTTGGCAGGCCGATCCGCAGACCGGCCAGTTCGCTGGCATTGCCCTTTCGGTGGCGCTGGTACCGCCCCGTGCCATTCTGTATGACCGGATCAATCAGCGATTTGATGAAATGCTTGTGGCGGGGGCGATTGACGAGGTGTCCCGGCTCGCTTCCCGAGGGCTTAATGACGGGCTGCCAGTAATGAAGGCATTGGGAGTGCGCGAACTACTGGCGCATCTGAGTGGGGAGATGAGTCTGGACCGTGCCGCTGAATTGGCGAAGCGTGACACTCGGCATTACGCCAAACGCCAGATGACTTGGCTGCGAAATAATTTTAATGCAAAAATTCTAATAAATGAGAAATTTTCAGAAAGTTTGATTGAAAAAATCTTTTCAAATCTAATAGAAAATAGTTGACCTCTCAGTCCAAAACTGGCATTCATTTGGCGCTGTGGGGGTTTTGGGCTGGTTGATTTCGACGCGGTATTTGTGGATCTTTTACTGGAAGCTTTTTTGCCACGAACGAGATCATGCTGAAGGTCTAGCAACCGTCTTGCCTGTTTGCTGGGCACAGCAGCTAAGATAAGACACAGCATAAATTGAACAAAACGGGACAGTCGGTTGCAATGCCGGAAACTTTGGATTTTAATCTGGTGTCTCTTGCACGTCGCGCTGTTGCAGGCCTTATTTTTGGCAATAGGATTGCCGCACAAAAGCAAACCCCACGAAAGCAGTCTTTGAGTGAAGGATGAGAGACATGCCTAAATCTGCTCCCACTAATGGTTCTGAAAAATTGATGCTTGGTGCCGAAGTGCTTCTCAAAGCGCTTGAGGATGAAGGTGTCGAGGTTGTCTTTGGATATCCGGGCGGTGCTGTCCTGCCGATTTATGACGCGCTGTTCAAGAACAACAAGATCAAGCACATCCTCGTCCGCCATGAGCAGGCGGCTGTCCACGCGGCCGAAGGCTATGCAAGGTCATCCGGCAAGACAGGTGTCGTACTGGTCACGTCCGGTCCCGGCGCACCCAATGCCGTGACTGGTCTTACTGACGCTCTGATGGATTCTGTTCCCGTTGTCTGTCTCACCGGTCAGGTGCCGACGCATCTGATTGGCAATGATGCTTTTCAGGAGGCTGACACAACGGGCATCACCCGTGCCTGTACAAAGCATAATTATCTAGTCAAGGAAGGAGTAAAGCTCCAGGAGACCGTGATTGAGGCGTTTCATGTTGCCGCCTCGGGACGTCCCGGGCCGGTGCTGATCGATCTGCCAAAAGACATTCTGATGGCCGAGATTGCCTATGTGGCTGAGCGTGTCTGTCCGCAGGCCATTGCGCGCTATCAGCCGGTGACTGAGCCGGCTGCCGAATGCATCAGAGCGGCTGTCGCCGCGATGAAACGCGCTGAGCGGCCTGTGATCTATGGCGGTGGTGGCATCGTCAATTCTGGCCCCCGCGCGTCTGAGTTGCTTACTGAGCTGGCGCATCTGACCGGTTGGCCGACAACACTGACACTGATGGGGCTTGGCGCACTGCCAGCTTCGGATCCGCATTTTTTGGGAATGCTCGGAATGCATGGTACCTACGAGGCTAACCTTGCCATGCATGGCTGCGACCTGATGTTCAATATTGGTGCGCGCTTCGATGATCGAGTGACCGGGCTGATTTCCGGGTTTTCACCGAATTCGATAAAGATCCATTGCGATATTGACCCCTCATCGGTGAACAAGAATGTGGCTGTTGATCTTGCAGTTATTGGTGATGCGACACGCATTCTCGAATTGTTGATCGCCGAGCTGAAAGCACAGAATTTCAAGCCGCATAGGCCATCGCTCAATAAATGGTGGAAACAGATCGAGAGCTGGAGAGCGCGTGAATGTCTGAAATTCAACCAGTCAGGCGCAGTCATAAAGCCGCAGCATGCGATTAAGCGCCTGTGCCAGATGACCAGAGAGCATGATGTCTATGTCACCACTGAGGTTGGCCAGCATCAGATGTGGGCGGCGCAATATTTTGATTTCCAGAAGCCAAACCACTGGATGACTTCAGGTGGCCTTGGTACGATGGGTTATGGTCTGCCAGCCGCAATGGGTGTTCAGGTAGCGCACCCGGATGCGTTGGTGGTTGATATTGCGGGCGAAGCATCCTTCATGATGAACATGCAGGAATTGTCGACGCTCACGCAATATAATCTGCCGGTGAAGATGTTCATCATAAACAATGAATGGATGGGCATGGTCCGCCAATGGCAGGAATTGATCCATGGTGGTCGATATTCGGAGTCCTACAGCGCTTCGCTTCCTGATTTTGTTAAGCTTGCTGATACCTTTGGAATGACCGGTCTTGTCGCGCAAACGGCCGATGACCTGGATGGGGTGATAACACAGATGCTCGAGACTGTTGGGCCGGTGATTGCCGATATCCGCGTGGCGAAAGAAGAGAATTGCTTCCCAATGATCCCATCAGGCTCAGCGCATAATGACATGCTTCTTGGGCCTGAAGATCAGGCAGAAAAGCCGATTTCTGAAGAAGGCATGGTTCTGGTCTAGGATCAGGCGGGGAAAAGAGATCAAGATGAACAAAACCGATATAATCGAACGTCATATCATCTCTGTTTTAGTTGATAATGAGCCTGGCGTGCTGGCACGGGTTATCGGCCTGTTTTCTGGTCGCGGTTACAATATAGAGAGCCTGACAGTTTCCGAGACCGACAGGAACCGCAGCATCTCGCGAATCTCAATTGTCACTTCGGGAACGCCGATGGTGATTGAGCAGATCAAGTCTCAGCTTCTGCGCCTTGTTCCAATCCATTCGGTCTGTGACCTGACGGAGATGGGGGCGGCCATTGAACGCGAACTTGCGCTGGTGAAGGTCATCAATTCTGGTGAGAAGCGTATAGAGGCGTTGCGCATAGCCGACACTTTTCGAGCAAGAACACTGGACAGCACGCTAAATAGTTTTGTATTTGAGGTGACTGGAAACTCTTCAAAGGTGGCAGCCTTCGTCGATCTGATGCGTTCGCTTGGTGAGATAGAGGTGGCAAGGACTGGTGTTTCTGCGATTTCACGGGGCAATCAAATCGATCTGGACACCAAATAGGGCAACGGCCATTTTTGTTCACCATGGCTGCAGGCAATGTGAAGGGCATGCGGCTGTTCATTTCCAAAGAATTTTTGCAGTCACTGGACAGATGGTCTTGATGGTTGTTTTTTTATACGCGGACCAAGCAGCCCCTGACGAATCAGGCGGTAAATTAGTTGAGAGGAGAGAAGTCAATGCGTGTGTATTATGATCGCGATGCCGATGTCGGCTTGATCAAGAATAAAAAGGTTGTGATTGTCGGATACGGCAGCCAAGGCCATGCTCATGCGGCCAATTTGAAGGACAGTGGCGTTGTCGAGGTAGCTGTTGCGCTTCGGGCTGACTCAAGCAGCCGCAGCAAGGCCAGTGACGCTGGGTTTCAGGTCATGGATGTTGCTGACGCAGCCAAATGGGGTGATGTGATCATGATGCTTACGCCTGATGAATTGCAGGCTGACATCTATTATTCTGATATTGCAGCCAACATGTGCGCTGGAGCGGCCATTGCCTTTGCCCATGGTCTGAATGTGCATTTCAATCTGATCGAGCCCCGCAGCGATATCGACGTTTTCATGGTCGCGCCAAAGGGACCAGGCCATACGGTGCGGTCTGAATATGTTCGCGGTGGTGGTGTGCCATGTCTACTCGCTGTACATCAGGATGCATCGGGCAATGCCCATGATGTTGGCCTGTCATATGCCTCTGCTGTTGGCGGTGGCCGTTCAGGCATCATCGAGACAACCTTCAAGGAAGAGTGCGAGACCGATCTTTTTGGTGAACAGGCGGTCCTGTGTGGCGGTCTTGTTGAGCTGATCAAAGCAGGTTACGAGACGTTGGTTGAGGCGGGCTATGCGCCGGAAATGGCTTATTTCGAGTGTCTGCATGAAGTCAAGCTAATCGTCGATCTCATCTATGAAGGTGGCATCGCAAATATGAATTACTCGATTTCTAACACGGCTGAATATGGCGAATATGTCACCGGCCCACGGATCATCACGCAGGAAACAAAGGCTGAGATGAAGCGGGTTCTTGAAGACATTCAGTCTGGCTGCTTTACCCGCAACTGGATGTTGGAAAATCGGGTGCATCAGACCAGCTTTAAGGCAATACGCCGGCGCAATGCTGAGCATCCGATCGAGCAGGTTGGTGAGCAGCTTCGTGGCATGATGCCATGGATCGGCGCTAACCGCCTAGTGGATAAGGCAAAGAACTAGATTTTGCCTCATTTATAATCTACACCTAAATTGTTTGTGCAAAGAGTCGTTGTCCTTTGTGCTGTCTTTGGGCCATTTTGGCACCGAAGTGGGTCCTAGAGCGGGGAGTTACAACATGCTTGGTGCTGTCCTTGGTATGTTTTCGGCTGATATTGGTATTGACCTCGGAACAGCGAATACTCTGGTTTATGTAAAAGGCCGGGGAGTTGTCCTTGATGAGCCATCTGTTGTTGCAATGGCGGAAGTCCGCGGCAAGACACAGGTGCTGGCCGTTGGCGAGGAAGCCAAGGTCATGCTTGGCAAGACGCCCGGGAACATTCGCGCGATCCGACCAATGGCAGATGGTGTCATTGCCGACTTTGAAGTCGCTGAGGAGATGATCAAGCATTTTATACGTAAGGTGAACGGACGTCTTTCAATTTCTAGCCCGCAGGTTATCATCTGTGTGCCGTCAGGCTCGACCGCGGTGGAGCGCCGGGCCATTCAGGAATCAGCCGAAGCCGCAGGGGCGCGCCGTGTGTTCCTGATTGAGGAACCGATGGCCGCCGCCATTGGCGCGTCACTTCCCGTGACTGAGCCATCCGGATCAATGGTTGTCGATATTGGGGGTGGCACAACTGAGGTTGCTATTCTGTCGCTTGGCAACATTGTTTTTGCCCATTCGGTCCGCGTTGGCGGCGACAAGATCGATGAAGCGATTATAGCTTATATGCGTCGCACGCATAATTTGCTTATTGGTGAGGCGAGTGCCGAGCGGATCAAGAAAAACATCGGCATCGCTCGCAAGCCAGAAAAAAGTTCTGGCAAAAAGATTGAGGTTCGTGGCCGTGATCTTGTCAATGGTGTGCCAAAGGAAATATCGATCACCGAGGCGCAGGTTGCCGAAGCAATCTCCGATCCTGTCCGTCAGATAGTTGATGGTGTGAAGATGGCGCTTGAGCAGGCACCGCCTGAACTGGCTGCCGATATTGTGGAAAAAGGCATTGTGATGACCGGCGGCGGTGCACTTCTGCGCGATGTTGACGGGGTATTGCGTGATGCGACAGGCCTGCCAATCTCGATTGCCGAGGATCCTTTGAGCTGTGTCGCGCTTGGAACTGGTCGCTGTCTTGAAGAGCTGAGAACACTTCGAAACGTGCTGATCGGCGCATAGAGAGGCCCTCAGGATGGCGCGCACATCCGACAAGAGCCGTGAAAGACGCCGCCGCGTTGCCCATTTTCTATTGATTTTTCTCAGCTTCTCTCTGATGTTTCTTGGCAAGGCTGATATCACTGCTCTCCGCAATGCGCATATGGGTACTAGCGATTTTATAGCACCGCTTGTAGACATCGTCTCGGCACCGGTGCGTGGTGTCGATACTATGGTAACCGGCATCCGCACAGTGGCTTCACTTCGAGCGGAAAATGTCCGTCTTCAGGGTGAGAATGACCTGCTCAAACGCTGGCGGCGGCGCGCCGAAATTCTAGAAAGCGAAAACCGTCAATTGCGCAGTGTGACGGGTGCGGTTGCCCCAGACCGGCGGACGCCCTTGACCGCGCGCGCGGTGACTGCACCCGGCGGCAGCTTTGCCCATACATTGCTGATCGCTGTTGGCTATGATAGTGATGTTCGAGAGGGCAACCCGGTTGTCACCGCTGATGGCCTCGTAGGTCTGGTTGTCAACGTTGGCAAATCCTACGCCCGGGTGCTAATGATCTCCGATATCAATGCCCGTGTTCCAGTGATTTTAGCTTCCTCATCCTGGCCCGGTCTGACAGTTGGTCAGAACGGGGTGTTTCTTGAACTTGCTTTTTTGCCAGAAGAGGCCAAACCGCAAATAGGCGAGCTAGTTCTGACCTCTGGGCATGGTGGCGTGCTGCCAGCCGGATTGCCCGTTGGCAGGGTTAATTTAGTGCGTGAAAATTTTGTCCGTGTCCAGCCGGCGGTCGAT
>CACJUX010000053.1 GCA_902596655.1 uncultured SAR116 cluster alpha proteobacterium | reverse complement strand
CGAGGGCAGCACGATTTACCTCCCAAATTTAATCGGAACTGATTTGAGCTAACTTGCGCAATAATAAAGCATAAAAGCGCAAAAACCTTAAAAAACCTGACGGCAGGTAACAAAAGGGAGAGTGCCAAATACAGAAAACCCTCGCAGGCCAAAAGACTTGGAGGGTTGTAACGTATTGATATATTGTGATTTTTGGTTGCGGGGGTAGGATTTACTCAAGAGCCTACCATTGATATTTGGATCTGACTCCTTCATGAAAGCCAGGCCAAGATTTACTCAAAATCCTACCAATGCAAAGTGGTTCTGAAGTCATTGAACAGTCAGGGATTGGATCTGAAATAAAATAATGCCCATTCAACTAAATACAACAGGATCTTTGCTCAAGATCATCTATTCGTCGATAATTTGTCCGCTAATATCCACCTGTACCCGCTCAATTAATGTCGTGACGATGTCGCCGCGAAACTGTGATTAGTGTCGCGCTAGGTAAACTCGCGCATCTTTCTCATGATGCTCTCGGGCTGCTTGTAGAATTGTTTGGACAGGATTAGGCTCTAAAAGTTCTTGCAGCGCGCTTTTTCTGCAACAACAACATTGTTGTTCAATGGAACTTTCAGCCGATGTGTAGATAATTTGTAGACCGATTGAAATAATGAATCCGCTTACTTTAACCTAACGTCACTTAGCTCAGGATACCTGTCGAACAGGACATCGGCCGGCCTCTCGCCAGATCTTAAAGGGTCAACAAACATCACCTGGCTTGGCATAACATTCGTAACGTTGCAGTCAGTACCAAACATCGAAAAATAATTCAGAAGATTAGAATACCACGTCATTGGAGCCTCTTTTGTAGATGTAAGCTCAAAAGCGACCCGCTCTTCACCAACAGCCTCCACAACTCCACAAATCACATCTGTAGCCGCGCGTCCTTGAATCTCGATTTCTTCATGGTCAATCAAAAGCGTAAAAGCACCGTCCTCAAGAAACGGCTCTGCCCCTTCAATTATTTCGGCGGCGGTGGCAGGCCTATCACGAACGCCTTTCCTCCATCCACGCTCAGGATGATGCTCATAGATTAGACTCATGCCACAATCCCTTGCTAGGCTGCGCCATTGCCTGAGTTGTTTTTCAGGAATATCACCAAAAGTGTTCATAAATTCCATAACCGAGAAACCCAAAGCAGCTCCGGCCTCTATCGCTTCGTCTACAACACCCATCCGATAGGCGCGAACAAAATATCCATGGTCCAAATACGGTTGAATTGAGTGTTTCTTGTACAAAGCAATTTTCCGCTTCAACCAATCTTCTGGATGCCCAATAACCTGCGTAGTTGTTATTTTGACATAATCAATTCGCTCTCCGGCAACGTCCAAGAAGTCTTCAAGCTCCTGCAAGCCCATTCGTTCAAAGTACCAGGGAGCTTCGTCATAGCCCACGTCCTTGATCCACAGTTGGTTCTTCGTTCTGGGTTTTGGCACAAGGCGCTCCAACGAGAAAACCTCAGAGACAGATAATGATTTCGTCTCACTCATAATTTTCCTGTCTTTAAAATGGCACTAGAAATATTTTTGACTTTGCGGTTTAGATTAAGAAACCGGCACCTCCAAAAAATGACGAGCGACTTGTTAGGGCAGCCATGCTTCCTCTGCATGAAACCATGCCAGAAAATTATTTTATAAAGCTATCATTTTTTCTTCAGATCATGACAATTTTTGTCTCCAAACTAAATTGGACCGGTAGATCCGCGTTCGATTAGCTTACAGGGAAGAACAACGTTCTGAGTGGACAAATCTTCAGGTTTTCTAATTTTATCCAGCAATATCTTAGCTGAGATATCACCGATTTCACTGCGATTTTTTTTAACGGTACTCAACGGGGGGTAGCTCACCTGACCTGAAAATATTCCATCCATACCGATAACAGATAATTGTTTAGGAACCTTTATGCCTTTTTCGTTAGCAACTTGCAGGACGGCCAGTCCCAATATGTCATTTGACGCAAAGATAGCTGTTGGAAGCGGACTTTTTGCCAGGAAAATCTCCATGGATTTTCGTGCCTGTAAAAAAGATGAGGTGGAATTCACGCTGTAATCACAGGTGACCAGAAAATTTGTCGGAATCGTCATGCCCTTGTTGTGATAAAATTCGCAGAAAAGATCTTGGCGCCAGGATGGACCAGAACTCATTGAACCGCCAACCAACAATGCAATTTGACGGTGGCCAAGGCTGTACAAATACTCAAACGCTATGCGCATCCCCTCTTTGCTATCGTTTCCGACCGTATCGTATTCAAGATAAAGGTCCGAATTGGTCAGAAGAACGAATGGTATTCCTTCCAATATGCTAAAGTTTGTCCCTGGGTGAGACGGTGAGATAATTGCTCCGTCCAAACAGGTCTGTGCCATGTAATTGAAGTGGTCCTGTTCTGTATCTGGGTTCCATTCATTATTTAGTTGGATAACGCTGTAGCCTTCATCTCTCATTCTCTCCTGGATGCCCTTGATGAGCTCCGGAAAAAACGGGTTAGTAATGTCTGGGATCGATATTGCAATGGTATTACTTCGCTGACGCCTGAAATTTGCAGCCAACGTATTTCGGCGATAACCAATTTTCTGCGCAGCATTGATTACGCGTTTTCGCGTTTTTTCCTTGACCTGAATATCTTGCTGACCATTTAAAACTCTCGCGACGGTGGCTTGAGACAGCCCACATTCTTTTGCAACGTCTATTATCGTCTTTCTTCTATTCATGGATCATCCCAAATTAACCACTCTTAATTGTTGCTCTTTCGAAAAATTTACCGAGCCAGCACCCTTTGCGCTGTATGCAGGTCAATTGCAGCAGAAATTGACTACGAAATCGAGCCCAAGGCGTCACCAACCAGTCAGAAATCGCTAAATCTTTACTAACGCAAGCTTGGCTGAAATGCCAACAGTCCAGAAACAATCATTCAATTGCAGGATACTCAATACACCTAAATTCACTTTTTGTTTTCAGTAGTTTTAAGCAGCAATGCCAATACCCGTAAAATTCAAGCATGGTGAACTGTTACCACGCTGACAAAGCACTTGACAGTAATGATAACGATATCATTTAGTAGTTAGCTACCAAGCCAAATGCAACGGGAGGAAAAAATGCACAGAATAATAGCTTTGTTAATGGTAGCTTTTTTCTCGATCTCGTCGACGGCACACGCAAACGTCGATTTGTCAGGAAAAACCATAACGTGGGTCGTGCCATTTAAAGAAGGTGGTGGCACCAGCAGATTCGCTCGCTTTATACAGCCGTTTCTAACGAAATATTTACCTGGTAATCCAGATATTCAGGTCATGCATATCCCAGGTGGGGGAGCTATCAAGGGCTCGAATTATTTCCAGAAAAATGCGAAACCTGATGGTACTTATATCTTTGGATGCTCAACATCTGTGATTGTGAATGTTGCGACCGGCAACCCCCTGGTTGAATACAACCTCAGTGAATATCGACCTGTACTCCTACTGCCACAGAACACTCATTGGTTTACAAGAACGGATCTCGCCGATGGGCCCCATGACTTGTCAAAATTGAAAGAACGAGATCTGGTGCTCTATGCGCTGAAAACACCCGCTTCCGCTGACCTTTTCCACATTTGGGTCTTCGATAAATTAGGCATCAAAGGGGCTAAGCCAATACCAGGGCTGTCTTCATCCGGTGGCTATCAAGCGTTCTTGCGTGGTGAAATCCATATCAGCTCTCATGGTGCAGCCAACTATAAGAAGAAGGTGAGGCCGGAGATTGAAAAAGGAAAGGTAGTGGATTTGATGACTTTAGGCATCATCGGTGCCGATGGGTCGGTATCCAGAAACCCTCTAGCGCCAAACGCACCAACCTTTCCTGAGATGTATGAGAAAGTGAACGGGGAAAAACTGTCTGGTGACGACCTCGAAGCTTTCTACTCTATCGGTGCAGCTTGGTCACAGGCGTCAAAATCAATGCTACTTCCTGAAGGCACTCCAGATGAAATAGTCGAAGTATTCCGGGATGCGGCCAGAAAAATGGTTGATGATCCGGAATTCAAGGAAAAGGCCACCACAGCACTGGGACCGTTTCCTTTGATAATTGGCGAAGAAGCTGGAGAAATTGTCAAGAAAGCCGCTGTCTTTTCAGACAACACAAAAGACCAGCTCAATGCCGCTCTCAAGAAGAATCGGTTTACATACCGGGTCCAATAAAAAAGGATAGCTGCTAGCAAAAGCTAGCAGCTTTTCACTATGGAACAGTTTTTTTCCTCTCTTTTGCAACTTTTCGAAATAACCCATCTTGCCTTCCTTTTTGGCGGCACCCTGTTGGGACTGGTTGTCGGGATTCTGCCGGGAATGGGCGGCACATCCGGTCTGGCATTGGTGCTGCCTTTTGTCTTCACTCTGGAGCCATCCTATGCGCTCGCTATGATGATTGGTGTTCTGGCACCAACTACAACCTCAGACACATTTCCTGCCGTATTGATGGGTATCCCAGGCACATCAGGTTCGCAGGCAACTGTGATGGATGGCTTTCCTCTCTCCAAAAAAGGCATGGCTGCAAAAGCTCTTAGTGCCGCATTTTCGTCGTCTTTATTGGGTGGAGTTTTTGGCGCAATCATTTTATCGGTCTCGATCTATTATGCAATTCCCATCATCATGACATTTGGATTTGGTGAGCAATTCCTGCTCGTTGTCTTGGCACTGCTAATGGTGGGGGCCCTTACTGGCGATAATTTCGTCAAGGGGATTACTGCTTGCTGTCTTGGGCTAATTATCGGCTCGATAGGCACCGCCCCTATCACCGGGGATCTTCGCTATACATTTGGCACCCTCTATCTTGTGGAAGGAGTGCCCCTCGTTGTTGTGGGACTTGGCCTGTTTGCCATTCCGGAGATAGTTGGTTTACTCGATAGCAGAGGCGCTATAGCGCAAAGTCTAAAAAACGAAAAAGGATGGCTGATCGGCATCAGAGACGTCTTTAGAAACTGGTTCCTTGTTTTGAGATGTTCGACCTTGGGATGCCTTGTCGGCGCCCTGCCAGGTCTTGGGGGCACTGTTGTGGACTGGATCGCATACAGCCATCTGAAACAAACAGCCAGGGACGGGTCGCAACTGGGCAAAGGAGACATCAGAGGAGTGATCGCCCCAGAAGCCGCCAACAATGCAAAAGAAGGTGGCGCATTAATTCCAACTCTGCTGTTTGGGATACCCGGGTCAGGCAACAAGGTCTTATTGCTTGGCGGCTTCGTCCTCATAGGGATCGAGCCAGGGCTGGATATGGTGACAACCAATCTTGACCTTACCTATCTGATGATCTGGTCCCTGGCGTTGGCCAACATACTTGGCGCCGGAATATGCATACTTTTCGCCTCACACATCTCAAGGATAACGCTGGTTCCTTATTATATTTTGGCACCGGTTATGATTTGCCTTATATTTTTCGCTACCTTCAATGTTAATCGAGATTGGTTTGACTTTATTGGGTTGCTAACATTTGGATTGATTGGAATCACTTTCAAAAATTTTGGCTGGTCGCGACCGGCTCTCCTAATTGGATTTTTCCTGTCAACAAAGGTTGAGCTGCTGAGTTATCAGACCTATGCGGTCTATGGCTTGTCATTTATATCGCGCCCCGTGTCGGTCGTTCTTATTTTGCTATGCCTCGCAACAATCTTTCTGCTGTTGAAACAGAGATTTGATGAGGGCTATGATTCAAGTCTGGCCCAAAACAAAAGACAGCAGATTTGTTTCGTACTGCTTCTATCTTCTCTGCCGATTAGTATGATCTGGTCAATAGACCATCTGGATTACCGTGCTAATTTATACCCTAACAGTCTGAGCGTGATTGCGGGTGGCCTGCTAGCCTTTATCCTGATGATAATGATTATTGATTTCAGCCGGATTAAGACATTCGGAAACGTAATGAGCCGATTTGCAGGTGCGCATATCTTCGAGCTTAGGAGTGGCTTTAATAGTCAGCTTTTCTATTATGCGAGCCTGCTCGGCTATCTAGGCATGAACTTTATTTTTGGCTTTCCGATCGCCTCGCTGATTTTCGTAAATCTTTTCATTTTATTCCACAGTAGAGCAGCCCTTAAAATTTCAGCAATAATCAGCGCTGCGATGATGTTGATATTGTGGTTTTTGTCCTCTCTGCTGACCCTCCAGTTTCCAAATGGTGCGATCGGTTTGATATTCGATATGCCTTGGTGGCTCGGCGGTGAGCTAGCGTAATAAAGGAACCGAGATGAAAAACCTGCCCTTTCCCAATTTGCCCTTTAAAAAGCGCGAACAAAAGCCAAGAAATAAAGGGATAAATTATGTCAGAGCACCGGTAATGGTCGGTCAGTGCATAACTGACTACCTTGAGGCGTATGGCGACCTCGTCGACATTTTCAAACTTTCGGGCAAGCAGGCCGCCATGATGAGCACAAGCTCCTTAAAGGAATTCATATCTACGTGCAGAAAATATGAAGTCCTTGTTGCTGTTGGAAACCCCGTTATGGATGTTGCCTTGAGTGGAGGCACGGAAGTCGTTAACGGATTTTTGGAAAGTGCACGAGAATATGGAGTTGATATTATCGAAATATCGAGCATTGCGCGTGTAATCGATGATGATGATATGTGCAGACTGATCGAGAGCGCTTCCAAAAAAGGACTCAAAGTCATAAATGAAATAGGCGTGGCGTTTGCACATTCCCAAGTCGATGACAAAAACATTTTTCTCGAAAGACTTAAGCGGCAGTCTAGACTTTTTACTGAGGCAGGATCCTGGAAAGTCCTCCTTGAGTCTGAAGGGCTTACCGAAAATATCGATAGGATAGATTACAGGTGGCAAGTCATAGATAAGGTCATCAGCCCCTTGAACCTGGACCAATTTATAGTAGAGGCCGACGATCAGGACGTTTTGTCCAAATACATCGAAATTTACGGCCCTGATGTGAACATGATGGTAGATCATAGCAGGCTCCTGAAGCTGGAAGACGCCCGCATTGGATTTGGCCCATCACAGTTTTTGTGGGGAAAGGTGGTACGATATTGAGTACCGAGATTGCCTGGTCTTATGGGTTGCCCAAAGGATCAGACACGATGATCGTTCCAACCTGTGGAACCCGATGTTGTCAGATGGGAATGGCGTTTTGGGCCAAGCTAGCTATGACGATGTGACACTGGTTTAACTGACAATCCTTCGCGCCGACGGCACGGCGCATGGCCAGGCAAGCCGGGACTTTCTGCCACCGCCTTTCCATCCAGCGTTCGCGCAAACTCGGTCGAGGTCACCGAGTCCATCACACCAGTGATCTATCGTCGTAAAATATATCATGAAAGATTAGTCGGAACCGGCAGGCGGCATGGCAGAGGCCAGGGGTAATATTTAAGCTGGAGGTATATGGGCAAAAAAAACGCCATCCATAAGGATGGCGGTGTTGGCAGGGTCTTCATGGGTGCGGGGGCTCGCAACCGCCGTTACTTGCACCTCAATTTTATGAGCTTGCAGACTGTATGAGTTGGGAGGATGCAGACCACTCATGAATATCAATATTGGCATTTCTTTATAAAGAAAAGCCAAACGTCCGGATGATCTGACCAACGATCGACATCGAGGATACGGGAATGTTGGAAGTCTCGATTAACACCAATCAATGTAAATAATACTCCACCTATAAAGGTATCTTTCCATTGCCCAAACTCGTCTAACAAGCCGGATATTCCATTCAGAAACACCGCATAATTACCGCTACTTAGGTGTTAAGATACTAAACACAATAGTTACCACAAAACGGTCATAGTTTTGTGACATCAGTAATCCAAACAGGTAATTGGTCCCTTTTTTGAGGCCATCAATTTACAGTGCCTCTGGACCGTCCAAAGGGACGAACAGCGTATCCGGTGACTTGATCTGTTCGAATGGCAACCCGTAATCGAACGGCAGCGGATCAGCCCACGGGTTGTAGGCTTTGAACTTGAAAGGACCGGTTTCAGCAGGGATGATTACAACCACCTGACTTGACAGATAGGCGTCATCTGCAGACCGTGATTTAATCTTGCCGGAGTCCGCAGCTAGATAGATAACATCATCTGCACTAAGTGCTGGCAGCCCAAAACAAGCGATTAAAGCTGTTGTGATTAAACCAAACCGCATGGTCTTAACTCCTGATATTTTCGTACACTACCAATTCCATCTCGCGATAAGGACAGTAGTTTGACACTTGGTCATCCGTCAATTCACCTCGTTTGACGTATTCATAGAGCTCCTCTTGAACAAGCATCACTCCTGTGCCGCAACCGCACTCAGAGTCGTCACTTACAACTTGACCATCTCTCAGTTCGGCAACCATTTGTTCAAGCCGCTGCTGATGTCTGTGATCTGCACCAGCAAGCCAGATGTTATATCGATCTTCAGAGCTGATAGAACCACCAAATGTGAAAATTGCTGAAATGCCGATGAAGGACCATATAAGCGGTTTAGAAATAACAGCGATAAGCGTTTTCACTTTTCACTCTCCACTGCTTCAATAGAACAAAAGCCTCATGACTTTATGATGTTCATTACATCATGAACAAACAAAGCCCATGTCACACGGTCAATGAAGACTGGTGTCTTTGGAGGATAGATCGGCTCATCAATCCACGGGTCAGAGGGTTGGGATTTAAACACAAAGTCGTCTGCCGGTATGTAAATGATTTGGTTGTACCGGCCAGATTCATACATCGCGAATGATGACAACAAAAAAAACACAGTTAGGAATACTTTCATGTCCGATTAACTCCTTTGGCTGCCACTATCAATTATCATGAGAGGAGGGCAGTAGTTGGATGCTTGCGCCTCAGTTAATTCACCCGATTGGATGTATTTTTCGAATGATGGCTATAAAGACCTTCCACATTGGGGTTTATCAAAAACAACTTGCCCGTCTTTCAATCTGGCCAATGTTTGGTTCCACCAATTTTGATGTTTTACAGACATGCCAACACGCCAGATTTTTTCGCGGTACATCAAACTCATTGAACCAGTCAAGCTGACTGCTACCAGTAAGCCTGCAAACAACCAGATTAGTGGTTTAGAAAAAACAGCGGTCAGTATTTTCACTCTCCACCCTCCACTGTCTAATCTGATTATCGCTCCAACTGGCTGGTCTGGCTTTAAAGGGTTCGGACTCGCCGTTGATAAGAACAGGCTCAACTATACCGCTCTCGCATTCAGTGATACTGCAATATACCTCAAGGCCCATATTTGGAACGAGGGGCTTGTTGGATTGCGCTGGCTTTGTTTTGAAGGGTTTGGGCTCTGCAGCGATACAGTCTATCGGTTGGTCGCTGCTAAGGCTTGGCCATGAGAAAGCGGCCAATGCAAAGAACGGGATTATGAACGACTTGGGCGTTAGCATATTTTGAACTCAGTCGGGACGAACCGGTCTCAACATATCCCAGATGTAAATTACACCGATGAGTGAACATCCAAGTGCAATTCCAGCAATGTAAATGCCGATG
>CACJUX010000052.1 GCA_902596655.1 uncultured SAR116 cluster alpha proteobacterium | reverse complement strand
AAATATCCAAACAAAATAATTTACAGAAGCCGATGGGCAATGCCGGGGCACTCACCGGATGAAACAATAAGCCTGATTTCAATAAAAAAAAATAACCCAAATGTGAATTTTCGCAAATTAGAGCGCCTTTATAATAATGACTTACTTTTAAAATTTATCTGGAAAGAGCATTTTAAAGCCGAGGACGTTAAATGGAGAGAGCTTCTCTTGTTGTGCAATTCTCTTGTGGAACGGTCTGCAACAGACTTAAACGTTTTCCTAAAATTTTCTTTGATGAATGAAGATACATTGGAATTAGTTACCAATTAATGCTGGGATATCTTTATTCAGTTTCAGATCATCAGGATGAAAACAGGGTGCTTCAGGCTATCTGATAGCTGTTTTTGATATCAATGCAACCAGCCACCACATGTCATCACCATGCTTCATATATTATTGCTGTACCTGTCTTATTGTCTCGATGGGCATGGAGACACGTTTATAAATATCTAACCTAGCATGAAAATGGCTAAGAAAGTTTTGCGTATGTTTAACCCATGTTAAGTTATGGCCAGATTAAAAAAACCTCTAATGATATTGAGTAGCTGCCCCACTTTAACTGTTTAAATTAGACTTAATTAGCAATTTTAGTAATACCTAACTATTGCCGCATACCAACTCCTAATGGATTATCCACTGGGTGTTGTAAGTAATAATTTGTCGGTTAGTGCAATGTTTAGGTGGTGGTGATTGTTAAATGATGTAATCTAACCAACTGTTGTCAGAATAGCTATTCCAATTAGCACAATAACCAATGACGTGCGTGCGACTGGAGGCACAATTTTCATTATTTTCGGATCAGGTGGTTCGCCATTTTTTGCACTCTTGCTCAAGTGGAAATTTAGGAACGAGACCACTCCAAGCAAGATAGTGGCCCCAAAAAGTTTTAAGTGAAATGCCCAACCCAAATTAAAACTTCCGTATATTTGATACGTCAATAGTATTCCCGTTATCCACAAAACAACGATTGCAACAAACCCAAGTCTCGCCAACGTCATCATGGTTTTCTGCACGGGCAAAGCTGGTGGCATTTTAGCTTTTTGATGATTATTCACTAACATCGTATTTGCTATGCCGAAGCCACCTGCCAGAAATAATGACATATAATGAAAAAACTTTAAAAAGATCACACTGGCCATGATCCTCTCCCTATCTTCTAAATATTAACAATTGCAAGAGCCTTCATAGTCCTTTGAACAGGATCGCTTTAACTATTGGATTTTGCAATAGCCGTTGTGGATAGAAGCGCAGCCCGAGCAATTTGCATGAAATAAGTAATATGATGCCAGACACCGGTGCTTATAGGAGCATTGTCTTTAGCAATTAGAAATTCCTATCATTACACTGATTTTAGTCAGGTTGTCGTGTAACTATCGCTTCTATTAAAACGTCCTCAGCCTCTATCGCGTCAAATGAAGATAGTAACATAACCCCAACATCTTCACTGACTTTGATATCAATCTTGAAGTAACCGTGAAATGTCCTCCGCATAGCTTCCTCCACTTCACACATGTCGCCAAATGTGTGATTCATAATGCATGATGAAACTATCATGCACTAACAATACCGGCGCATCATCAAATCTTAATGATTGCAAAATCACCTTCTCAGAAATGCAGCTGTCTGTGTATTAAAGATGATAACTAAAAATTGGAGAGAGATTATCAGACAATGGGGTGTGGGCGACTAATGAAATTCAAATTTTTCGTTTATCTAGTCATATAGCACAGAGGCTTTTTGCACTGATGGTCGTTGTTTCATCAATTCATGATGTTCTTTTAATCGAGGAAAATCATTTAGGCTTACGCCATCTTGGCCAAGCCACCTTGTGATCAGTGCAAGGTAAGGGTCGCACATGGAAAATGAATTTCCTAAAACGAAGGGACCCTTGAGTAAGTGCTTCTGAATCATTTGTGCACAATCTGCCATGTTGGCGGGCACTTTGGCAGCCATCGCAGCCTGTGCTTCTTTATCGTCTACCCAACGGTAGCCTCTGTGCTTATGTGCATGGGCAACATGAACAGTGGACGCAATAAAAATATTAAAAGCTTGAGCCTTTGCCAATTCAAAGGGATCATTCGGTGCAAAGCCTTTCTCTGGAAAGGTCTGCGCAAGAAAAAAAAGAATGGCCGGATTTTCCGTTAACACTCCATCAGGAGTGACAAGTGCTGGCACTCGCCCTTTGGGATTGATTTGGAGAAAATCTGAGGAAATTTGTTCGTTCTTCTCAAAGTCCAAATGCTCTGCCTCAAACTTAGCGTTAGTCTCGTAGAGAAGAATGTGGGGTGCATACGCACAAGATTTTCTTGAATACCAAAGTTTAAACATCACATTCCTCCCTGTTAGTTGCTAAAATCCAAAATTTAGTAAGATTTTAATCTTACAGCTGACAGCAGACTTAACATTAATTTTAACAATTATTGCATCTCCATTATTTACAGTGTAACGACCCAACTCAGTTCCTGGTAAAATAATGACTCTAGAAATCAACTCAATCGCACTATTTTGTATATGGCCTATAAGCCAATTCAGTAATGCCTCTAGTCCATAATTATTGGACACGGTCCAGATTTCCAAACCTCAAAACCGTTTAGTTTTTTACCTAGCTAGGCCACAGTTATATATAATCGGAGCTTGTCATTCATCATCTGGCATCACCAGTCCAGTGTTTATCCCATCATTTGCAATTAGTTCTAAAAGCGTCTGTTGCTTTGCCCAAAATATTTACTGTTGCAAGTCAGCAATGGAAAATGCAGCCTTATGCTTTTAGCGCTTGGCGATCTTAAGTGCCACTTCACCTTAAATAGCTAAATGGCAAAATTGATCTGGATTTACACCAACCACATTTCCCAATGCTTCATCTGCAAATAAAGTCCCCCAGTTGTGACCGTCCATTCCAAATTATGCTGGTGTGCCAAGTCTCGTGCAACCAATCTCATATCTAAGACCAACTAACATCGGATAAACTAGCCTAAAATGGAGGCAATCGTGAGATTGTCATGCACCGTTAATACGCGTTTGAAATGAGTGTTCAATGATATAAATTGAGAAGGACACGTGCAGATGTTCTAACGTAACGCACGGACACTGATAGAGTCCGGGTTGAATAAGTGAAACCGGGTTTTTTAACGCCTTGCACAAGGTGCATATAGTTTCTCCAGATTAGGTCTATCTGTGGTTTACGATAATGCTACAAGCAGTCATTGAGCCTCACAGATTCATACACGGCATGTTTGTCACGCGTTCTGGTCAGCCAATTGAGAGAAGTCTTTGGGAGTGCCGGCAATTCCGGCTAGGAGGGCAAGGTTCATGTATAACCAGCGCAAAAGCACCGATGAATGTGTCATAGCTACCTTGATCGGGGCCATAAACACCTATCTCACTCCCCACAAGAAAAACATATCGGGTGTGGGCGATGTGTTGAAGCAGATTTCATTAGCCACAATGAAGGAGAATTTTTGCAAAAATAACTCAGCACTACCTGCTCCAAAAGCGGATATTCTTAAGACAGCTGTTCGCAATATCAGTGCTCACACGCTTAATGCCATCCGTGAATGCCTGATATTAGCCACCGATGAATTGATATGGAGACAGGATGAGGATGAATATTATGCGCCAGAGGCTGACTTGGGTGATGGCTACAGAGCCAGCAACCTGCACGCGTTATTAATTGGGCCATCCAACGCCAAATACCATCATCCAGACTTTACACTTGGCATCTTTTTGCTAGGCCCCTTCACCCTCTATAGAGATCATTTCCATCTGGCTCCGGAGCTATATGTGAATCTTACACCCAGAATCGGATGGCGATTTCAGGGCGGCGAATGGATTGATTACAGCGCTGGGTCGCTTATTTGGAATGACTCGAATGTTGTTCATGCAACCCGTGTCTATGATAAACCCTTTATCTCGATTTTCTCATGGACCCGTAATATCGATTCGCCCTGCAAAGTCTTTAAGCGTGAAGATTGGAAAAGGTTGGAACAGGAACTGAACGACTCAAAGTAGCGCGATAAGGTTCACGACATTGAAGGGGCGAATGCCCGGTATCTATTCGCTGCTTCGGCTCTAAGCGGTTATGATCAAGCACAAGCCGTCCTCTAGCCCATCGTTCTGAATTAATGAATGAATGCCTTTGTAGAATGAGGTCTGGATGACACAAAAACACAATCATCTCACCGTTAGAGCAGGAATAGGCTGGTGTCCACATGCCGAGGATATGACCCAGATTTCGGATTGGGTGCGCGCGCTTATCGGACGCATCAAAATGATGCTTTTTGCCGGTCCTTACACCAGCTATGTCAATGAATACAGTAACAGTGGATTGATAAACGTGGAGATTATCGAGACAAGCCATATCGACGTGCATAAATGGGACGAAACTGATCTTGGACTGCTGCAGCCGACATTTTGGAAGTTGCCGGCAATGGTGGTCCGGCGCTGGAGCCTGAAATCTAGAGCGAGTCACAACGTTGGTCACCAACGCCTTGTGCCAAAATTTAATGCATGGCATCAGTCGAATATTGGACGGTCTTTTACTGCAACTCAATTCTTTACAAAGCCTCGGTGCGACGCAGGAATATTAGGAGTAAAAGGGCCATTGTAGGTGCTTGGATTACCGACCCCAGATAGGTCAACCTGCTGACGCAACTCAACCTAAGAGTTTTTCCTAGCTTTTACAAAATTGCGATCATTTGCCGTGCACGAATGGCGGATTGCAGTAAAATGACCGCCACCGGTCAGATCTTTAAGCCAGGTCTGTTGGTTCAGTGTTTGCCTCGAGGATCAAGGACATGGGCAGGAAAAAACTGAATAATCACCCGATGATCGTTTTTCGTCTGCGTCACCGGCGTTGTCATATCAAGCTTTGGTGGACTGCGTGACAGATGTCTTCATTTCACTCGTCTGGCTGGATTTATTGTTGATAGAAATGTAGCCAAAAAATATGTGACTATCGCTTTTAATGCCGCGATAGGCCACTTCGGCGGCGAGGCGCTATGGATGGTGGCGCGTCTTATACACCTTGGCCCAAAACACCGCAGTCTAGCAAGTTTTATTATAAGCCATGGCAGCACGGCAAAAAACTAAATGGTGTTGGCAAATGTCTCTAATATCATGCCTTCAGTCCATAGCGGGCCTCCTGCATGTCATAAATGACCAAAGTTTGCGCAATACCGTTGCAGTCGGTGGTCAGCCAATCTTATCCTTGATCATCAACCACCGATTATTTGGATTGACATTATTGGATTTTGAAAACCGCATAGAAATTCCAGCGTTGCTGAGCGTCACCTCACTGCCATCTCGCTTGCATTTCAGAACAAAATGGTCGATGCCGTTCCACAGTTTCCTTGCCACTACCTCATAAGGTTCGCCAGAAGATCTATCGAAAAAAATCTCCTGTGATATCTCAATATTGCTGCTATGTTTCATACTCAGCGCCTCAAAAAACAGGTTGAATGCATCGTTCTCACACAAGTTATAGTAGGAGAAGAGCAAGGCCTTTTTTTAAAGTGGGCTGGTGACCGACCACTATGAACAGCGTGGGCTTACAATTTATAAAAATCAAGAGCCGCTATTCTCATTTTGGGTATACCATTAATTGGTGGGCAAAAGCAAGGCGGGTCACAGGGCAACAAGAGGCATAGATGCAAGAGAAGCTGTCCAATCGCTAAACATCGGGAACAATGAAAATCAGGCAAGCGGTGGAAAAAAATGCGAAACATTGCTGAATGCTTGTCAATCCTTGCAATACAGGAGCCAATGGCCGAAATGATAAATAAAATGCATTCCAATAAATCGATTGTTTTGTTCAGCCATAATCACCACAATTTCCTGGGCTCGTGTGTTGACGCAGCACTAGCTTAATCGAGTTGTATATGTGTTGAGTCAATTTTCTCACGCAGTGAAACAAGGCGTTGTTTGATATCCTCGGCAATTTCCGGCGCGTCCTTGTTGGAAAGCGCTTTCTCTAAATCAGCAGAAATACGCTCCAGCTCGTTCGACAATTCATTACTTTGTTCATTTGAATCAATCAGCCGCAACTGTGTTTTACGGATTAGGGCTGCAACAACGATATCTTTTCGCCGAATTTCGTCGAAATAATTTTTCGGAATTTTTCGCGCAGTCGCGCCACTTCCACCGGCAACTACCGAAACGCTTCGGGTGGCGTCAAGTAACAATGAAGTCTCACCAAAAATCTCATTCTGACCAAGTCGGCTTAGACGTAAGCCATCACTGGTCAAAATATCTACATTGCCTTCGATGATTAAATAGGCCTCAAAACCCTTATCCCCAACCTCATAAATTTTCTCGTGCCTATCCCAAATTACAACTTCATTTTTTTCCAACATGGTTTGCCCCAAACCCCTATAAAAAATTTGGCAGATGCTAAACTACATATCAGAGAACTTCTAGTAGGAATGAGGATATTGAAAGTTATTGATGCGAGCATAAGGCTGATGAAACTTACCCTTGATTTCAACTTTGCACTCACCATGCAAATCGCTCTTATCAAATAATATTTATTTCCCATCTCTAAACAGACATTTCATTGTTAGAAGGCGTAATCAAATGAATATTAAATCGGCCAAGCAAATACCACATCGCACCTATAACGCCGGTGAGATCATCTATTCAGTAGATGAACAGAGCCAAAATGTGTTTTTGATTCACAGTGGGCAGGTGGCAATTGAGACCCGGTTGGGATTGAATGTGGGAATTCTGAATGAAGGTGAAATTTTTGGTGAGGTAGGACATATTACAGCAAAGCCCCGCACTGTTACCGCCCGCGCTGAGACCAAATGTATTGTCAAGGTCATTGACGAGGAAACATTAAAGTTGAAATTGCAGGATGCAGACCCAATCTGTCTTGCAATCATTCGCGGCTTGTCACTGCGGATAAGCGATGCCAATGCCAAGGCCGAGCAATATTGGAGAGAGCTCAGCCTCTACAAAGCACTAGAAGCTGACGCATCCGAGGATTAGTATAAAACACTTGGGCCAAAGGGAGCCCTTAGGGCCAACAAAAGGAGGGGTAGATAGCCTTCGTTCGCAATGATGCGGAAAATTTGATACCGGCTTTTGGTGGCGAGGCTTTTCCCTGGAAAGGCGGCGACCTGCAGACATTGCGTCATTTCATCTGCTGTGACGCGCCGCCAGCCCCTGTTGGAGAACGGGTATTGCTCAATTTACCCGATGGCGACCGTCTTCTTGCCGTGTGCCATCTGCCGCAAGAGCAGCCCCGCGGATGTCTCATCGCCGTTCATGGGTTGAATGGCTGTATGGACGCTCCTCATATTCTTTGGCTTACACCAGCGGCGCTTGCCGCGGGCCTCGTCCTGCTGCGGGTCAACATGCGCGGCGCGGGGCCAGCGCGAGCTTTGGCGCGCAAAACCTACAATGCCGGCGCCGGTGCTGATCTAACCCACTTCATCGACTGGGCAAAACGGCGTTTCAAAGAATTACCCCTTTATATGATGGGACATTCACTTGGCGGGACGGCCGCACTGAACATGGTGTTGGACCATCCCGGAGTGACAGAGCGGCTTGCCGGCCTCGTGACAGTGGGGGCGCCAATTGACATGACAGCAACAGCTAGGAGATTCCACCGCCCCCGCAACTGGCTTTATGTGCGCTACATGCTGGCCGGTATGAAACAGATCGTCGCGACTACCCCAAATATTGAACAGCGCTATGTCGATGCGGCCATGCGTGCCAGCAATATTTTTGCCTTTGACGATCAAGTGACTGCACCTCTTGCCGGTCATCGGGACGCCACCAGCTACTACGCCGCAACAAGTGTTCATCAACGACTTTCGCGGCTGAACATTCCGGCTTTGATCATCCAATCGACAAATGACCCATGGGTTCCCGATGAGCCCTGCCTTGCGCAGCCCTGTGGAAAGGGGCTACCAGCTATTGTCGTGACCAAGGACGGTGGTCATGTTGGATTCCATGATCACGACGGCAGCTGGTACATCCGGGCAACACTTGCCTGGATCAACGCACAGCTTGACGTGCCGCAAACCAGTCACGGTGGCGATAATCAGACCGTCGACACGACATAGCTAGCACGTGGGATATACTCTGCAACCGCTGTGATTTCGTGCCTGGTGTAACCGATCAACTTGCTCGTATCAAACAGATAACGCAAAATGCCCAATAAGTCCGATGCAGCCATCTGCCACTTTGCCGCAGCATAATCTGCCGGCCCATCTCAAGACCCACTTCAAATTTGCATTGATGCCTCTGAGCGTTGTCGGTTAGTGCGCTCAAGCGTATGCCAGCGCGATCTCCAAAGTCATTCCTATGCTGTTTCCATTGCCCTTGTCGACAGAAATAGCCTCTATAGTACAAACATGGCTTAACGGTGCCAGCAGGGCTGTATCGCATCCCGTTGCTTATATAGTAAACAGACGATATAAATAATTGGTATTTAAGCGCAAGAACGCTTTCATCCCACCTCTGTGAAATCAGGCTCAAAATAAAGCACTCCACGGTCAGTGATGAATTCTGGCGGCGCGGTATCTACTACCGATGTGATGACGGACATTCAATCAGCCTAGCTGGCCCACCTACCAGCTCACTACTCTCTGGCCAACTTTACCTTGACTGCACGAATAGCCAGCCAGACGATTAAAGCAATTACTGGAACAGAGGCCGCTTTGACAACGAACAAGTCGACTCCCCATTGGTCAAGTGGCAGTGGGTTTGCCAGATAGCCAACAAGCCCTACACCGTAGTAGGTAACGGCAGCAATTGAAAGACGCTCTACGGTCTCCTGCAGATGCAGCTGCGCTTTGGTACGGCTATTCATTGAGGTCAGCAGATCGCGGTTCTGACGCTGGATAATCATCTCTGTCTGCGTCTGCAACAGATCACCGGCCCGCGTTATGCGCGCCGAAAGCTGCGCTAGCCTCTCAGAAAAAGCATGACAGCTGTCAAGGGCTGGCGTCATGCGGCGATTCAAAAATCCTCGCACTCCTTGAAAGCCAATTAGCCGCTTTAGCCGCAGCCCCTCGAGCCTGTCGGCCATTATGCTTTCATAGGCCTTCGTCGCAGCCATCCGATAGGACGTCTTGGAATAAATTTCTTCCAGATCAGCAGCCTGCGCCGTTAAGTTGGAAAGGAGCGTTTCTACATTGCCGTCAGGCAGTTTAATCTGTTCGGCCAGATCGTTAGTCAATTTGCCTACACTGTCCTCAATCTCGCCGAGCCACCCTCCATTTTCACGTACAGCAGCAAAGCCAAGAAGTGCAAGTAACCTATAAGTTTCGAGCTCAACAATGCGTTGGACAGCGCGGCCCATGCGGCTTGGTGGGATGTCAATGTTAAACAGCGCAACACGGGAAAAGCCGGCAGCGTCAATATCAAAGGCGAAATGCAGCTGGCCAGCACCATCGTTGAACTGATTGGCGGCCACAGCACGGCTATCGAGCATGGTCAGCATCTTAGCATCATTGAGCATGCGCGGTGGCTTTGCGCCCACTTCCAGCCAGATTGCCTGAAACAAATTCGCTGGCGCTGCCCGCGCCCAGTCAAGCGGCAGACCGACAGCCTCCGCATCAAAGGCTTCGGGCAATAGACCGGATCTTATCATCCAGCCTTTCTGGATGAAAGAGATTGAGAAAAATTCAGTGTGACGCTCGAACCGGAGGGCATAATCGTCAAACTCGATCCGAGCGAATTTACTTTCTGGAGCAATCGGCGGCACGTTTGCTGCCTCAAGGAATGCGTTCACATAAGCGAGAAAACCGGCAGCAGCATCATTGATCAGAAACACAAAGCGAATGAACCGCCCTGCCCCATCAAAATCATGAAATGCGCGGGCATGTAACTCATCAGACAAAATGCGCCGTAAGTCAGGCTGGGTCATGATCTCCTCACACAGCAGCGTGC
>CACJUX010000051.1 GCA_902596655.1 uncultured SAR116 cluster alpha proteobacterium | reverse complement strand
GTGGTTCGAGTTCCGACTCAGCTAATAATTATTTTTTATCACAGTTCATACTTCAAGCGAACCGGATCTATCTGTAAAATTGGACTCTCAACCGTTGAGTTATGACGAGCATTGAAGTAACAGGCGACTTTAGACGACTAAACTGAAGGATCGCCATTTTTATCTCGAAGGAAAAGTGAGAAAACAACCCGTCATTCTCAAAAAACCGCCGTTGAAAAAGCATTAAGTTTGCCTCGCCTCTTTGCAGTTTTTGGAGCGCTACCTCCGCTATGACGCGGCGCTGATCTGGCCTGTCTCAGCGGCGCGGCTTTTCCAGCTGCCACGTCAGGTGTTCCTCGACATTCGGCCATTCAGCAGCAATGATTGAATAGACGGCGGTATCGCGGATGGAGCCATTGGCCATCACCATATGTGCGCGCAGTATGCCGTCAAATTTGGCGCCAAGTCGTTCGATCGCCCGCCGGCTCTGTTGATTCATCACATGAGTGCGGAATTCAACGGCTCGGCAGTTCAAGTTTTCAAAGGCGTTACTTAGCAGTAGCAATTTGCACTCTGTATTCAGTGCGGTTTTCTGTACTGAAGGGCAATACCAGGTTGAACCAATTTCGAGCCGCGGTGTTTTTGCGTCGATATTCATATAGGATGTCATGCCAACAACCTGATCGGTGCGTTTGTCGAGGACGGCAAAGGGCTGCATGCTGCCTTCGCTACGCAGTTGGGTGCGTCTTTCAATCTCCTCGGCAATTTTTGCCGGTTCTGGGATACTTGCGTACTGTAGCTGGTGCAGCTTACCTTTAGTGATGACTTCGGCAAGAATGGGCGCATGGCACTGCTCAAGTGGTATAATACCAACATGGACCCCGTGCGCCTCGAACTCATCTGGCCAAAGTACCATCGTCTCCTCCTATCTACAGTTTTATCCGCGGCCGTTATTCATCCGTCTCCTATCGGGCAGTTTAAAGCGGTTATCAAGAACAGCCTAGTATCATCTCAACTGACAGGAGATGGCTTAATCGCTGCGCCCACAAAAAACCCTGCCAAAATAGCTGCTGGCAGGGTTTATGGGATTATTCTGGATTACTTTCAATTAAGGCTGCGCTTGTGGCCTGATGACTATACAATCTGGCAAGCTTAGCTGTTTCCAGCCAAGCAATCTTTCAGTGAACGAGCCATGTTTCGGATCAAGGTGAAATACATTTCTGGTCCTTTTTCAATGGCTGCTCCGAGTGGGTCCAGAACACCTGTTCTTGCATTTGTATTCTCCGTAATGGTTGAGACTAACTTTGGCTCGAATTGTGGTTCTGAGAATACACAAGTCGCATCGAGTGACTTCACCTTTGCCTGTAATTCGCTGACCCGTTTTGCGCCGGGCAGAATTTCTGGTGACACTGTAATGGACCCAACGGCAGACACGCCAAAACGCTGTTCAAAATATTGGTAGGCATCGTGGAATACTATGTAACCTTTGCCTTTGACCGGCGCTAATTCTGCGTCAATTTCCCCGACGAGGGCATCCAGCTTGGCCATCGTCTTTTCTGCATTGGTCTCATAAGTTTGCGCGTTCGCTGGATCAGCTTTGACGAGAGCTTCTTCAATCTCGTGGACGATTGCTTTTGCGTTCACAGGATCAAGCCAAACATGGGGATCATAGCCGTCATGGCCATGATCATCATGGTCGTCATGCTTGTCGTGATCATCATGGTCGTCATGCTTGTCGTGATCATCATGGTCGTCATGGTCGTCATGCTTGTCGTGATCATCATGGTCGTCATGCTTGTCATGGTCGTCATGGTCGTCGTGATCATCGTGATCGTCATGGTCGTCATGCTTGTCGTGATCATCATGGTCGTCATGCTTGTCGTGATCATCATGGCCGTCATGGTCGTCGTGATCATCGTGATCGTCATGGTCGTCGTGATCATCGTGATCGTGAGATTCGAATGCGCCACCCTCGCGGAATTTGATCAACTTCAAGTCATGGGCTTCGGTCAATTCCACGGCTTTTGCGTCTGATGCTAGACCCTCAATTGGCTTTTCTAGAAATGTCTCAAGGTCATGGCCAACCCAGAAAATCAAGTCAGCGTCTTGAAGCTGTGCAGCTTGTGATGGCTTCAACGAATAGGTATGCGGGGATCCAGCTCCTTCGATGATCAGTGAAGGACTTCCGATCCCATCCATTACTGAAGAAACCAAGGAATGAATGGGCTTTATAGACGCCATAACATTTAATTCAGCGTTGGCTGATGAAATTCCTGTTGTGAGAATTGTCGTTGCTAGGAGGGCAACCTTAGCTGTGCGCATTTTTAACTCCATTTCCGATTTTTATTCAATGTTATTTAATGTTATGTTATAACATACCAAAGGTTACACTGGAATAGTTGTAGTTACAAGTCAGAAGCTTCATAATCATTTGCTGGTCTAAAATTGGAAAACAAGGTGCTTGTATATCTTGAAAATGCTGGAATATGTCGGTCTGAAAAATGGCTGGTACGAGGTGTTTCCATGACAGTCGATCGAGGTGAGATTGTTACGCTTATTGGACCAAACGGATCCGGTAAGTCGACAACAGCCAAAATGGCCCTTGGGGTTGTCGCCGCGGATGAGGGGGTAACAAAACGCAAAGATAAACTCCACGCGAAATACGTGCCACAAAAACTTAAGCTAAACCATAATCTACCATTGTCGGTGACGCGATTTCTACGGCTTACGGATAGCGCGGACAAAGTTCAGATTGATGCAGCGTTGCGTGCAACTGAGACGGAGCATCTTGCCGCTGCCCAGATGAGTAATTTGTCGGGTGGCGAATTTCAGCGTGTCATGCTTGCACGGGCGATACTAAATTCTCCTGAATTTCTTGTTCTTGATGAGCCGGTCCAAGGCGTCGACTACAATGGAGAAATCATGCTCTATAAGCTTATCGAAGACATTCGTGATAGTCTTAATTGCGGTATTTTACTAATCTCCCACGACCTACATATAGTAATGTCTAAAACCGACAGGGTAATCTGTCTGAATGGACATGTTTGCTGTTCAGGTACTCCCGCAAAAGTGGCATCCAGCCAAGAATTTAAGTCGCTTTTTGGAGATCGGGCCGCATCTGGTCTTGCATTGTACGAACACCATCACGACCATGAGCACCTTCCCGATGGAAGCATCAGAACGGATAAAAGGACCAAAACCCAGAATAATGTTTCTTCTAAAAATTTAGTATCAAATGACGTTGATGAGGCTAATGAAAATGTTTGATGACTTTTTTAGCCGGGCGTTAATTGGTGGTTTTGGTGTCGCAGTTGTGGCCGGACCACTTGGCTGTTTTATTATTTGGCGAAGACTCGCTTATTTTGGCGATACCTTGTCTCACTCGGCCCTCCTAGGAGTTGCGATTGCACTGTTATTAGAGCTCAACATAACTCTATCCGTATTTATTGTATCGGTCTTAGTGGCGTTGATGTTACTTCTGCTGCAGAAAAGAGCCAGCTTGTCATCTGATGCATTGCTTGGTTTACTTGCGCACTCTGTACTTGCAATCGGATTAGTGGTTCTGGCGTTCATGACTTGGGTCAGGGTTGATCTGATGGGATTTCTTTTCGGCGATATTCTTGCCATTACCACAGTTGATCTAGCATTGATTTGGGGGGGAGGGGCTGTTGTACTCGCTTTTCTGGCAAAAATTTGGAGGGCTTTGTTTGCCGCCACGGTTAGTTATGATTTAGCACTTGCGGAAGGCAACAAGCCTGATCAGGTGAACCTTTTGTTTATGGTATTGATGGCGGCGGTTATTGCTGTGTCAATGAAGATAGTTGGGGTCTTGCTGATTACTGCATTGTTGATTATTCCTGCCGCTGCGGCGCGACGCTTTGCAACCTCACCAGAGCAAATGGCTGTTATAGCTATTATACTTGGTATCGTTTCAGTCTATATTGGTCTCAACGGATCTCTTGAGTTTGATACACCCGCAGGACCTAGCATCGTTGTGGCTGCACTTGCATGTTTTGTTTTGTCAGTCCTCCCGGTAAATATATTGCGTAAACGAACTGGTCGTAGTCAAAAAAACCTTAAGGACCCCGATGTTGGAGTGAGTTAGATGACAAATAACTTTGAGCTGTCAAACAATGAACGCCTTGTCATGGACGTTCTCGGGCGTGAAAACAGCCCCAAGAGTGCTTACATGATCCTCGACGAATTACGTGGGTCTGGCTTCCGCGCGCCGTTGCAGGTTTATCGTGCGCTAGAAAAGTTGATTGGTATGGGCAGGGTTCACCGGCTGGAAAGTCTGAACGCCTTCATCGCGTGCAATCACATTTCCTGTGAAAAGACTGGCGGAACAGCGTTCGTGATCTGCAATAGATGTGAGCATGTGCAAGAGGTGTGTGACGATTCTGTCTCGCTGTTCCTTTCCGGCCTGGCTAAAAAGACAAAATTCAAAGCGTCAAAGACGAGTATTGAACTGCATGGTATTTGCGATGCCTGTGAAGATGCCTAGCCTTGGCTCCTGGTTTTTGGCCACATTGTGCCTGATCACCGTACCGGCAAAGCTGGTCACCGCGCATCCACATATGTGGGTCGATCTGGAGAGCCGGATTGTTCTACGTGATGATGCCAGCCCTGCATCCATTAATCAGGAATGGCTGTTTGATTATTTTTTTTCGACAGCCTTGATTGAGGAGGCGGGCCTACATCCCGATGGCGTTGAAGCTGGTATCCAGCTGAAGGTCACCGAAATTATGGCGAATCTAGAACCCTATGACTATTTCACTGTGATTAAGCGTGGTAACGACACCTTGTCATTGGCCCTGATAGGAGATGTCACTGCAGGGATAAGGGAAAACCGGGTCTGGATGAACTTCACAGTTGCCATTAAGAGCCATGTTGATCTCGCGGTACAGAATTTCTCCTATGCTATTTTTGACCCGACCTACTACATCGAAATGTTCCATCAAGAGGGTGACACCATTGCCTTTGACGGTGATGCCCCTGCCGGTTGTAGCACCGAGATTGTTCAACCGAACCCATCTGCTGATGCAATTGCGCTATCCCAGTCGGCCAGTCTTGATACCAATCCAGATGACACCATTGGTAGGCTATTCGCAGAAACAGTGCATGTGAAATGTCAATGAGTGGCCACAGTGTTATCGCCCTTTTTACGGTTGGTCTGGCTGGCTTGGTTGGCATCTATCTCTGGCAAGCACCTGCCATCAATTTTGCTTGGTCAGAATATCTGTTGACGGTTCAGGCGTTCCAGCGGGATTTGCATCGCGGCCTCTCTGACGCCTTACGCGCGATTGACGCTGAGGGATTTGGCGCATCATCGATGTTGGTGGCGCTCAGTTTTTTCTATGGCGTGTTTCATGCGGCTGGTCCCGGGCATGGTAAGATCGTGATCTCGACCTATCTGCTCTCACATGAAAGCCAATTGCGCCGTGGGATCATCCTATCGTTCGCAGCAGCGCTGTCTCAGGGTTTAACGGCGATTGTCATTGTAACCAGTGCTGTTGGGCTGCTGAATCTATCGATGCGCGAGACGCGCGGCATGGTCAATAATGTCGAGGTGGTAAGTTTTGCGTTGATTACGATCGTTGGGTTGCTGATCATTGGCACACGCCTTTGGCGCTTGCGCAAACCATCCGAGACTGGGATAGGCACCGATCATCATCACCATACGGGTGCAGCCTGTGATCATTCGCATGGGCCAAGCGCTGATGATCTTAACGCTGCGCTGTCGCTGCGTACTTTCATCAGCATCATTCTGTCAATCGGCATCCGGCCCTGCTCAGGCGCAGTGATTGTCCTGCTTCTTGCTTATTCACTCAATCTTTGGGTGGCTGGGCTGTTTGCAGTACTAGCGATGTCTCTTGGCACAGCGCTTACTATCACCCTGCTCGCTGTAATGTCGATTTACCTCGGACAGGCGGCAAGGCGGCTTTTGACCCTGCTGCCTGACAGTAGCGAGGCCAGCGTACGAATCATGGATTTGATCGGGCTTGTTGGCGGAGCAGTTATCTTTGTTTTTGGATTAATTCTTCTTAATGCGGCTCTGTTGACACCAGCCCATCCATTTCGATGACCCAATGATTAGTAAAGTAGGCGTGTCTAACAATGTTTAGCTTTATTCAGTGCAGACATTTAAATTTTACTAAAAAACTGGCCTGTAGAAAAATAATAAGTTAACCAATCAATCGATTTCCGTTAGTTTCTAGATCTCGTGATGATCGCTTAAATATAGTCCCCCCAACGTTAAGTCTTGAGAGGTTTTTGCCACAGATTTTCCATCTTTTTTACCAAAAATCAGAGCATCAAAATAAATGTCCATCTCATTCAATACAGACAACGGTTTTGGCATGGCTACTACTGGTATTGTTTTGCAACAATTCAGATACTGAGATATTACTCTGCTGCCGCCTGTGGTTAAGTATATTCGTTCCCAATAGATCAGAGATTGTCACTTGATGCTTCGAAGTGTTCAAATTCAATGGCTGTCCCAACAAGTCGTTCACCGTTAGAAGCTTTTTCGAGTGAAAATTTTCAATTTGTTGCCTAGATGGAACTATAACCGATAACGTTCTTTTACAACTGGCTCGATTTGATCGGTCAGGTGTTACTTTTGCCTTGGAAGATCGCATAGGCTTGGTTGTTTGGGACAAATTCCTATTGTAAAAAATGTTTGGCGATCCAGATCTAACAAAGGTTTTGACTGGTTGTACATCGAGATATTTTTGCTCTTTAGCCTTAATATTAAAGTCATGCCTGCCCTCTGCTGGCGATAGTTCTTGGTCGGATGATTTTTGGTTCATATCGATTTTGTTCTGTTGTTCGCCTGCAATCTCTGGACTCGAACTTGTGTGGTAAGGTGCTTGTTTATCCTTGCTTTCGAAACCAAATCCGTAACCGAAATTTCCAGTTGTTGCTCCTTTTCTGTCTTCGCCATTTAAGATCACCGTTGGATCTGTCATTTCTGAAATTTTATCTTTTATTCGCGCTGGTTTGGGAAAAGGCATCGGCAGTGTTGCGTTAGCAATTTTTTCTGGTTGAGCGACATCGGTTTTTACGATTTTGGGCGTTTCATTACCGCGTTGATCTACTCTGCTTTGCATTTGATTATTGTTCTTTATTGCGTTGTGATTGTAACGCTTTTCTGGGTGCAGCTTTTGAACATGCTCAACACGCTCAATCATAGTTGCATGATCAATCGATGACTGTTCTTCTTTCCTTGACAATTTCACCTTGCTTTTAACTGTTGCTAATTTAGCGGGAATTTGGACCGAACTTGTGTTTGGCAATGCCCCAAGCGGTTTGTTAGTTCGCGAATTAGACGCAGGAAGATTTTTATTTTGAATTTGCACAAATTTTTCGTTCATCTTAGGTTTGCGATGTGCCGAGTTGCTTGTAACTTCTGAACTATTCGATTTTATAGTCTCCTCGTCTGCAATGTCATAACTTTCGGTGGAAGCGGGTTTTATCCCGAAATAAACTACTTCTACCTTGCTCTGAGGTGCCAACTTAGGTTTCGGGCTATTGATCAAATTTTGGTTAAATGAAATAACGATAAGCACCAAAGAATGTGCGATAATCGAAACGAGACTTGACTTTTTCATTTAAGCTTTGCAACCTCTTTTGGCAAAAGTATGCTGGGCAACGTGCTTACGTTCATTTGTATAAGGTTGACGTCAATGCGCTCAGCGGCTTCCCCGCGGAAACCATGACGGATTATATCAGCTATGATCAAAAACACTCTCAAATCAAAACATTTCGCTCTCTTGGCAACCGGAGTAATGTTAACAATTTCTCACGCGTGCTTTGCCGACACCACCACAGCTAGTGTCGGGGCTGATGATAGTCAACAGACTGATGTAAAAACAGAAGCCATCGAGTTCATAAGCTTTTTGGACTTGTTGCCTGCTGCGGTCGATTTGGATAAGAGCGTTGCAATAGCTGAACTAAGTTATCAATCTTCGTTAGAGACTGCGAAGGCTGCATGGTCTGGCTGGTACCCAAAAGCTGACATCACTCTCAACAGCGGTGAGCAATATGATGTGAAGCCGGGCGGTAGTAACGGCGGTGTGACATCACCAGGGATGACTGGGGCTGATGGCACTGGGTCGTCGAATCAACGCTATAATCCCACGGAAGCTAAACTTAAAATTACCCAGAAGCTCTGGGATTTTGGTGAAACCTCCGCAGACATTGAAACAAGTAAATTGACCGCAGAAATGTCCCGCTTAAGCCTGCAAGGAGCGAAGAATCAAACCATCTTGAAAGCAGCACAAGCGTATATCGGATTAAAAAAAGCGCACGCTCAGTTTAAAATCGCTCAAGATGGAGAAATGCAGCTAAAGAAGCAGACAGGGCTGCAAGATTTTCGGGTCAGCAGAGGTGCTGCGGTTGGAACCGATGTTTTGCAGGCGAAAAATGCATTAGCTGGGGCTATAACTGGTAGGGTTACCGCGGAGGGAGCGTTAAAGAGGGCACTATCACAATTCGAAAAAGTGTTTGGGTCAACCCCCGAAAATATCGACGCTCTATTACCAATTCGTATTCCTAACAACCTAATTCCTGAGAGCGAAGATAGTTTCCGGCAGGCTGTTATGAAAAATGGCGACCAAATCATGAAAGCCAGAGTTACTTATGATATGGCTGTTATCGCAAGCAATAAGGCAATGGCAGCTAATTTTCTGCCGGAGTTTAAAGCGACGGCTGAGGTCAACTACAAAGGTGATGCATCTGGAACCCTTGGCGGGAAAACGGAGTATATTGGAAAGGTAGAAATGTCCTGGCCACTTGAGCTTTTTGGCACGCAAATAAATACATATCGGGCTGCAAAGTTGACTGGAGAATCGGCTGAACTAACCTATGCTGAGGCAGTTCGGGCTGCTGAAGAGTCGATAACAAATAGTTGGATCCAGTACAATTTAGCCGCTTTAAATCGTGCAAATGTCCAAAACCAAGTTACAATTGCCGAGCAATTTCTCCGTCTAGCGCAAATAGAGGTACAACAGGGCCGTGGTCAAATGATGTTGGTCATGAACGCGCAAAATGCTCTTATAAACGCTCGAAAAGCGCTGCAGAGCAATACTTCGGATCATGCTGTTCAAGTTTACAATTTACTTGCTCAGATGGGATCACTGAGTGCCGAAAATCTCGTCTCCGCGGCGAATGAAGAAGACGAAATGCTAAAAGCTGCGATGGATGAGTATAAGAAAAAGGTGGCCGAGGCTGTTGAGGCAGCTAAGGCTCAGCAAGAAGGTGAGTCCGGAAGCGCCGACGGGAATGACGCTGCTAGTGAAGGTGAAGACAATACTGGACAGAACTCAGAATGATTATGAGTTTGCTGAAATCCAAGGAGAGGTTTGATTATGGCCATTGAAGATAGTGATGCCGGTCTCGGCACGGATGCCTTGAATGCGAATTCCAGCCCTGTAGAATACGTTCAGCTTGCCCAAGCTTCAAACGTGACAGCAACTGATGGTCAACCTGCTCCTGAGGGCGTAGCACCAGTGGATGGTCAACCTGCTCTTGAGGGCGCAGCACCAGTGGATGGTCAACCTGCTCCTGAGGGCGCAGCACCTGCGGATGGTCAACCTGCCCCTGAGGGCGCAGCACCAGTGGATGGTCAACCTGCCCCTGAGGGCGCAGCGCCAGTGGATGGTCAACCTGCCCCCGAGGGCGCAGCGCCTGCTGATGGAGAACCTGCCCCGGAGGGTGCAGCACCTGCGGATGGAGAACCTGCCCCTGAGGGCGCAGCACCCGCCGACGGTCAACAAGCGGGTGAAGGAGCTCCCCTTGGTGGGGACGGTGAATTGCAACTTGATGCGGACGGTAACCCCATACAGCGTGGGTTAAGACAAAATGGAGAATTAGGGGAAGGTGAGCTTGGCGAAGGCGGCTCCCTTATGCCCGGTGGAGAGATGCCGGGAGGAGCCATGCCTGGTGGAGAATTGGGTGAGGGTGGAATGCCGACGCCTGGAATGCCAGGAGGA
>CACJUX010000050.1 GCA_902596655.1 uncultured SAR116 cluster alpha proteobacterium | reverse complement strand
GAATTTGCTGGGTTGGACTCGGCGTCCGTCACCGGCTAGGACTGGCATTCAATGAGATGGTCCGCACGGGTGAATTATCAGCTCCAGTAGTAATTGGCCGTGATCATCTTGACAGTGGTTCTGTCGCTTCGCCTAACCGTGAGACTGAGGCTATGAAAGATGGCTCGGATGCAGTTTCTGATTGGCCATTGCTTAATGCTTTATTGAACACAGCCAGTGGTGCAACTTGGGTGTCGCTGCATCATGGCGGCGGTGTTGGTATGGGCTTTTCTCAGCATTCAGGGATGGTGATATGCTGCGATGGTACTGAGGATGCAGATAGACGAATTGCTAACGTATTGTGGAATGATCCGGCGACTGGTGTGATGCGCCATGCCGACGCAGGTTATGACGCGGCACTAGCGTGCGCCCGGGAGCAGGGCCTCAAACTACCAAGGATCCTTGGCTAAGCAGAGTATTTTTGACATTGCAATTAATAGAGTAATCAATGTTGCAATATCTTTGAGAGAAAAATTTGGGCTCGTTCACCTCTTCCGCCAGTAAAAAATTCGTCTTTGCTGCAATTCTCTTCTACTCGCCCCTCATCCATGAAGACAACGCGATCAGCAACTTCGCGTGCAAAACCCATTTCATGCGTCACTACCATCATGGTCATACCTTCATCGGCTAGCTCAGTCATCACATCGAGAACTTCATTGATCATTTCCGGATCCAGAGCAGATGTTGGTTCGTCAAAAAGCATCACCCGTGGCTTCATTGCAAGCGCTCGTGCAATAGCAACTCGCTGTTGTTGGCCACCTGAAAGCTGACTCGGAAATTTATCTGCCTGATCGGCGATTTGCACCCGTTCAAGATAATGTAATGCAATCTCATTTGCTTCACCGCGTGATAGCTTGATGTTTCTGACTGGTGCAAGTGTGACATTTTCCAGGATGGACATATGCGGAAAAAGGTTGAAACTCTGAAATACCATTCCAACCTCACGACGCACTTTTTCCAGCTCTTTCATGTTGCCATAGACCTCACGCCCACATACATGAATTACTCCCCGCTGATGGGTCTCCAGTTGATTAACACAACGGATCATGGTCGATTTTCCAGATCCAGAGGGGCCGCAAACAACAACGCGCTCTCCTTGTTTGACTAAAAGATTGATGTCTCTTAGTGCCTGAAAATTATCGAACCATTTACTTACACCATCAAAGGAAATCAGAATATTGGGATCCGTTTTTGAGGCTGTGGCTGGCGTGTGTGTCATTGTGACTCCTAACGGCGTGCGCGCATAGAGCGTTTTTCAAGATGGCCAAACAGCGTGGCAAAGGAATAGCAGAGAACAAAATACATCGCCCCAACAATAATCCATGTTTCAAAAACTTTCGTCGTTGTTGATGCAACCTCCGTAGCAAGGAAGGTCAGCTCTTGAATGGAGATCAGCGAGACTATCGCTGAGTCCTTAATGAGGGTAATGAATTGACCGGCGAGGGGCGGCAATATCTTGCGAATTGCCTGCGGGAAGATAATATCACGCAGAACATTCAGAGGTGACAGGCCGACAGCACGAGCCGCTTCCCACTGGCCCTTGGTAATGGATTGAATGCCTGCTCGCACAATTTCGGTGATGTAGGCACCTTCAAAAAGCGCAAGACATAAGGCCCCCGCTACAAAATTTGAAAATAATCTTGGATCACCAAACAGCGTGTAAAAAACGCTGGAATTCACAAAATCGCCATGCTTATCAATATCGTCAATGCCGATCAATGGCATCAACTGACCTGATAGAAAAAAATAAAAAATAAAAATGAAAACCACGGGTGGGATGTTGCGCACCAACTCCACATAACAGCGACTGATCATTCGCATAGCGAGGTTCTTGCTAGTTCGCATATAGCCCATGACAAGACCGATGGTTGCGGCGACGATTGTGGCCCAGAAGGCGAGGCGCAGCGTCGTTGCGATACCCTCAAGCAGCAGATTGGGCACATAGCGTGCCGTTTCCTCATCGTAATAAATGACAAAATTAAAAACTCGGGACCAGTTCCAGTTATAAACAAGGACATCGCTTACCCGGTAAACCGCATAGGCAATTATAACACCTACAAGACCAAAACAAATATAATCAACGATCGTTAATCTACGTCGTGGTTGAACAGGTGGCTCGGTCATGCGGTGTCTCTTTTTTTGGGGTGATCACCGGCAGGAATTCGTGCCGGTGATCATTCTCATATGACTTTTTAAGGTCTAGTGTCGGGCTACTGCTCCAGCTTCACCATGTCTTTCCAGCCCGAACGATTCTTGAACCAGAAATCATGGCGCTCTTTCAGCCACCCGCTGCTGGTGTTCACAACAATCCAGTTGCTGAAGAAATTCATCGCATCTGAGTCACCTTTGCGAAGGGCGAAGCCCTCATTTCCGCGGGTCAGATTCTCACCGTCAAAAGCAACGAACACGTCATCCGGATAGGCCTCAGACCAGAAACGTGGCTTTGGTGCGCTTGAAATCATAGCGTGCGCATTACCGTTCACAACTTCCTGGAATGCCTGTGCATCGTCATCAAACTGGCGCAGCGTTGACTTCGGAAACAGCTTTTGTGCAGCCTTACACGGCGTTGCACCACGGCGGCAAGCAATGGTTACGCTTGCTTGGTTAAAATCGTCCATTGTTGTGTAATTGCCGGCGAGTTTAGTGTTCGCCGCCATCATCTGGCCTGAATGCGCGTATGGTGTGGTGAAGTTCACAGTCAGGTTACGCTGTGGCGTGATCGACATACCTCCAATGATGACGTCAAATTTTTTTGCCAGAAGCGCAGGAATGATACCGCTCCATGCAGTTGGCACAAATTCAACTTCAACGCCCATATCTTCTGCCACCTTGGTGGCAACGTCAATTTCAAAGCCAATCAGATCGCCCTTTTTGTCACGCATCGCCCAAGGAACGAATGTTGACATGCCGACCTTTAGGGTTCCGCGTTTTTGGATATCTGCGATCAGATCATCAGCCACGGCTGGCAATGACGTTGCAGCAACTCCTAAGATCGCCACAAGAGCCATGATGCTCCGTGCTTTCAAGAATTTAGAAAATTTCATTTGTATCTCCTTTCTCTGGGTGGTTGTTAATTGTGGTGAGATCATCGTGCCCTGTTCATCTTTACTTCAAGGATGTTGACTAGCACGGAAAGGCTAGTCGTCAGGACAAGATACATTCCGGCAACGATGAACCATATTTCAAATGCCATGTAGGTGTCAGATATCAGATTGAGCCCTTCGGTCGTTAATTCTGCAACGGCGATGACGCTGACAATGGCGGAATGTTTGATCAGTGATATAAGCAGGCCAGTTAATGGTGGCAGGATAAGCGGCAGCGCCTGTGGGATAATAACATAACGATATTTATCAAATTTTGAGAGGCCAGTTGCATCACCAGCTTCATATTGACCGCGCTCAACCGCCTGAATACCACCCCGGATGATTTCTGCGGCGAAGGACCCCTCAAAGGCGGCCAAGCACAAAACACCGGCCCAAAACCGATCAATGCCAAAAATTGGCGCTAGCACGAAATAGAACATGAAAAGCTGAACGAGCAGGGGGGTATTGCGAATGATCTCGAGGTAGGTGGTGGCAATGGCGCGCCCAGCAATCGAATTTGACAGTCTTCCAATGGCCGTGAGTGCACCAATTAAAATTGACAAGACACTGCTGATTGCGGCCAATTTCAAGGTCACAATGATGCCTTTAATCAATGGGCCAGGAATAAATTCGCCGTCAATGATCCGGTAAAAGAACGGACCCACACGATACCATTGCCAGCGATACTCCATCGCGGCAGCACCGGCATGTATCAGCCATGCAATGACGGCAAACAGAATGATGGCTTGCGTAATTTGCCACAGAGAGCGTGCAATTTGAGCCGATGCGGGGTCCCTTGGATGCCGCACACTCGCTACCCCGAGCAGTTTCGCCAGAAACGGGATTTCATGATGGATCTGTCTCACTTATCTAGATCCTCCCCATCTTGTAAATGCCATCGTCATAAACAATATCTTTAAATAATCCGATGGCTATCTTTTTATTCACACTATGGATTAAAGCTGGCCGTGAGCAATCTGACAAGAACGAAGTGTCGTCGCGATATTTTGGCAGGACAACCTTTGTTATGCTAACCCTCTCGGCCCTCTCGGCAAAAGGATAAAGATGAAAATCACCCTCCGCCAGATCGATGCCTTTCAAACGCTTATTGCCTCGGGAACGGTAACCAAGACAGCATCTATACTTGGAACTTCCCAACCAGCTGTCAGCCGGTTGCTTTCAGATCTTGAAAAAACCGCAGGTTTCAAGCTTTTCAAAAGGTCTGGCCGAAAGCTTGAGCCAACTTTTGAGGCACGCCTTTTTTTTGAGGAAGTAGCAAAATCCATGACCGGGTTACAGCGGATCGAACAGGCGGCGCAAAACATCCGTGATTTCAATCATGTGCAGCTTCGTCTGGTCAGTACTCCATCCTTTGCCCCCACGCTGGCGCCCTTATTGATTAAAAAATTTTCCAAACGACATCCCAATGTCAATGTCTGCCTTGATGTACAATCGGATGATGAGCGGATTGAGTGGATGGTGCTAGAAAATCAGAGTTTCGGCCTTGCTGTCTCGACAGGAAGCAACCGAAACATTGCTACGCATAATCTGATTAGTACCGAGGCTGTGTGTCTTTTGCCTGCATCGCACCATCTCGCTGACAAAAAAAATATCTCGCCAAAGGATCTTGCCGGTGAAAATTTCGTGTCCTATTTAGAAGGGTCAATTTTCAAGGCTGATATTGACAAGGCCTTTAGTAAGGCAAGGGTCCAACGCTTAACCCGCTACGAAGGCAAAACAACGGGTGCTATTATCGGTATGGTCGGGGCCGGGCTCGGCGTTTCTATCATTGATTCGGGCTTCGGCTCTGGATCGTTTGACCAAAGATGCGCAGCTGTGCCCTTCACCCCGTCCATCCCCTATACAGCTGAGCTTTTATGGTCAACGCAGCGCGGCCTCTCGGCCATCCAGAACGAGTTTTTGGAAATGGTCAGGGATGAGTATCCCAATGCCGACGGCTAAGCCGCTCAACCGTCAATGCGGTTAAGCGCAGCGCGGAATTTTTCGCGTGTTTCCTCGCTATGGATATAGGCATAATCGCGCGGATAGGCTACACCTGGAATAATCTTCAGCACCGCCATCACAGGCCCATCCGCCGCCAGTAACTCGGACAATGCTGCCTCAAATGCCCCCAACTCGGAAAAGCACACTGCCCTTTGATAGCCGGCGGCTATCGCCATTGCAGCAAAATCCACCTTTCCGGCTCCGGGAGTTGGATGTTCCCCATTTACCTCATAAACGCCATTTTCAAACACAAGATGCAAAAAATGCTGCGGGCGCACTGTGGCAATAGTGACTAAGCTACCAAGGTTCATCAACAGACTGCCATCACCGTCTAGCACAATCACTTGCCGGTCAGGACTTCCGATAGCTAACCCCAGCGCATGCGATGAGGCCTGTCCCATGGCACCTGTCGACACGTAATTGAGGTCACGTGGGCAGAGCGCCAGCCAGTCAAAACAACTTTGATACACCGCCACCACAAGATCGCGCGGTTTGATGAGGCCTCGCAATGCGCACAAGGCAAAATCACGCCGGATCATGCGCGCCCTCCGGTCCAAACGGGCGACTGGCCGATCAGAAAACAGAGTGCATCACTGGTTTCATAGGCGTTATTTATCGCAGGTCCAATGCGGGGTGTGTCGGTGTCGGTTTCGATGCCAACATGCGTTAGTGCCATGGCATCAAGAATTGGTGGAATGATCCGCACACCATAGCTTGCTGATCCAAAAATCGTCTCGTCCGGTGTTTTCCCCTGTAAGCCGACCATCATGCACACCGGTTGGCGGTAATCCATGGCGATTGCACGGATCGCATTTAAAGAGTCCATTAGTCCAGTCTGCTGCATCAACAATAAGGCGCGGGTACTGCTATAGGATAGGGCGGCACAAATGGACACGCCTTCATCTTCCTTACAAACGCGTATCAATTGAAAGTCTGGGTCTTTGCTGATCGGCCATAACAACCCGTCACTTGTCACGATATCTGGCACGGAAACGATGACCCCCACACCAGCCTCTTTCAGTTGGGCGATGATAGCCTCTCCATTGGGTGGCGCTGGATGGCCGGGCTCGACCGATGCGCTCATGGCCTTGCTTTCCGCATATCTTGGTAGAGGCGGATGATTGCTTCGGTGGCGGCGCGCGTTTCATCATGTTGGCCAAGCGTCATCCTTAGACACCGGTCAAATGAAGGAGATGCAAAACGCCGCAGTGAAATGCCCTCTGCTCGCAAAGCCGAGTCTATATCGCGCGCTAGACTTTTAGGGCCGCCCATTTCCATCAGGATGAAGTTGCCGTGTGCGGGATAGACATGAATGCCGGCACTGGCCAGTTTTTTCGTTGCCTCATCACGCAACAAAGCTGTTTCATTCCGCACATAATCGCGATGTTCCCGATCCTTCAATGCGGCAATCGCCGCATGCAATGAGGGGGTGGCAAGCGGAAAGGTCAGGCCGATGCGGTTGATTGTGTCGATTACATGTGGTGGCCCATAGACCCAGCCAACACGCGCTCCGGCAAGGCCATGTATTTTTGAAAAACTGCGCGTTACGACCACATTGTCATGCGCCCTGACAAGCGCCTCACCATCCTCATAAGCAGGATTGGTTACATATTCTGAATAGGCACCATCAATCACCAAAAGCACATCGCGGGGAAGGCCCGCATGCAGACGGCGCAACTCCGTGCCTGGCAACATGGCGCCTGATGGATTGTCTGGATTGGCTACGTAGACAATCCGTGTTTCCGCTGTCAGGCAAGACAGCATGGCATCAACATCGGTGCAAAAGTTCCTGTCTGGCGCGGCCACTGCGTCGGCATCATTACCATAGGCGTAATTTGGCACCTTCAAATAGCTGTTCTGGCTTCGCAACAACGCCGTGCCGGGCTGCAGATATGCACGCGAGATTCGGGCCAGCAAATCATCCGAGCCAAAACCAATGGCTATCCGTTCAGTTTCAAGATCGTATGTCTTTGAAAGTTCAGGCACAAGAATGCTTGCTGGATTCTCAACATAGCGCTCAAGCGAATTTGCTGCATTTTTTGCTGCATCTATCGCTTTTTGTGACGGACCAAATGAATTTTCATTAGAGTCAAGGACTATGTTCTGGTCTTTTTTTGTGATTAAGCTTGATGACACCATATGAGGCTTAATTTTTTGAATACCCGCCTTGGCTATCGGCAATTTATTATCTTGTTTTGTATTCATCTTTAAACCTGATTATCTGAAAATGATGTTTCTTTTCTGAAAGTGCATTCGACTTGGAACTACACTCTCGACCCATTTGATTTTCTCCACTTGCGGTGTACCTTTGTGGCTTCAATCAATCTAACAACTTGGGAGGTAAAAATGAAAGGAGTTGTTTTAAAGGTCTTAGTTTTTTTAACTGCGGCGTTTGTTTGGTCTTCTGCAAATGCAAAAGAATTACGTATTGGCGTGCTTACCGAGGCAGCGAGCATTGACCCTCATCTTACGGAAATCGCGTCAGACGTTCAAATTAAGAAGACGATATTCGAAGCCCTAATCCATTCGGGACAATATCAAGGATTGGAACCTGAGCTAGCTGAAAGTTGGAGAGTTACTGACGATCCTTTGGTATGGGAGTTTAAACTCCGAAAAGGCGTAAAATTTCATGATGGTAGCACCTTTGACGCTGATGATGTTGCATATTCATTCAAAAGGGCTCCTGGTACAAAAGAAAAACCGACGAGATATGCGCGTTCGATGAAATCCATTGATACGGTGTCTGTAGTTGACCCATATACAATTCACATCAAAACGAAAGCCTTCGACCCGCTTCTGCCAGCTTATTTGACTGGTATCATGATTGTTAGTAGTGACATCGGTGAGGTTGAGCCAGCTGATTTTAATAGTGGAAAAGCAACTATTGGCACAGGACCCTATAAGTTCATCACTTACAAACCAGGTGAAAAAATCGAATTTGAAGCGTTTAGTGATTACTGGGGAAAGAAAGCAGAGTGGAGTAAGGTTACGGTATTGCCAATAACCAGCAATCCATCTCGCGTGTCAGCATTACTATCTGGAGACGTGGATGTTATAAATGCTGTTCCTACAACGGAGATGGAACGCTTATCTGAGGACGATAATATTGATATGGTGCAGACGGAGTCTAACCGGGTGATTTTTTGGGTTCCAGATATTGCTCGAGAAGACACTCCTCATGTTAGGGGTAATGATGGCTCAAAAATCAAAAACCCAATGAGTGACCTTAGAGTGCGCCAAGCATTTACCCTTGCAATTGACCGTGATGGTATTGTCGATGATGTAATGCAAGGTTGGGCTGTTCCTGCTAACCAGGTGGTCCCCGAGCAGCTTGGTGGTCATAACCCAGATATTGAAATCCCTGATTATAATCTTGATAAAGCCAGAAAATTAATGGCAGAAGCGGGATATGCCGACGGGTTTAAGATGACGATTCATGGCACCAACAATCGTTACATAAACGATGGAAAATTGGCACAGGCTGTTGGTCAAATGCTTGCTCGCTTAAATATAGATGTCACTGTAGAGACCCAACCTGTGACTGGCTATTACAACAAGGCGAGAGGAAAAGAAATGTCAATGTTTATGGTTGGATGGGGAAGCACTTCTGGAGAAGCATCAAAGGTTATGCGTCCTGCTTTAACGTCTGGAAGCATAAATAATTACGGTGGATACGAAAATAAAAAATTCAATGAAATTTTCACCGAGGCTTCGCAAACATTAGATGATGAGAAGAGAAACCAGCTTCTTGGTGAGGCAATGCAAATCGCCATGAAGGAGGTAGCAATAATACCTACGCATTTCCAGGTGAATGTTTGGGCCTCGAGAAAAGGTTTCAAGGTGATTCCTAGAACTGATGAATTGACACTGCCCGCTTATATCATTGGATCAAACTAACTGATCTGATGCGTCATAACGACTGATGTAGAAAATCTACATCGGTCGTTTTTCCGGGGTGGTGCAAATGCTAGCTTTCATAATTCAAAGAATAGCCCAAAGTATTTTTGTTGTGGTTTCAGTATCTTTACTGGTTTTCCTAGCTCTTTACGCAGTGGGAAGTCCTGTGGACATGCTGCTGCCTCCAGATGCTGACGAAGAGGACATCATCAGGTATTCGATGGCTCTTGGCTTGGATAAGCCGATTTGGGATCAATATTTTATATTCTTAAAAAATATCTTAAAGGGTGATTTGGGTTATTCGTTCTTTCATGAAGTACCAGCGCTCGGTTTGGTAATTGAGAGGATGCCTGCAACGTTGGAGCTGGCGGGTACTGCAATTTTTTTGGCAATTTTAATTGGTGTGCCGTTGGGGATTTATGCCGGCCTTTACCCGGGTTCTAAAATGTCTCAATCCATCATGGGTATTTCAATATTTGGGGTAAGCATCCCAAATTTTTGGCAAGGTGTTATGTTGATCTTGCTTTTCTCAGTTAGTTTAAACTGGCTGCCATCAACGGGTAGAGGAGAGGTGGGGCACTTCTTGGGCATAGAGTCGAGTGTTTTCACTATTGACGGCATTAAACATTTGATTTTGCCTGCTTTCAATCTAGCACTTTTTTACGCGGCGCTTTTGTTAAGGCTTACCAGAGCAAATGTTATGGAGGTTGCACAACTAGACTATATAAAGACAGCTTATGCGAAAGGACTATCGGGCAAAAGAGTAGTCTTAGTACATATCCTCAAAAATGTCTCAATTCCTCTTGTGACCGTCATTGGACTGGAATTTGGATCTTTAATCGCTTTTTCAGTAATAACGGAAACAATTTTCTCTTGGCCAGGCATGGGTAAATTAATTATCGACAGCATATTTCTCCTCGATAGGCCAGTAATAGTAAGTTATCTGATAGTGGTTGCTGTTCTGTTCTCTTTGCTAAATTTAACGGTTGATCTGCTTTACTCCCTGCTAGACCCAAGAATTAGGGTTGGTTCTGCATCATGATTTTTTGGAAAAAAAATTGGAATGAAAGCGATTTGTTGTCCTCTTTTTTTGGGAGCTATCTGGCCTCATTTGGCTTTGCATTGCTTGTATTGATAATACTAGGCGGTTTGTTAGCACCAATCCTATCTCCACAAAATCCTTATGATTTAACGAGTATAAGTATTTCTGACGGAAGGCTACCGCCCGGCAGCAAAAAATTTACTGACGCACCAACCCAGATAA
>CACJUX010000049.1 GCA_902596655.1 uncultured SAR116 cluster alpha proteobacterium | reverse complement strand
GAATGGCGGGGTTGCATTTGGTGATAAAAATGTCCAAACTCCAAGCATCGTATCGGGTTCGAAAACGCGGTATTTTTTATCTGCAAAAACGTATTCCTCAGCAACCCACAGGCCACTATGGGCGTACCTTTGTGCGTAAATCGTTGCGTATAAAGGACAGATTAGATGCTTCGAAGCTAGCCTCCCAGCTAGTTCGTGGCTCAGAGCGTGAATGGAACAAATTACTGTTTACCGTGTCTGCAGGAACTTTATTAATATGTTAACCGAGGCGAGTTGACGGAGGGTCGAGCGTCAAACTACTACATTATCGTGAGTTGGGGTTGGTAGTGTACGAAAATATCAGGTGTTAAGGCCATGCGTTTTAGTTCAATCACAACAGCTTTAATCTCTCGTTTTGCGCTGCCAACACTTTTTGCTGGCCAATACCGGTTAAACGGGCGGGTCTTGGACTAAGATAGTCATGTTATCAACGTTGACTTTGGCTTTTCGATCGTAAGTTGATAATCAGTGGTGGATATTCGGAGCATCATAGCGCCTTTCGTGAAATTCGGTGCTTATATGACAATGTTTTGGGTATTCTGCGGATCTATGACACCGCGATCACACCGCCCATGCCTGCGGCGTGATGTTCAAGCATGTGACAGTGAAATAACCATAGGCCGGGATTGTCTGCAACAAAGGTTAGATCAGCCTTTTCCCCTGGTTGCATTAAATAGGTGTCTCTGAGAAGGTGGTGGGTGTTCTTGCCAAACTCTCGGGACTTCACCCAGAAATGCTGACCATGCAAATGCATAGTGTGGGACCAAGCTGTGTCATTCCAGACACTCAGCACAACTACCTTGCCAAGATTGACTTCAGTGAGAGCGAGGTCATAGCCACCGATATTTCCATTAAAAGCCCATAATTTTGACTCATTCATGGCTAGGTCACGCAGGCTGCGCATTTCGCCCTTGAACATAGCGCTAGAAAGATTTCCCATGGCACCCCCTTGCATATGTATGTTCACCACCTTGGCGTTGGTCGTATTTGGCCGGGCATAATATGGGCGGGGATCTTTGAGAGGGCGGTATTCATTCTGTGCCGTGGAAACCGGTTTGAAACTAGCGGCCTCAAGGCTTTTGCCTGTACTCGTCTCAAGCAGCGTTTGCAGCTGCGAAGCGTCGTTGATCTCTACGTCCACACGCTGAGCGGGTCCAAGCGTGACCCGATCTGTTCTGAAAGGCTCACAAGGGGAGCCGTCAACGCATATCACTCGCATTGGCAGTTCGCCTGCTGATGCGCTTGATGGTGCATCAGATAGTGTACCAGACAGTGCAAAGGTGAGAATGCGGGCATTTGCCGTGTTGATAAGCCTCAATTTCATCAAACCGTTGGTCGGAATTGGTATTGAGGGACTAAACTGGCCGTTGATAGAGAGGGCGTTACCCAATCTGCCGCCATGTGACCAATGGCCAAGATTGCCAAAACTGGTCGCATCAATTTGCTCATTTTCATTTATTAGCCAGTCGTCGGCGACGATCAGTACATCATGCTCGCCAGTGGTTTCACTCTGATCCCGCACAATGAGTGGACCATAGAGTCCAAGTGCGACCTGCTCCCACGCCCTGTTGTGCGCGTGATACCAGAAAGTTCCTGCATCATTAACCGGGAAGCGATAGTGATATCGCTCGCCCGGTTCGACGCTGGCCTGCGTCAAATCCGGAACACCATCCATCTCATTGATGTTACGGATACCGTGCCAGTGAATTGTCGTGGGTTGGTCTAGGTTATTGACAAACTCAACGTCGAGAATTTCACCCTTTCTGGCGGAAATAAGTGGTCCTGGACTCTGACGGTTATAAAGCAACAGATCGGTTGCCAGTGGCTTATCGTCAAAGAAATGTGGGGTAGGTTCAGCTGTCAGCTGATAATGACGTATCCGTTGCCCGGCCATAACGCCTGTTGGCATCACTGAAAGTGCAAGGCTTGCCAAGGATTGCTGAAGAAAATTTCGACGTGAATTCATTGCCCTACTCATTAGTGACAGGCCCTGCCAAGTACTTTTAGCCGCCAGTAATTGTAAGGGAGTGGGGTGATGAAACCCGCAACCAACATGATCGGAACTACCCACCAGGTGAGGATTGCGCCGCCCGTCAGAAACACATCTGTCACATTCATTGCTAGTTCCATCGCAATCATCGATACGAGTGACATTCCAATCGCGGTTTTAAAAGCGAGTGCCGGTCGCATTTGCCGACAAAGGATGATTGTTTCCAACATAATGGACGTCAAAAGCCCATTAAGGATTGCGAGAGACATAATCCAGATGACCGGCCAGTCGATGCCAGTCACCTGAAAATACAGAATTGTACCCATATCACCTATAGCACAGCCCATTAGACACCAGCTGGTGTTGTAGCTTGCCTTTTTCCACGTGCTGGAACACTGCCAGTTGATATCTAGGGTCTTTATTGCAATGGCCATTTTTACCTCATGTGTGATAGAGGTAGTTCTTCCCCTAAGGGGAGAGTCAATAGAATGTGGAGCCCTGAGATGAAGATAGGTGAAGCAGCATCAGCTGCTGGTCTTACCATAAAAACAGTGCGCTATTATGCCAATATTGGACTGGTCACCCCGCATATTTCTGCGGGGACGGGTTACCGTAACTATCTAGAAACGGATGTTGCGAAACTGAAATTTGTAGGTACCGCGCGGCGGTTCAATTTTTCCATTGAGGAATGCCGCGAATTGCTTGGACTTTATGAGGATAAGAACCGACCGAGTAGGGTAGTGAAAAGGTTGGCACTTAACAAGTTGGACGACATAGAAACAAGGTTGACTGAGCTTAAGGATCTAAAGCAGGAGCTTGAAGCCCTTGTCAATGCATGTGATGGCGATGATCGCCCGAACTGCCCAATCATCGACGGGCTGGTGAAACGTTCGATAGAGTAGTGAATCCCGCAAGCAGCTGATTTCTAGCCCGCCTATCTGAGCGGTGATGTGCCAAATGCTGAGGTCGCTAGTGGGTGATCGCTGAAAGGACAAAACCTCGATTATATTAGACCTTGAAGACGAAACGAATGCTATGGGACCCCGATGGTTTGTAAATCATGAGTTAGGCCGCAACGTTATTCTGACGTTGTTGCGCCAGCACGATAACGATTCCAGCCATAATGATGAGGCTAATCCCGGCAATGCTGATAATGTCCGGGATAACGCCCCAGAAAAGCCAACCAAAAAACCCCACTGAAAGCAGATAGGCATATTCATAGATAGCAGCGTAACTCGTTTTTGTTAGTTGATATGCCCGGGTCATCAGCGACAGCGCAACAGACGCACCGGCGGCGATTGCTGCAACCCAGACCCAAAACATCTCATCAACTCCCTGCCAGCCTGAGAACAGGAATGGTGCCTGCTCCCGCAGGCCAACAGACACGGGAAAGAGTGTCAGGGCCGTTGTGGCAAACGCGCCAACTATCCCGATGCTGACAATAAAGCTCATTAGGATCGCCAGAGAACTCTCCTTGCGAAGATGGCGATAGGTGATAATGGATCCCATGGCATAGGACGCCCCAGCCAGCACGGGCAGCATGTGATAGATGGTAAACCCAGCGCTTCCGGGTCGTAACACCAGCAGAACACCACCGCTGCCGATCATCACCGCGAAAATCCGCCGCCAGCCAATACGCTCCCCAAAGAAGATAATCGAGAACAGCAGCACAAAAATGGGCGAGGTGAAGAGACCAGCCCCTGCCTCGGCGATCGGCATCATAGGCATGACACTAAAGTAAAGCAACATTGATGTGACCATGAAAGCCGTTCTTGCAAACACTGGCTTCCAATAGCGAGGAACAACTGACAATCCCCATAATCTGCCCAATAGCGCGACCATGCCGATTGCAAAAAGCGAGCGGCTGAAGTGAAACTGACCGACGCCCACCTGATCGGAGACCATCAGGGTAAGATTGTCGGAAAAACCAAAAATTGAGATTCCTGTAACAAGTAGGATCGCCCCACGACTAGCCGATGAGAGATTGCTCAACATTGTTTCACCATTTTCCAGCGTTCTGTATTCCAGATAGCGCTCGTCGTACTGAAACTACCCATGCAACAGTTAAAGGCTGGCCATAGGCTGTGTCAAAGGTCAAAATCTTTTCCATACATTTATGGCGGGTGATTGATGGTTTGAAATGACTGGTTTTGTATAGGGCGTGTCTTGTCCACAATTTTGATAATACGTTAAGTCTTCAAATTGGCGAATTAACCCATGCCAATTTGCATTTGGACCAGATCAAGGATGCGTTTGTCCATATGATGTTCGTCAAAATGAAATTTCTTGTTTGAAAACTTGTCTGCACCTGCAATGTCAGCTGGGCAAAAATGTAGGGGGTGGGGATTTAAGAATTTCCCATGGCTTGACGCATCTTTACAACGGATTACCGTTGGAGAATGTTTCAATTATCCTCGACGGGCAGATGAATTATCAAACCTATCTTGATAAAGATATGTGGCAGTTCATCCGCGATACGGCCCATTATTTCCCGAATGATACTGCGCAACTGTCGATTGCTGAGCAGCGGCGTATCTATGATTCGATGTGCCGCGCCTTTGCCGCGGAACGGCCTTGCCATCTAAGTGTCGTTGACGGTAGGGCCGGCATCGTTGGTCTACGCCATTACAGTGCTGGCGGTGGCGATGCGTGTATTGTTTATTTTCATGGTGGTGGCTTTGTCATGGGTGGGTTGGACAGCCATGATGATGTTTGCGCCGAAGTCTGCGCGGCAACGGGCTATGATGTGATCGCGGTTGATTATCGGCTGGCGCCGGAGCATCGGCATCCAGCCATGTTCGATGACGCACTGGCTGCCACCCAGTATGTGCTGGCGATGAACCGCCTGCCACTCCTGTTATGTGGTGACAGCGCCGGAGGCAATCTAGCGGCGGCGGTGGCGCATGCGCTACGAGGTGGCGTTACAAAGCGGATAGCAGGGCAACTGTTGATCTATCCCGCACTTGGCGGCGATCTTGCCAGTGGCAGCTATCTCCGACACGCCGCCGCACCTATGCTGTCACGTGATGATGTCATTTTTTACGAGAAAAGCAGAGTGGAGGGTAAACCACCATGCGACGATCCAACTTATGCGCCGTTAATGGATCGGGATTTTGCCGGGTTACCGCCAACGATAGTCGTCTCGGCCGAATGTGACCCGTTGAGTGATGATGGTCATGACTATTGTGAGCGGATTGCCACTGCGGGTGGTAAGGCGCACTGGATCAATGAATTAGGGTTGGTGCATGGATACTTGCGAGCTCGTCACTCGGTTTCTCGAGCCACTCAAAGTTTTGCTTTTATCATTAGCGCGCTACATGATCTGGGTCACGGCATCTGGCCGGGGGATCGGTAGCTGCGCTGTGGCAATGTTTTATCAGGCAATCGAAACGGGCTGCTGGGTGCTGAGCTTTCTGTTGGCGTCGCGCAGGCGGCTACTTAACGAGCGCACCAACGCCCTTATCAGGCGATCAGCACCCTTATATTTGGCCTCAAAATCCACCCGCTCGATATGGACAATGAGACAATCTGTAAGACAAAATGCGCGCGAGTTTCTGAGTTTATTTTCGATCAACTCCATTTCGCCGAGGGTCTCACATTCCCTGATATGCATATAGGGTTCTGATAGGTCTGTCGGAAAAAAACAGACTAGCCTTGCCGGAAATCATTAGAAAAATAGCGCTGGATGGCTGGCCAACTTGAAAGACCGCTTCACCTTTCTCATAATAACGCTTAATCATCGTCTTGCTCTGCCTTCGCTAACTCAAGGCCAGTTGTATTAAGCAAATGTCCGCTGTATACCACTTCTTGATTTTTCATAATGATGAGCAAAAATTGCAGCGCTTTAAAAGCGTAATAGGCGGGGAGTTTCTGACTACCACACTACACTGTTCACGAGGGTGAGCCCAAAGCCCATGATGCCGGCGGAAGGGTCTGATGGGACTGTGTCTCTGTCAGTAGATATCGGATTTGACCACCTATGCTCATGCCGATCAGTTCGGGCAGTGTTCCAAGCGCCACCGCTATTTCCAGATTGAGAACAAGTGACAGGATACCAAGATTTAGCGTGGCAGCTCGAGGCCGGCAATGCCCTCGATCGTTCCTGCAAGGGATAAGGTTAGCGCAAGAAGGGTTATTAGTTAGTACTCCACACCGCATCATGTCGCAGAAATGGCAACAATGGCAACCGGCCTGGTCTTGAAGCATGGGTAAGGCATTGCCTGCAACTGGTCACGGTCAGAGCCTGCGGGCCAGCCTGTCATAGGCACGCGAGCTGAGGATGCGCCGGAAGATCATCATCAAAGTGGTGCCGGTGGTCACCCGGTATCGTAGTTTGGGACGTGCCGCGGTGGCAGCGTGCATCACCGCCTTGGTGACTGCAACCGGCATCAACTCGAAAGGTTCAGGCGGCGGATTAATGGCAGACAGACGAGGGATCACGACAGTCTCGTACCAAGATTTGCTTGCTGTTTCCTGCCAGTTAATCCAGCGTATGAATTGCGCATAGGCGTTTTCTCTGATCTTAGTGCGGATAGGGCCAGGTTCGACAAGGATTAGGTGAATGTTCGTTCGGTGCATTTCTAGCCGCATCGTGTCAGTTAATCCCTCAAGCGCGAATTTAGTGGCATTATACGCGCCTCTGAATTTCAGTGGGGCGAAGCCTAACACCGAGGAATTCTGGATGATGCGACCCTCTTTCTGCTTCCGCATTTGCGTAATGGCGAGCCGTGTCAGCGTGTGCCAGCCAAAGAAATTTGCTTCGAATATGGCCCGTAGCGCCTCGGTTGGCAAATCCTCAACAAGGGCGGGGACAGCATAGGCACCATTGTTGAACAATACGTCGAGACGTCGACCCGTGATTTCCAGCGTCGTGTTAAAGCCTTTGATGATGCTTTCCTCATCCTCATAGTCGATCCGGGCACTCTGCATGCCGTGGGTGCTGCGCATTATCTCACAGTCAGACTCTTTTCGGCAGCTAGCGATCACCAGCCAGCCTGCATCCCGAAAGGCAAGCGCGGCGTCTAGGCCGATGCCACTTGAACAACCGGTAATCAAAATTGACTTCATGGGTGGTCCCTCGATATGGTTTTGTGACGGTCGGATACGGCTGACTGAAAGAAGGCATGGCTTGCTCTTGTCTTTACAGATATCCATACAGGTAATCTGGCAATCATTCCATCAGACATCTTCGATAATCTGAATATCACCGTTGGCGGCACTTGCCAGCGCTGCCAGTGCCGCCTGATATTCCCTGCCAACATACTTTTGTGTAGAGGCTCGATGTCGTCAAATTCGATGACAACTACACGTTCCACCTGGCAGTGCCACAAAGTCTGTAAAGGCAGGCTGCACCAGCATACGTTCGCCAACAGCAGTGATCGCCGGCAGCGTCAGCGCTTCACAGGGCTGCCAGCTTGTCCAGCTGTGAAATACGCAATTAGCTGGACATCTAGAGATCTTTGGCCACCACTTATCTTTCTTTCCTGCTCAGAACACCAAACCAATCTTCGATATTGCCAGCCATACCACGCAATGAACCGCGGCGTGTGTGTTCCGGCTTGAAGCCGGCTTGAAGCAATAGGTTTTCCAGTTCATCTTCCTGATAATAAGCATAGAATCTGCCGAGCCGGTCGCGCTTTTCGCCCTTTCCACTTTTCAGCGAGATAAAGAACAGGCCACCGGTTTTGAGGGCCGTATGAATTGCCTTCAGATATGTTGGGAAATCTTCCTTGGCAGCATGAAGCAGGCTGAAATTGGCCCAGATACCGTCATAATGGGCAGTGGCATTCAGATCGCTGAAAAGCGCTGTTGTGGCATTCAGCGAAAAGGCGTCATTTGCCGCCTTGACCATTTTAGGTGAGCCGTCGACACAAACAAGCTGAAACCCTTTGTCACGCATCTGCGCAGCAGCGTTGCCGGTGCCGCAACCAAGATCGAGGATTAGCGCGCCCGGAGACAGGCGTCCGGTGAATTGGCTGATTGACTCCAACTCTGGTAGTTTATCGACCAGCCTTTGGTAGGTATCTACATTTTCGTCATAGATGTTGAGCGTTTGATTGTCTGTCATCACTAAAGGCTTACCGAGTTTAGTCAGTTTTGTGAACACATGCTGAACAGCGGTGCCACCAGCGCGGTGACGATAAGCAGAAAAATGATTGAGCTGGCAGCACCGCTTTGAACGGCGTTGGTAATCGTATCGTCGATGTCAACATTCTTTCTGTTCTCATCCGCGCTGGAATGAAGCTCCTCATTTGTTCTGTCCATCCAATTCTGGAACTCATTGGCGAAATCGGGCATTTCTACACGCTGTCTGATCGCGTTGGAAATGTCAGCGCGCAGGCAGGTCATTGCTTCTTCCAATCCGATAAGGCTTGTATTCACATTTGACCAGAGTTGAAACACCAAGCTGTTAAATTCCTCAGTTGAGACAATCTCATCGTTATTGTCCTGGGGATACAAGAATTCATGTGGTATAATAGTTTCGTACTTTTCAAACTTTTTGTACTGCAGCCTTGCCAGCGCAATATTCCGATAAGCATCACTGCCGATATTTTCGATTTCGGCCTTACAGGCACTTTCGTTCTCCCCCGTATTTTCGAAAAGGCTGTCAACGGCCTCATTGATCATTTTGGTTGGATCATTAATTTCGAGAAAGGTAATGGCGTCCAAGCCAATCTCCAGCTTTTTAGCCCATGTTGTCTGTTCGACTGATTTTTGCATTCGCTTACTCTTCAGGTGTCATCGGGAAGGCTGGAGTCGGAATGATCGTCAGCCGTTATACCCTTACATGTTTCCGTCACAGTTCAGTCCCGGCAGATTGTCAGAACTAGTTCCCCGTTGGGAGGTCTGTTTGCATCTCAGAGTTTTTCTAAACCATTTGATCTTTGCCCTCTAACCGAACAAACGCCATAAAGGACTGAGATGTTAACCAGAGGAGCCAAAAAATATTGGGTTTTGGTACCGAGTCTGTCAATTAAATCTAAAATATTCTGCTTTTCATCCTCAAAAATGACATTGAAAGTAGAACGTATTTCGTTGTTACTAACCTTAATTATTATCTTTTATGGAGACGGTTGCACGCAAACCACAAAACAGCTTATTTGTCTGTTTCGTCATATTGTCTGTGGAACGGCCATAGATGTCGTGGTCAGCCCAGCTCTTTGAAGGTATACGACACTCTGCTAATTTGATGTTTTATTTGGTAAAAATGGCCATGGGATGCTAATCGCCTTAATTCTGAAATTACAGCGCAATAACAGCAGCCCACGGGATGTCGAGGGGGGCGATGTTGGTTCATGATAGTTTAGGCGCCGTGGTCAACAACTTGAATCCAAAATGCAATATTGAATAAGGTGGCTTGCGCGCTGGCGTTACTGGACAATGGCAAAAACCCTGCACACTGTTACAGGCAACATATTACAGAAAGTTGGTTTTGATGTTTGGGTAAAAATGATCGAGGTTTAGAAACTGCAATTTATGGTGGCCCAAAATTGTTAAGTCACGGGCGTTTCTAACAAACGATAGAAGGCTTGCAGCCTATGCGTCTTCTGGTTCAGCCTCAGCCTTTGCTGCAGCTTGTTCTTTCTTAACGGTTTCGAGATTCTCAGTAACAGCGATTTCAATGTATTTTTCTTGTTCAAGTTTTGGCATTAGAGCTTTTTCTTCGTCACTGGAAATTTGAAAACGCCGTCCCAACAAGTCCATTCGTTTTTTTAGCCTTAACACTTTGACGACCTCGGTTGCTTCGGCATGGACACGCGTTATTCCAACTCCAGCTTCTTTGGCATCAATTGGTTCGATGAACTCTTTGTCCATGGCCGACCTTAGTCTGGACAAGGCATCACCCTTGACAGCATTAATTGCACTTAGCGTTCGGGAGGCTGTGGTATCCAGACCATCCAACATTACTGTAAGCTCAGTGTCATTTGGGGACGGTATTTGACCTCGCAATTTAATTGGATCTTCGCCTGTTTGACGCATCTCGAGTTCTGCCTCAACCAATATTTCCTGAACGCGCTCTAGAATTTCCGGAATGTAGACGTCAACAACAATCCATTTTGTTTCACCAATGATTTCAATTTCAATCTGTGCAAAATCAGAAATCACCCGAATTGTTTCGTCTACTTTGGTTCTCTCTCCGTAGAACAGGTTCTTGAACTGTTTGATCGAGCCAATGTCCAAAAGCTGAGGAATATATGCAGTGATTTTGTCACTGATCCGGTGTGACGCGGCCTCAGCGTAAGAATCTTCCTCAATAATTTCGATGAGGTGACCTTCTATCTCTAATTCTTCATTCAATGTCGACACCAGTCTTCAAAAAACGAGCCAAAAAACATTACTCAGACGTTACAATTTCGTGTCATTCTGCGTCAATATTGTAAAGCACCTAGGGTGACTTGCAAAAAGCGGGCCAGATTACCAATCATCCAACAATTACTGCTTAATCGACAGTGAGGTAAATGTGACCAGCTTGCGGATTGACCGTAATCATCTGGCCGGTTTTGATCAATTGGGTGATGTCACCATCGGCAAACCGATCAACCAGCGCCATATTGGCCATAGCGGCTCCCTGCACCAATATCGTATTGGCGCTGTTAAGAACCAGCGCCTTTGGCGCAACGCCACGCTCGACCATCTCATGTAGCATCCAGGCAGTGGCAACTCCGCCTTTCGCTGTGTTCATTACAAGTATCTTTTCTCTGTACGACTGACCAAAGAGCAGGTGCTGCGGGCGCGAAAACACACCTTTGATACGATCAAGGTCGTAGCGCGCTGAGAAATTGTCAGCTGCGACAAGTGCCTCGCCACTGACGATCGGGCCGATGCCTTCATGGCAGGAAAATATCCGGCTCATACCATTGCCCCTTTAATGGCCGCGTCAATGCAGTCCTGCATGCTGGCAAGAGCTGGCCGATAACCATAACCGCCCAGAATATTGACTATTTTTGTCGAATTGCTGAGTAGATTGACCCAGCCATTCGCCTCACCGATCTCACGGGCATATTGATTGTAGAAACAGGTGCCTTGCAGCACAGTTCCACCGGCATCTTCTATCGTGCCAACAAAGCCCATGCGGGTGGCATCACTATAGACCTGCGGCGAGGTACAGACAATCAGGGGTTTTTTTACACGTTTTCCTGAGCAATGCGCAGCCACCTGGCGCATCTCAATAAGTGACAATTGAGGCGCGGCCAAAACGACGACATCCAGTTGATTACCATGCCTAGCGAAAGTGTCGCGAAAGGCTGAAATGTCGTCAGTAGTGATTTGTTCCTCCGGTAGGCCGTCACCG
>CACJUX010000048.1 GCA_902596655.1 uncultured SAR116 cluster alpha proteobacterium | reverse complement strand
ACACCATGCAAGGGGCGGGCGGTTGACGCACATGCAGCACTTGATGCAGCGATCGAACATGCGGAAAAGAGACTCCGACGACACAAGAGGCGGCTGAAAAATCACCGCAATGCCATGACCAGCGCCGAGGAACACGAGGTGATGCCCGCAACAATGACAGTGTATACCTCTGCCGAGCAGGTGATGGTGGCTGAAGCACTTGACCATGAGCAGGAAAATGACGACGCCGCCGCAAGCCTGCCGGTGGTTGCCGATCTGTCCTATGACATTGAGGTGCTGACGGTTGAGCAGGCGGTGATGCGGATCGAACTGAGTGGAGAAAATATGCTGATGTTTCGCAATGCTAGCCACTTTGGTTTGAATGTCGTGCATCGGCGAAGTGATAGATCCATTGGGTGGATAGATCCACGCGGCACCCGCCAGCTGACTGCCTAGATAGGCATCGGCAGATGGCCAAAACGCTCTAGCCCAAAGACACCATTTGCCAAGGACCACCAGCATCGGTTGCCCTGCCTGGTTCCATCAAGCTGGTCTGCAGAACAGCGAAATTTGCCACTGCGAGGCCGATTGCCCGTTGCGGTGATATCCCGAGAATGTGACCAAGACCGGCGCTGATCACGCCAGAATGGGTGATAATGATCTGTGGGTTGGTTGCGGGTCGCGCTGCCCTTTCATCAAGCCAATTGGCAATGCGTTTGCATTGGGCGCTAAAACTTTCGCCGCCGGGTGGCTGCGTCTGTGGCATTATAAATGACCAATTGTGACGCGGGCCATCGGCAATTTTCGCCCATACTTCGGCAATCGGTTGGTCGTGCCAGTCACCAAAATCCATTTCAACAAGCCCGTCATCAATCGTCACCGATCTCGGAACTAGGTCAGGCATCAGCAGATCTGCTGTTTGGCGGGTTCTCAGCAACGGCGAGATATGCCAGTCGGCATTTTGAGGCAGCCGTTTCTTCAGCGGTGCAAGATCAAAGGGACCCTCCTTGATTGGCGGGTCGTGAGGCGGCAGATGTCCCTCGCGTTTGACCACTGGTGCGTGCCTAACGAAATAGAAGTCAGTTATTGCTGGACATGTCATATGCCTTATCCGCTCGCGAGCGCAATAATAACACAGCTAAGAATACTAATCTCGCCAAGAATGACCGACGCTCCCATGACATCGCCGCTAAGCCCGCCAATCTGGCTCACAGCAAGTTTGCCGAGCCATAGGCTTATAGCGGTCGCACAAACGATGGCCGCGACACCACCAATCTGAGGAACAACTATCATCAATGGCAAAACCCATATCGCCATTCCGGTAAGGCCGCGCCTGACAGTCGGTTGGCCGGTCAGCATCCCAAGTTTGGCGTGGCTGCTAATGGGATAGAGCCGCAGCATGGCAAGCACCTGAAAGCGGGCGCCCGCGCCAACTATAGCCATTATGATGATCATCAGCCAGCTAGTGCTCTGCTCCACCAGTGCGACGAGCAGGCCAATGCGGGCTATGGTCGAGAGGCACAGCCCCATTACCCCGTAACTGCCGATATGGCTGTCATGCATAATTCTCGCCTTGGTCTTGGCATCACCGCCGCTTCCAAATCCATCGACCGTGTCGGCAAGACCATCTTCATGAATGGCACCGGTAAGTGCCAACATTGTGGTTAGGGCAAGTGTGGCGGCAAAAATATCTGGAAAATCAAGCGATATGGCAAGCCACAGGACCAGTCCTGCAAAGCCACCGACAATAAGGCCAACGGCGGGAAACGCCCATTGGGCAGAAACAAAGCTTCTTGCCATCGCCATGCAGAAACACCGTCGGGGGGGGAGTCATCTTCAAACCTATGCCAAAACACCGTAAGGCGGCTCAGCAGCAAAAATGCGGCAGCAAGATCACCTAGGGGAGACTGCGAAAGTCTGCCCGGTCGCTTGTTTTTCTGCCGGACCCGATCTGCATTCTTGTGTATACCCTTTGTAGTCTGACGTGCCATTATGCGGTGCTAACTCCTGATGCGGTGCTAACTCCTGCTTCGGCAAAGGTTGCCATGCCATTATGTGTTGCTAGGGCTGCGCGCACCAGCAACGTGGCGATTGCCGCGCCACTGCCTTCACCAAGGCGCATGCCAAGGTTAACGATCGGTTGTTTCCGCATGGCGATGGCAAGAAGCAAATGCCCAGGTTCGGTCGACATATGTGAAATTTCGCAATGATCCAAAACCGTTAGCCTGTCACCTGCCGTCAGCGCTGATGCCGCGGCTGAGCTGACGAAGCCGTCGAGCATAACTGGAATTGAGCGCATGCGTGCTGCCAGAACCGCTCCAGCGATCGCCGCTAGCTCACGCCCACCATAATGGGCCAGCAGCGACACAGGGTCGCCATTGAGCTGGCCATGTCTGGCAACGGCTTGATCGACAATTTTTGCCTTATGGGCAACACCCTCATCGTCAAGACCGGTGCCTGGGCCGACCCATTTGCTGGCATAACCACCAAATCGACCCATCGACAAAGCGGCAGCTACAGTGGTGTTGCCGATGCCTATTTCGCCAACAACCAGATAGTCACAGCTGTCATCGAGTGCGTCAGCACCGGCATTCATCGCGGTAATCACCTCATCAGGCGTCATCGCCATGCCCTCGGAAATGTCGCCTGTCGGAACGTCAAGTTGCAATGGTTTCACGGTCAGGGACAATCCAGCTTCGCGGCAGAGTTGGTTGATGGCAGCGCCTCCTGTCTCGAAATTTATCACCATTTGCGTTGTCACCTCAGGAGGAAAGGGGCTGACGCCCTTTGCCACAACACCGTGATTGCCAGCAAAAATCAGACATTGGCCATTATTAATCTGGGGTTTCTCTTTACCCTGCCATCCGGCCAGCCAGACCGCGATATCCTCTAACTTGCCAAGTGATCCTTGTGGCTTTGTCAATTGTGCCTGACGTTCACGTGCACTTTCCATCATGGCCGCTGAGCAAATTGGCAGATCACCAATAATTTCAATTACATGATCAGAGGAAGTAAAAAATGACATCAAAAGCTCATTGAAGGTTGGAAAGATTGATACAAGGCCAACTATGGTTTTATCTTCTGGGCAATGCCAGCTGTTACAAAAAAGACATCGTCTGACGCTTCTGCGACCATCTGGTTCAAACGACCACTGTCATCCCGGAATTGGCGTGATAATGCATTGTCAGGGATAATGCCGAGGCCAGTCTCGCTGGCCACGAAAATAAGTGAGGAAGTGCTTTTAGCTAAATGTGCAATCAGCCCGTCACGCTCAGTGGCAGCATCGTGTCCACCAATAATCAGATTTGTAACCCAGACGCTGAGACAGTCGACAAGAACGACATTTTTTGGATGATCATAGCTGCGAAGCGTTTCCACAAGGTTTATCGGTGCTTCGGCGAGCACCCATTCGCGGCCTCGGCGCTGCCTGTGCAGGTCAATGCGGGTCTGCATTTCCTCGTCAAAAATTTGGGCTGTGGCAAGATAGATAAGCTGACCAGGCAAGGTGTGCTGCGTTTTTGCAAGCGTCTCGGCATGAAGCGATTTACCGGATCGGGCGCCGCCAAGTACAAAACTGATTTTGCGGAAGTTCTGGTTCTTGGCCATGGCTGTCATCCTTTTGCAAACTGGCGGCTGTTATCGCCTGTTCCACTTATAAGAGGAAGCAAAATTTTATAGGTTGGTCGATTTGACCGTCACAACAGCGGTGGGGTCGCTAGCGCTTGTTGGAAAGTACCAGCATCCACATTGCCACCTGAAATCACGGCAACAACGATTTTAGCATCCGCTGGTAGTCTGCGGTCCAGCACTGCTGCCAGCGCTACTGCGCCGCCGGGTTCGACTACCAGCTTGAGGTGATGAAAGGCAGCCGCCATGCTTTGAAGAGCAAGGGGATCCTCAATGGCAAAGCCACCAGCAAGTGTTTTCAGGTTGATTGCAAAGGTCATCTCACCGGGCTGCGGTGTGACAATGGCATCGCAGATCGAATCGTTCGAGGTGTCGGCATGTTCACGTTTTCCGGACGCAAGTGAACGGATAGTGTCATCAAACCCACTTGGTTCCGCTGCCCATATTTGGGTGGTGGGCATTTTAGTGCGAATTACGATGCCGATGCCGGCAATCAGCCCACCACCGCCACAACAGCAGACCAGATGATCGGGAGTGACACCCATCGCAGCACACTGAGCAGCAATTTCAAGCCCGACGGTTCCCTGTCCGGCAATGATTCGCGTGTCCTCATAAGGACGGATCAGAACAGCTCCGGTTTCGGCCGCCATGCGCTCACCAATCTCTTCACGATTTTCGGTATAGCGATCATAAGTGACGACAGTGCCACCAAAGGCGCGTGTTCCCGCGATTTTGACCCGGGGTGCATCCTCCGGCATCAGAATTGTCGCATGCAGGCCGCGGGCTGTCGCGGCGTGTGCAACGCCCTGCGCATGATTGCCACTCGAATAGGCGAATACCCTGCTTACATCATCATTGAATGACCAGATGGCATTGCTCGCACCACGCAGTTTGAAAGAACCGGTATGTTGCAGATTTTCAGGTTTGATCAACAGTCGGAATCCAAGCCAATCATTCAGCCGAGGTGACTCGAGAAGAGGGGTCTCGATAATATGTGGAGCAATTCGCTGTGCTGCCGCCTCGATGGTATCGACATCAAGCTTGGTGGCCGCGTCAACACCAGTAAACTCATCCGTCATCACTGGCTGCTCCCGCCAAACCCCAAAAACTTCGAAAATCCCAAATTTAGATTGTGGAGCTTTAGCCGACATTTGTCCATCACGGGTTGCTGGCGGTTTTATTTTGCCGGGTTGTTTTTGCCAGGTTACCTGCCTATTTTGGGCGCAGGGCACGATAGGTGAGCCATTCACTCCTGAAATGGAAAAGATAATGACAGATCAGAACGCAACACCGCAATTTGACGGGTCTTACACCGCGCTAATCACCCCCTTCGCTGATGGCAAGGTAGATGAGGCCGCGTTTCGAAAACTTGTCGACTGGCAGATAGAAAGTGGGACAAACGGTCTAGTTCCTGTTGGCACCACCGGTGAGTCGCCAACCCTTTCCCATGCGGAACATGACAGGGTGATCGAAATTTGTATTGAACAGACGGCCGGCCGTATCCCAGTGATTGCCGGCGCCGGATCGAACAGCACCGCTGAGGCCGTGCGACTTGCCAAACACGCTGCTAATGCAGGCGCAGACGCAGTGTTGATTGTAAGCCCTTATTACAATAAGCCGACGCAGAATGGTCTATACTGCCATTTTACTGCCGTTGCCGAGGCTGTCGAAGTGCCAGTGATTGTCTATGACATTCCTGGACGTTCGATAGTCCGTGTAAGTGACGACACACTGGCACGCATGGCGGCCGATTATCCAAATATTTGTGGTATCAAGGATGCGACAAGTGATGTTGCCCGTCCTCCGAAGCTAGTCAATATGTTTGGCAATGGGTTTTCACAGATGTCGGGTGAGGACGCGACAACGCTTCCTTATTTGGCCGCTGGTGGCCATGGCGCGATTTCAGTGACATCCAACATTGCACCGCGACAGGTTGCCGATATGCACAATGCGTGGCGTTCTGGTGACATTGCTACTGCACAGGAATTGAACCGGTGCCTGATGCCGGTGCATGAGGCCATGTTCTGTGAGGCGAGTCCGGGGCCCGTGAAATATGCAGCCGGGTTGCTGGGAGTCTGCAGGTCGGAAACGCGGCTGCCCTTGTGCGAGATCGATGATGAAAGCAAAGATCAGGTCAAAGCAGCTCTATTTAGCGCTGGGCTTTTGATATAGGAAAGCTGCCGCTGATCTATGATCGCAGAGAAAGGTAACAGTTGACTAGCGTTTAGGGGCACAAAATGGTTAAAGGGCATATTATGAACCGTAGAATTGCGGAGAACCGCAAGGCACGCCACGAATATGAAATCGGAGACCGTATCGAGGCTGGTATTATCTTGCAAGGCAGCGAGGTTAAATCATTGCGCACTGGCCGCGCCAGTATTGCCGAATCTTATGCGGGAGAGGAAAGGGGGCGGTTAATGCTGTTCAACGCCAACATTCCAATTTACGAGCCAGCCCGGGTCAACCATGAGCCAAAGCGCCCGCGCGAACTGTTGGTAAAGGCGAAGGAACGGGACCGGCTGCTTGGCCTAATAAGGCGCGAAGGCTTGACGTTGGTGCCATTGGACCTCTATTTCAATAAAAGCGGCCTTGCCAAGTTGAAAATAGGTCTGGCCAAGGGACGAAAAAAACAGGATAAGCGGCAGGCGGCAAAGGATCGTGATTGGGGTCGGGAAAAGGCGCGTCTGCTACGCGCCAAGGGCTGAGCGCCGAGAACCTGTTCGTTTAACCCTACTGCGGTGCTCTCATAGCGCGGGTAATGTCCGTAAATACAGAGGTAAACATCGCATCGGTCAAGCGACCGGTCTGCGTATTGTAGCGCGAACAATGATAGGAGCTGATCAAGCGGTATCGGTCGGCAATTAGATAGTTGCTCTGATGGGCGAAGGGATAGGCGGGCAATTGACAGTCGAAGCAGCGAAGCACCGCATCATGGGCCAGTTTGCCAAGCGCCAGGATGGTCTGAAGGTTGGGCATTGCCACAATTTCATTCCTCAGAAAGGAACGGCATGACGTGGCCTCTGCGGCGGTGGGCCGGTTGTGTGGCGGTACGCAACGGACAGCATTTGTAATGCGCACGTCATTCAGCGTCACGCCATCGCCTAAATGACCGTCATAAGTGCCGGTCGCCAATCCGAAACGACCCAGTATCTGGTAGAGGTAACCGCCTGCATAATCTCCGGTGAAGGGGCGGCCAGTGGCATTCGCACCTTTCAGACCTGGCGCCAAACCGACAATCAGAAGAAGCGCCGAAAGGGGACCGATAGCATCAACCGGCGCATTGTGCCAATGTGGATGGCTGTCACGATATTTTTTGCGAAAGCGGCAAAGGCGCGGGCATTTGCCACAATTTGTTGAGGGTGGAGTAAAGTTGACCGTAGCTGTCATATAATTGTTCAATCATCCGCCTCGTCGCTGCTTTCCAGCTTTGGCCGGGGCGCTCGAGTAATTTCGTGGCGAATGCTCTCCATCTCGATGAATTCATCAGCCATTCTGCGCAGCGAGTCTGCGACCATTGGCGGTGAGGTCTTGGTGCTGGATACAACCGTCACCTTTACGGCCATACCCTGAACTTCCTCAAGCAGACGACAGAAGTCTCCATCACCAGAAAAAAGTATCGCATGGTCTATATGTGGCGCAAGCTTTAACATATCAAGCGCAAGTTCCATATCCATATTGCCCTTGACCCGCCGCCTCCCGGAGTCGGGGTCGGTAAATTCACGCGTCAGCTTGCTGACCACGGCATAACCATTGTAATCCAGCCAATCTATCAGAGGGCGCAGGGGTGAAAAATCCTGATCCTCTGGTAGAGCAGTGTAGTAATAGGCACGCAGCAATTTAATATCCAAGGAAAAAAAGGCGCGCATTTTGGCATAGTCGATATCCATCCCGAGCGCTCGTGCGGCAGCGTAGAAATTGGATCCATCGATGAAAAGAGCAGTACGCTCATTGGCGTTGGTCATTGTCATCCTATTCCTGTTTTCCGAAAAGTTAGTCGGTTAAATCTGCTAGGTGTTTTATTTGATTACATGTAATAACTGAAGTCTGGAGGTTCTGAGAAAAATAGCTGAACACAAATGCCTAAAGTAAAAAATACAACTGGATTTTTGTCCAGTCAATTTGAGCAGAGAAACAGTTATCAGTGTACCAATATCCACTCTGGCCGTAATGATCATATCAATCCAAGGCCTGCCACTTTTATCAAGAGAAAATCAGTGAAAACTCCTGCCACCCGCATCATCCTTGGAATTGGCGCCAATCTCATCCCAGATGGCTATGAAACGCTGCAACAGGGATGTTTGGCAGCGATCGGGCTACTCGCCCAGTATGATATCAGGGTTCTAGATCATTCCCGATGGTTCGAAACAGCGCCAGTGCCCATTTCGGATCAGCCATGGTTTGTTAATGCCGTGATTCTAGCTGAAACAGAAGTGCCTGCGGCGGTGGCGTTAGCGGCACTGCATCAGATTGAAAAGCAGTTTGGGCGCACACGTAACCGGCGCAACGAGGCGCGCGTTCTGGATATTGATTTGGTGGATTATGGCGGCTTAGTAGTTGATCGTGAGAATTTGATCCTGCCGCATCCCCGTATGCATGAACGCGCCTTTGTTCTTCTGCCATTGTATGACGTGTTGCCTAACTGGGTACATCCGGTCACCCACAGCAGCATTGCTACGCTCATTGCGGCTTTACCAAGTGACCAGATTATCCGGCCGATGGACGAATGTGCGCTTGGCGATGCTGACTGAAGTGAGAATCGCTGCCAATCCCCCTTGCCAGTTTTGCTGAATTGCTGTAACCCTTACAGCGTTTTAATATTTTGCGGAAAACTGGGCCAATGGTATAACAGACATGGGCATATCGCCTTGTCTCTTGGCACATCTCTGCGTCCAGCGGGCCCAACGTAATGGAGAGACTAATGGCACGCGTAACCGTCGAAGACTGTATCGAGAAAATCCCCAACCGGTTTGATCTTGTGCTGACTGCTGGTCAGCGCGCGCGCGGTATCCTCAAGGGTGACCAGCCGACTTTGGACCGCGACAATGACAAGAACCCGGTTGTAGCTCTTCGCGAGATTGCTGCGGAGACAGTTGATCTCAATGTCCTGCAGGATGGTTTAGTGAAAAAGCTGCAACGCCTGTCTGTGCGCGAGGAGCACGAAGCTCCTGACGACGCAGCCAAAATCGCCGAGGTGGATCTGTCGGAAATGGTCGGTGATTATGCTGGTGAGGAAGCTGGAGAAGCCGGTATTCATATTGGCAGTGGTGAAGACTTGGAAACAACTGGTTTTGAAGATGTTGACCTCACTGAAATCCAAGGCGAAGATTAAATCTGCTCAGCTAATTATTGCTGAGGTTGAAAGATTGTACAGGCTCGGCGACCACAACTAGCTCGGCGGATATGATCGGAACAGCGAATCCATTGATTGATCGAATGCGTGTTTATGACCCGCATGTAGATGGTGAGCGGCTCGAGCGAGCCTTTGAGCTTGGCAAGACGGCGCATGCTGGCCAATTGCGTGCCTCGGGTGAACCATATTTTACACATCCGGTTGCGGTCGCAAATCTACTGATTGACATGCGTCTTGATGTCGACACCGTCATAACTGCCCTGTTGCACGATACGGTGGAAGATTGTGGCGTGAAATTGGCAACACTCGCCGAACAGTTTGGAGACGATGTTGCACAGTTGGTTGACGGAGTTACAAAGTTGTCGAGGATTGCAATCCAGTCCTCGCCAAGCAGTGCGCAGGCTGAGAATTTTCGTAAGTTGCTGCTGGCAATGAGCGAGGATGTGCGGGTGCTGCTGGTTAAGCTGGCGGACCGTACGCACAACATGCGGACGCTGTCGTTTATCCGCAAGGAAGAAAAGAGGCAGCGCATTGCGCGCGAAACAATGGATATCTTCGCTCCCCTGGCTGAGCGGATCGGGGTGACCAGCTTGCAGAGCGAGTTGGAGGACACAGCCTTCGAGGTTCTTGATGCAGAGATGCGGCAAGGGATTATCAACCGCCTAGATTTTATGGTGTCCGAGTCTGAAATCTTGATCCCGATGATCAGTGTGGAATTGCAGTCAAAGCTGGAACATATTGGCATTGAATCCAGTGTCAACGGGCGGATGAAAACACCCTATTCGATTTGGACAAAGATGCAGCGCAAGAAAGTGTCAATGGACCAGCTCGCCGATATTATGGCGTTCCGAGTCCTGGTACCCGATGTCAGTGACTGCTATCGTGCACTTGGCCAACTGCACTTGAATTACCCGACGGTAATGGGCCGCTTCAAGGATTATATCTCGACCCCGAAGCGCAATGGATATCAATCACTCCATACCGGCGTCATCGGTCCCGAAAATCACAAGATTGAGGTGCAGATAAGGACGCCTGAAATGCACAACATTGCTGAGCATGGTGTGGCAGCTCACTGGAAATACAAAGATCCAATTCAAGGAATAAATACACTAAAGATCAAATGGATACAGGAACTTGTTAGCATCCTTGATGAAGAGGCGGGTGCTGATGAATTCTTTGAACATACCAAGCTGGACCTTTATAAGGATCAGGTTTTCTGTTTTACACCGCGCGGTGATCTGATTGCGATGCCAAAAGGGGCGACTGCTGTCGATTTTGCTTTTGCAGTTCATACAAAAATCGGAGAGACATGTGTCGGTGTGCGGATAAATGGAAAGACACGACAGCTTGCCACCGAATTGGAAAATGGTGATCAGATCGAAATTCTGACCGAAACAAATGCTAAGCCAAAGGCAGAATGGGAGAGCTTTGTTCTTACTGGGCGTGCAAAATCAGCCATCCGCCGATTTATCAGGGCACAGCGGGCTTTCGAATTTAGCCGCATTGGCAAAGCACTGATCCAGAAAATCTTTCGTGAGCATAACAAATCATTTCGGAGTCGTTCGCTCGAACGCGCGCTTGGCGCGTTTGGCTTGACCAAACTTGAGGAATTGTTTGTCCTTGTTGGCGAGGATAGGTTGTCACCACGCAAGGTCTTAGAAAAGCTTCATCCGGATACAGTCACGGATGAGAGCGTTCCAGTGAGGTCAAATGCCACGCGAAATAACAATAAACCGAGCCTGACCATTCGCGGTGACAATTCAGGAACTGCGGTGACGATGGCGCGGTGCTGCCATCCGTTACCTGGGGAGTCGATTGTTGGCATTTTCACGACTGGCAAAGGTGTCACAGTCCATACTATTGGCTGTGCCACCCTAAGCAAGTTCAACGACACGCCGGAGTTGTGGCTTGATGTGGATTGGGAAGGTGATACTACCCGCATGGTCAATGGCCGGCTAAATACTGTGCTGTCTAATGAGCCGGGTAGTCTTGCCTCGGTTGCCACTGTGATCAGCCAGCAGGGTGGTAACATCTCGAATATCCAGCTGTCTGACCGAAATCCCGACTTTTTTCACATTCTTCTCGATCTAGAAGTAAAAGATGTGGAACATATGCGCACGATTATTGCAGTTCTGCAGACCAACAAGTATGTAGAGAGTGTGGAACGGGCGGCAAACGCCTGACAATAACCAGTAATTACCAAGGCTAGCAATGTTCAGAAGACGGCATTCACAACCGGTTGTGTCGCGTATCCGCAGCTTTGTCTGGCCGAAGCGTGGGTTCAGGCGTCTGTTCGCCTATCTACTCCAACGCATTGCACGAATGTCAGGAAGTCCCTTGTCGATTGCCATTGGTGTTGCCTGTGGAGTTTCAGTATCATTCACGCCCTTCATTGGCTTTCATTTTTTGCTTGGGGCATTTCTGGCCTATCTGCTGCGTGGAAACATTCTTGCGTCAGCGATTGGAACGATCGTTGGCAACCCATGGACTTTCCCCCTAATCATAAGTGCGGACTTTTCTATTGGCAGCTGGGCGTTGGTGCAGCTTGGGATTGTATCGCCGAGTGTGGATCTCTCGATCAGCGAAATCGTCGCCGATCCAATGCAGAATCTGATGCCGTTAATGATGCCAATGATGCTAGGCGGGTTGATCATTGGCTTTGTCACTTGGTTTGCTAGTTTTGGCATGGCATATTGTGCTTTAATTTGGTGGCGCGCGCATCGCGCGCGTCGCCTGGCTGAGTCCCGAAGCCGTAGATATTACCAGATGCCAAAAACCGAGGTGGTCAGCAAGAATAGGACTGGCCAGAAAGAGGACGCACCCTATAATTTCGAGCTGGCCGATGATGATGGATTCAAATCTGCCGTGTCGAGGAAGCGAAAATGAACAACACCGATAAACAGACACTCCACGCCAGAGATAGCGTGGAGCAGGCGTTGCGTCTTGGGGTGAATATTGATCATGTGGCGACTGTTCGCAATGCCCGCGGCGAGGTTCATCCTGATCCAGTCCGTGCTGCCCTTATAGCTGAGCAGGCTGGGGCTGACGGCATTACAGCTCATCTTCGCGAAGACAGGCGTCACATCTGTGATGCGGATATAGCGGCGATCAGAGCAGCGATCAGAATTCCTTTGAATTTCGAGATGGCGGCGACAGCTGAAATGGTGGCTCTAGCTGTCGATACCTTGCCGAATTCCGCCTGTATAGTGCCGGAGCGCCGTGAGGAGGTGACAACCGAGGGCGGTCTTGCTGCTGCGGGCCATGAGAGGCGATTGGCCAAGCTACTGGCGCCAATCAAGGAGGCTGGAATCCGTTTGTCGCTGTTCGTTGAAGCCAGTGAGATGGAAATAAGGGCGGCTGCAGCCATTGGCGCAGACATCATCGAGCTGCATACCGGCCGCTATTGTCACGATACGGAGAGACGCGGCGATGAACTAGTGCGGCTTGCCAATGCGGCAAAGCTGGCGCACGGCCTTGGGCTGGAATGTCACGCAGGCCATGGGCTTGATTATGATACGGTCAGCGCTGTCGCGGCGATACCGGAAATAGTTGAGCTGAATATTGGACATTTTCTAATTGGTGAGAGCATTTTTTCAGGTCTGCCTGCGGCGATTGCTAGAATGCGCGAGTTAATGCGGTTGGCGCGAACATGATACATGGTGGAAAGCAGGGTTACTTACTTTGATTCTGGGCGTTGGTACTGACATTTGTGACGCGAGGCGGATCGCAGCTGCTTTGAAGAGGTTTGATCACCGATTTCGTGCACGGATTTTTACTGAAGCCGAGATTGCTCTCGCTGGAAGTCGGTCCAATGAAAGTCTTTTCTATGCCAAGCGTTTTGCTGCCAAAG